>NZ_CP108041.1:2912694-3251542 GCF_036173065.1 Rhodococcus sp. NBC_00297
AGCTCGGAGTGCTGTACCCGACCAACCTCGTCGCCGGTCAGCGCATCGACGTCGAGTACTCCCGCAGCGATCCCGACCTGGTGCGGGTCGCCGGCCGCGACGCCTCGGTGGCCGTCGTGCCCGCGCTCTCCGTCATCGTCGTCACGTGGCTGATCGCCGGCCCGTCGATCCTCTACCTGCGGCGCCGCGACGCGCGCGTCTGACCCGGTACCGGAGGGTTCGCCCGGGGTTCGCCCGCTGGTCACGTCGCCCTCGCACCGCGGTCGTCGCGGCGCGGAACAGTCCACGGTGTGCGCATAGCCGTGGTCGCCGAATCGTTCCTGCCTCACGTCAACGGTGTCACCAACTCGATTCTCCGTGTGCTCGAGCACGCGGAGTCCGCAGGTCACGACGCCATGATCGTCGCGCCGGACACGCCGGCCGGGGTGCCCGCGGCACCGACCTCACACGACTCGTTCCCGGTTCTGCGAGTGCCGTCGGTGATGGTCCCCAAGGTGAGTTCGCTGCCCGTCGGCGTGCCGAGCCCCGGTATGACCGCCGCGCTGCGCTCGTTCGCGCCCGACGTGGTGCACCTGGCATCGCCGTTCTCGCTCGGTGCCGGTGGCCTCGCGGCCGCCCGGAGGCTGGACGTCCCGGCCGTCGCCGTCTATCAGACCGATGTCGCCGGGTTCGCCGAGAGTTACGGTCTCGGGTTGACCTCGCGTGCCTGCTGGGCGTGGACCCGCCGGATCCACAAGGGCAGTGCCCGCACCCTCGCACCGTCGACGTCGGCGATGGACGCACTCGCCGCGCACGGCATCCCCCGCGTGCATCGCTGGGGTCGGGGAGTGGACACCGTGCGCTTCGCGCCGTCGTCGCGGAACGCGGAGCGTCGTGCGCAGTGGGACGCGGGCGACGCGCTGGTGGTGGGCTTCGTCGGCCGGTTGGCACCGGAGAAGCACGTGGAACGCCTCGCGGTACTCGAGCGGACACCGGGCGTGCGTGTGGTGATCGTCGGTGACGGTCCGGAGCGCGCACGGCTCGAGGCGCTCATGCCGTCCGCGGTGTTCACCGGTCAGCTGGGCGGGCAGGCCCTGTCGGAGGCCTACGCGTCCTTCGACGTGTTCGCGCACCCCGGTGAGCACGAGACGTTCTGCCAGACCGTCCAGGAGGCGCTCGCGAGCGGTGTCCCCGTGATCGGACCCGACGCCGGCGGTCCCCGCGATCTGGTGAGCCACTGCCGCAACGGGTACCTGCTGCCCGTGGATCGGTACGAGGAGTTGCTGCCGAGCGCCGTGCAGGCCCTCGCCGACCCCACCACGCGTGCGAGGTTCGCCACGTCCGCGCGCAAGTCCGTCCTGCATCGCACCTGGCCCGCGCTGTGCAGCCAGTTGATCGGCCACTACGAGGCGGTCATCGGCACCTCGGACGTCGGACGGCGGACGACGGCGGCCTAGGTGAGTGCGCGGCCCACGTACTGTTCAGGTGTGGCAGCACACGGCTCCAGAGCGCAACTGGACAAGCAACCGCACGACGTCGCGTCCATGTTCGACGGAGTCGCGAAGCGGTACGACCTGACCAACACCGTCCTGTCCTTCGGGCAGGACCGCGGCTGGCGGCGCGCGACGCGCGACGCGCTCGCGCTGAAGCCCGGGGAAGCGGTGCTCGATCTCGCGGCCGGGACCGGAGTGTCCACGGAGGAACTCGGCCGGTCCGGCGCCTGGTGCGTCGCCACCGACTTCTCCAAGGGCATGCTCCGCGCGGGCCTCTCGCGCGGCGTCCCGATGATCGCGGGCGACGCGATGCACCTGCCGTACGGCGACGACGTGTTCGACGCCGCCACCATCTCGTTCGGTCTCCGCAATGTGGCCGATCACAACGCCGGCCTCGCCGAGATCCTGCGGGTGGTCCGGCCCGGCGGACGGTTGGTGGTGTGCGAGTTCTCCACACCGGTCTTCCCGGCGTTCCGCACCGTCTACATGGAGTACCTGATGAAGGCGCTCCCGGCCGTGGCCCGCACCGTCAGCAGCAATCCCGACGCCTACGTCTACCTGGCGGAATCCATTCGCGCCTGGCCGGACCAGGCGGAGCTCGCGCGGCGCATGCAGTCCGCGGGATGGGGCCGCGTGCAGTGGCGCAATCTCACGGGCGGCATCGTCACCTTGCACAGCGCCGTGAAACCGGTGTACTGAAAGATACGGAGAACGCACCTATCGGTGTTCGTACCGTGTCCGGATACGACATGATCTGCGCATGCCCGTACCGGATTGGCTGCCCTATGCCACCCTCGCTGCCTCGGCCGTCGCCGCCGGCGGGGCCGGTTGGGCCGTCAGCACCACGCGCATGCACCTCACCAGGGAGACGCGCCGCGCGCGCGAGCTGCGCACCATCCGCGCCGAGCTGGCCCATGATTCCGGTCGCCAGGCCGTCGAGACGTCGCTGGTACGCGACCAGGTCACCGAGCGCTACCAGGAGTTGTCGGTCGCGCTGACCACCTTCCAGCGGGTCTGGATCGACGCCGTTCGTCGCCGGACCGCCCCCGACGCGACCGCACTGCCGCCGGGTGCCGACGACCTGCAGGCCGACGTCGACGCCGCCTATCAGGAACTGCTGCGCGTCTCGACGATCACCGTCGTCGTGGCCCGCCAGCGCGTCGCGCCGCTGCTCGAGATGCTCATGTCGCTCGATCTCCGGGTGCTGGTGCCCTACTCCACGACGGGCGCGATGCCGGGTCCGGCCGTCGAGCGGCTGAACCGTGAGCACGGGTTCCTGATCGAGATCCAGCGTCTGCTGCGCGACGCCATGCGCGCCGACCTCGGTCTGCTCGACGCCAACGACCTGGGCCTGTTGATCATGGACACCAAGCGCGTCGTCGACACCCTCTCGCCGGACCGCCGGTCGATCGGCTTCGGCGCCACCGAGCGCCGCATGGTGGAGTACCTGGCCGAGTTCGGGGTGCGGGTACTGGCGGGCGGCAACGAGCGCGACTACACGATGGAAGCGGACCGTTTCGCGTTCTACCAGGCCAAGGACCCGGCGCTCGCCGGCGCGGTCGAGGCCATCCTGGCGCTGTACGGAGCCGAACTGTCCCTCGCCGTCCACGCCGAACTCGACGAGCAGGCACGGCTCCCCGTGCTGCAACGCGTCGTGGCGTCTCTCGAGTGCGGCTTCCGCGATCGCGACGGGATACTTCTGCCGGACGGCACCACCGTGTACGCCTTCCGACCGGGACGCTGACCGGCTCCTGAGGCAGCCGGGCACTCTCAGGAGAACGGTGGCCGGTCGTCCACCTTCAGCGACGTCGATCCCGCGGCCCGCCAGGCGCGCGCGACCACGTCGCGATCCTCGTCGGTGATGAGATTGCCCATCACCCGCACGGCGACGGTCATGATCGCGCGCGACCGCATGCCGATCGGCCCCGTGGCGGGCAGGAACCGCGGCACCGTCAGCAGTCCCGCGAGGCGACGAGCGACCGAGAAGCTCTGCCCGTAGTGCTCGCGGAGCACCGCCGGCCACACCTGCGTCAGATCTGCGCCGTCCAGGTGTTCGGCGATCAGTCGACCACCCTCGAGTCCGTAGTCGATGCCCTCACCGTTGAGCGGATTCACGCAGGCCGCCGCATCGCCGACGAGCGCCCAGTTGGGGCCCGCCACGTCCGAGACCGCGCCGCCCATCGGCAGCAGGGCGGACTGCACGCGGCGCACGCCGCCGCTCAGGCCCCACTCGGACTCCCGTTGTGACGCATAGAGATTCAGGAGAGGTCGCAGCGCGCCGGCAGCCGGGCGCTTCGAGGTGGCGAGCGTCCCCACCCCCACGTTCACCTCGCCGGTGCCCTCGTCGTTCACGCCCAGCGGGAACACCCACCCGTAGCCGGCCTGCAGGGTGCCCTCCTCGTCGCGGAGCTCGAGGTGCGAGGTGATCCACTCGTCCTCACTGCGGTCACTCGTGACGTATGCCCGTGCCGCGACCCCGAAAGCGGTGTCGCGGTGCCACGTACGGCCGAGGATCTTGCCGAGCGGCGAGCGCACCCCGTCCGCCACGATCAGCGTGCGACAGGCCACGGCGACAGGGCCGTCGGCGGTGTCGAACATCACCTCGGTGACCCGCCCGCTCACCAGCACCGCATCGACGGCCTTGGCGTTCTCCATCATCACCGCGCCGTCGTCGACGGCCACCCGGCGGATCCGGTCGTCCAACTCGGTACGCGGTACCGCGGAACCGATGTCGGGGAGGGAGCCACCCGGCCACGGCAGCGTGAGTTCCTGACCGAATCCGGTGAGGCGTAGGCCACGATTGATCGCCCGCGAGCGCACCCAGTCACCGAGTCCCAGCTCGTCGAGCTCGGCCACGGCACGCGGCGTGAGTCCGTCACCGCAGGTCTTGTCGCGCGGGAACGTGGCGGCGTCCGCGAGAATCGTGTCGTGACCAGCTCGTACGGACCAGGCCGCGGCGGCGCTGCCCGCGGGTCCCGCTCCGACGACGAGAACGTCGGTCACGCGTCGAGTTCCCGGTGTCACACCCTGTGCGCGTCCATCCGTCATCGTTCCATCTTGCAGGCACGATAGGTTGGAGGCAGACGCGGCGCCGAGGCCCGGAGCCGCGCGAGGTGTTCGACGACGAGAAATGGGTGCGAGCGCGGTGACCGAGACGAGTGCGAGTGGGGCCACCGTGGTGGCGGGCGTGGATCTCGGGAACGCGGAGTTCGCGGAGATCGTGCGCGCGGCGATGGCCGAGGTCGAGAGCCTGCTCGTGACCGAGCTGTCCGACGGTGAGGACTTCCTCACCGAGGCGGCGCTGCACCTCGCCAAGGCCGGCGGCAAGCGGTTCCGCCCGCTGTTCACCATTCTCACCGGTCAGCTCGGCCCCAAGGCGTCCAGTCCGGACATCGTCACCGCGGCCACCGTGCTCGAGATGGTGCACCTCGCGACGCTGTATCACGACGACGTCATGGACGAGGCCGCCATGCGCCGCGGCGTGGAGTCCGCCAACGCGCGCTGGGGCAACAGCGTCGCCATCCTCGCGGGCGACTACCTCTTCGCACACGCGTCGCGCCTGGTCTCGACGCTGGGCCCCTCCGCCGTCCGTACGATCGCCGAGACGTTCGCCGCGCTGGTCACGGGCCAGATGCGCGAGACGATCGGCAGCAAGCCCGATCAGGATCCGGTCGATCACTACCTCACCACGGTGTGGGAGAAGACGGGTTCGCTGATCGCGACGAGCGGTCGCTTCGGCGGCACGTTCTCCGGGGGCGACGACGAGCACATCGAGCGGCTCGAGCGTCTCGGCGACGCGGTGGGCACCGCGTTCCAGATCTCCGACGACATCATCGACATCTCGTCCGCCGCGTCGGACTCCGGCAAGACGCCGGGCACCGACCTGCGCGAGGGCGTCCACACGCTGCCCGTACTGTTCGCGCTGCGCGACGAGGGTGCGGACGGCGACCGGCTCCGCCACCTGCTGCGCGGTCCCATCACCGACGACGCGGACGTGGCCGAGGCGTTGACTCTGCTGGGTCGTTCGCCGGGCATGGCCAAGGCACGCGAGACGCTCGACACCTACGCCCAGCGGGCGCGCACCGAGCTGGACGCTCTGCCACAGGGCCCGGCCAACGACGCGCTGCGCAAGCTGGTCGAGTACACGGTCGCCCGCATCAGCTGACGGGAACTACCCGCGTCACCTCGGTCGTTGTTCGTGCAGGAAGCACTGCGGCGAGAGGATCGGCGACACACGATGAAGTTCGCGAACGGCATGAAGACGTTCGGCCTGATGGTCGGGATGTCGGCTCTGATCGTCTTCATCGGCGCTCTGTTCCAGAACTCGACCATCCTGGTGGTCGCGGTCGTCCTGGCCGTCGGCATGAACGGGTACGCCTACTTCAACAGCGACAAGCTGGCGCTGAAGTCGATGCACGCCCAGCCGATCACCGAGGTCGAGTACCCGCGCATCTTCGCGATCGTCCGCGAGCTGGCCACCGCGGCGCATCAGCCCATGCCGCGGCTCTACATCAGCCCCACCAACGCCCCCAACGCGTTCGCCACGGGACGCAACCCGCGCAACGCGGCGGTGTGTTGCACCAGCGGCATCCTTGCGCTGCTGAACGAGCGTGAGCTGCGCGCGGTCCTCGGCCACGAGCTCTCGCACGTCTACAACCGCGACATCCTCATCTCGTCCGTGGCGGGCGCCATGGCGGCCGTGGTGTCCGGACTCGCGAACTTCGCGTTCTTCGCGAACGTCTTCGGCGGGCGCGGGAACGGGCAGGGCGCCAACCCGCTGGCCCTGCTGCTGGTGTCGATGCTCGGACCGATCGCGGCGTCCCTGGTGAAGCTGGCCGTGTCGCGCTCGCGGGAGTACCAGGCGGACCAGTCGGGTGCCGAGCTCACCGGCGACCCCCTGGCGCTGGCCTCCGCGCTCCGCAAGCTGCAGAGCGGCACCCAGGCCGCCCCGCTGCCCCCCGAGCCGCGCCTCACGGCCCAGTCGCACCTGATGATCGCCAACCCGTTCCGGGCGGGTGACCGCGCGAGCAAGCTGTTCTCCACGCACCCGCCGATGGAGGAGCGCATCGCCCGCCTCGAGCGCATGGCGGGGCCCTACCGCTGAGTCAGCGGTAGTTGACGAACTGCAGGGCGATGCCGAAGTCCTCGCCCTTGAGCAGCTGCTGAACGGCCTGGAGGTCGTCACGCTTCTTGCTGCTCACCCGCAGTTCCTCGCCCTGGATCTGCGCCTTGACGCCCTTGGGGCCCTCGTCGCGGATCTTCTTCGAGATCTTCTTGGCGTTCTCGGTGGTGATGCCCTGCACCAGCGTGCCGGTGATCTTGTAGGTCTTGCCCGACTGCACGGGATCGCCGGCGTCGAAGGCCTTGAGCGAGATGTCGCGTCGGATGAGCTTCTCCTTGAAGACGTCCAGGGCGGCCTTCGCGCGTTCCTCGGCCTCGGCGGTGATGACGATGGCCTCGTCTCCGGACCACTCGATGCTCGCGCCGGTGCCGCGGAAGTCGAAGCGGGTCGACAGCTCCTTGCCGGCCTGGTTCAGAGCGTTGTCGACCTCCTGGCGGTCCACCTTGCTCACGACGTCGAACGACGAATCAGCCACTGACAACACTCCTTCGTGCGTGATCGGTACGGTGCCGACGGTAGCGTGTCCAGCCGGTTTGCCATCGAGGGGTGCGGTCGTTGTATTCTGCGTATCGCACCTGGAGCGGTCACTCGACGAGTGTCCGGCGCCATGGAGCATCCCGGCAGATTGCCCGAGCGGCCAATGGGAGCGGACTGTAAATCCGTCGGCTTATGCCTACGTAGGTTCGAATCCTACATCTGCCACACCCGACGAGACCCCGGCGAGAATCCTCGCCGGGGTCTCGTCGTCGGGGTGGGGGCAGGCGGCACGCGAAACGCCGCGTGCAACTCGTTCACCAGGCAATTTGGCGAGCGGTCTGACCCCTGTGTAATGTCTTCGAAGGCTTCGACGTGCACCTCGTGTGCGCCGATCCTGCCCCCTTAGCTCAGTCGGTAGAGCGTTTCCATGGTAAGGAAAAGGTCAACGGTTCGATTCCGTTAGGGGGCTCGCGGGACCGAGCGCCGGCCGGCGTCCGGCACCGAGGCGGTGTAGCTCAGTCGGTAGAGCAAACGACTCATAATCGTTGTGTCGCCGGTTCAAGTCCGGCCATCGCTACTCGACAGAGGACTCCGCCGCTGCTGCGCGCAGTGGGGTCCGGTATTCATGACCGACGCAGCACCCGTATCGCGCTCTACCCGAAAGCAGGCATCGACGTGGCCTCCTCCACTGACGTTCGGCCCAAGATCACCTTGGCGTGCGAGGTGTGCAAGCACCGTAACTACATCACCAAGAAGAATCGCCGCAACGATCCCGATCGCCTCGAGATCAAGAAGTTCTGCCCGAACTGCGGAACTCATCGCGCGCACCGCGAATCTCGCTGATCATTCGCACAGCAGCGCTGCCCCGGCACAGTCGCCGTGGCAGCGCTGACGTGTGTCCAGGTGCCGGTGACCCAGTCGGCTCGGCGCCGTCCGTCTCGAACTCGCCCGACAGAGCCGTCCGGACTGTCTCTCGTCCCACGCTCGGGTGTCCCGTGGTGAGTTCCACATCATTCTCGGGGGAGTCGACGACGTGACAGTCACCGCAACCGCAACCGACCGGGGCGACACGCCTGCCGTGGACCCGGCGGTGCACACCGCCAGCATGGTCGGGCATCACTACCGCATGCCCGACTTCTACGAGATCGGGCGCGAGAAGGTGCGCGAGTACTCGCGGGCCGTGCAGAACGATCATCCCGCGCACTCCTCGGAGGACGCCGCGGCCGAGCTCGGGTACGAGCATCTCGTCGCACCGGCCACCTTCATCTCGGTCGTCGGCATCATCGCGCAGAAGGCCATGTTCGACGAGGTCATCACCGGGTACGACCTGTCGCAGATCATGCAGGCGGATCAGCGTCTCGAGTTCCACCGTCCGATCGTGGCGGGGGACCGCCTGACCGTCGACGTGAGCCTGGAGTCCTTCCGCCAGATGGGTGGAAGCGACATCATCATCACGAAGAACATGGTCACGGACGAGGCCGGCGAGGACGTCATGACGTCCTGGACGACACTCGTGGCGAAGACCGGCGGCGGTTCCGATCAGGACGCGCTGGAGATGGCGAAAGGTGTCATGAAACATGACTCGTAAGCAGTTCGACCAGGTCACCGTCGGCGACGACCTTCCCGAGCGCACCTACGAGCTCACCCGCGGTGACCTCGTGAACTACTCGGGCGTCTCCGGCGACCCGAACCCGATCCACTGGAGTGATCCGGTCGCGCGCACGCTCGCCGGACTCTCGGACGTCGTCGCCCACGGCATGCTCACCATGGGACTCGGCGCCGGTTTCGTCACCGACTGGTCGGGTGATCCGGGCGCCATCACCGAGTACAACGTGCGCTTCACCAGCCCCGTGCTGGTCAAGGAGACCGAGCCGGCCAAGGTCGACTTCACGGGTCGCATCAAGTCGGTCGACGCGGACACCCGCAAGGCCGTCGTCGCCATCACCGCGAAATACGAGGGCAAGAAGATCTTCGGTCGCGCCGTCGCGACCGTCCAGCTCGCGTGATCCGGCTCTCCGATCGCCGACTCGAGTCAGCGATTTCGGGGGCGTCCGTGAGTGCAGTACACTGAGATCTCCGGGGTCGTACAGCGCTGTGCGCTGTCCGTCGCCGGTACGACCGGATCTCGATCCGGCCGAAGGGGCGTAGCTCAATTGGTAGAGCAACGGTCTCCAAAACCGTAGGTTGCAGGTTCAAGTCCTGTCGCCCCTGCCACGTTCGAAAGCGGTGCTTCGGACAGTGGTCATGCAGAGCATTCGAGTGCAGACACCCTGCCGACGACCGAGAGGAACGACGTGAGCGATCAGCGCGGCGCGCGCGACAGCAGCTCCGACGGTTCCGAGGATCTCGGTGCGGACGATGCTGTCGTCGCCGACGATGCTGCTGCCGCCCACGATGCCGCCGGGTCGAGCCGGCCCTCCGGCAAGCGCGCAGCCCGCCGGACCCGGTCCGCTGACGATGCTCCGTCGCTGATCAAGGATGGTGCCAAGACCACCGCCGGCAAGTCTGTCGCCACCGCCTCTCGTGTCGAGGGCCGCACCCGCGCCGAAGCGACGCCGAAGATGAACATCTTCAAGCGGCTCCGCAAGTTTCTGCGCGAGGTCGTCGCCGAGCTGCGCAAGGTCATCTGGCCCAACCGCAAGCAGATGGTCACCTACACCGCTGTGGTGTTGGTGTTCGTGACGTTCATGGTGGCCTACATCAGTGGGCTGGACCTGGCGTTCATCAGGGGAGTGCAGTGGCTGTTCGGCTGACGCCGGACACACAGGTCCGCACGACCACCCCGAGTACGACCGGAACGATTACAGGAAGCGAGTGCCTTTCGTGAGCACGCCCCATAACGACGCCACCGAAGTGGCCGCCTACGACGCTCAGGTCGAGGCGACCAAGCAGGGCCTCGAAGCGGAGCAGGCCGCACAGGACCGCGAGACCGACGAGGCCATCGCGGCCGACGTCGCTGCCGCCACCGGTGACACCGACGAGTCGGAGACCGTCGACGCCGATGCGGACGCCGTCGTCGCCGACGACGCTCCCATCGACGCGGAGCCGGTCGACCCCGTCGCCGAGATGAAGGCTGCGCTGCGGCGCGCCCCCGGCGACTGGTACGTCATCCACTCGTACGCCGGATACGAGAACAAGGTGAAGACCAACCTCGAGACCCGCGTCCAGAACCTCGACGTCGGTGACTACATCTTCCAGGTGGAAGTTCCCACCGAGGAGGTCACCGAGATCAAGAACGGCCAGCGCAAGCAGGTCAACCGCAAGGTGCTGCCGGGCTACATCCTGGTGCGCATGGAACTGAACGACGAGTCCTGGGGTGCTGTCCGCAACACTCCCGGTGTCACCGGCTTCGTCGGCGCCACGTCGCGCCCGTCCCCGTTGACCATCAACGAGGTCGTCAAGTTCCTCATGCCGCAGGAGGACAAGAAGAAGGCCACCGCGGGCGCCACCACCGGTGCCGAGGGTGCGGGCGAGACGTCGTCGAAGCCGACCATCGAGGTCGACTTCGAGGTCGGCGAGTCCGTCACCGTCATGGACGGCCCCTTCGCCACGCTTCCCGCCAGCATCAGCGAGGTCAACGCCGAGCAGCAGAAGCTCAAGGTGCTGGTGTCCATCTTCGGCCGCGAGACTCCGGTCGAGCTGGGCTTCACTCAGGTCGCGAAGATCTAGGGCGCTCAGAACCCCCCACAACTTGCAGGCAGTACCGCAAGACATCCGAGAACCACGCAACAACCTAGGAATCACAGATGCCCCCCAAGAAGAAGAAGCTAGCCGGGATCATCAAGCTTCAGATCCAGGCCGGTCAGGCCAACCCGGCACCGCCCGTGGGCCCCGCCCTCGGTCAGCACGGCGTCAACATCATGGAGTTCTGCAAGGCGTACAACGCCGCGACCGAGTCGCAGCGTGGCAACGTCGTGCCGGTGGAGATCTCGGTCTACGAGGACCGGACCTTCGACTTCAAGCTGAAGACCCCGCCTGCCGCCAAGCTGCTGCTCAAGGCAGCCGGCGTCGCCAAGGGTTCGGGCGAGCCGCACAAGACCAAGGTCGCCACGGTGACCATGGACCAGGTGCGCGAGATCGCCAAGACCAAGGCCGAGGATCTGAACGCCAACGACATCGACCAGGCCGCGAAGATCATCGCCGGCACTGCTCGCTCGATGGGTATCACGGTCGAAGGCTGAGCCACCGGCTCACCAGCTCCACAGCATCACGTGGGAGAGCCGGCCAGGCTCGTCAACCACGCTCCGAACAACGAACGGACATCATCATGGCAAAGCGCAGCAAGGCCTACGAGGCCGCAGCAGCGAAGATCGATCAGGACCAGCTCTACTCGCCGCTCTCGGCGGCGAAGCTGGCCAAGGACACCGCGTCGAGCAAGTTCGATCCGACCGTCGAGGTCGCGATGCGCCTCGGCGTCGATCCCCGCAAGGCGGACCAGATGGTGCGCGGCACCGTCAACCTGCCCCACGGCACCGGTAAGACCGCCCGCGTCATCGTCTTCGCCGCAGGCGCGAAGGCCGACGAGGCCGTCGCCGCCGGTGCGGACGAGGTCGGCGCAGAGGACCTGATCGAGCGGATCCAGGGCGGATGGCTGGAGTTCGACGCAGCGATCGCCACCCCTGACCAGATGGCCAAGGTCGGCCGCATCGCCCGCGTTCTCGGACCGCGTGGCCTGATGCCGAACCCGAAGACGGGCACGGTCACCAACGACGTGACCAAGGCCGTCGGCGACATCAAGGGCGGCAAGATCAACTTCCGCGTCGACAAGCAGGCCAACCTGCACTTCGTCATCGGCAAGGCGTCGTTCGACGACGCCAAGCTGGTGGAGAACTACGGCGCAGCCCTGGACGAGATCCTGCGTGCGAAGCCGTCGTCGGCCAAGGGCCGTTACGTCAAGAAGATCACGGTCTCGACCACCACCGGACCGGGCATCCCGGTGGACCCGAACCGTACTCGGAACCTCCTCGAGGACGACGCGACCGCCTGAGTCACTCGCAGCACCGAAGAAGGCCGGCACCCCGTGAGGGTGCCGGCCTTCGTCGCGTTCTCAGGCCTTGGCGACGTTCGTGAGAATCGTGTCGACCACGCGGTCCACCAGGGCGTTCGGGATGTCGTGCGCCATGCCGTCGACGAGCACCAGCTCGGATCCGACCACGTGGCGCGCGATGGCCTTCCCGCCGGCGGGACGCACGAGGGGATCCGCCGTGCCGTGGATGACGACCGTCGGCGCCGTGATCCGCTTCGTGTACTTCGCGAGGCTCCCGGTTCCGGTGATCGCCGCGAGCTGGCGGACGATGCCGGCCGGGTAGTAGCCGCGGTCGTACGCCTCGGTCGCGTCGGCGACACGTTCGTCCCGCGTGGTGGGGAACTGCTTGCTGCCGATCGTCTGGAACGTCGTCGCCTGGTGTTCGATGATCTGCTCGCGCGTCGCGTTCTTGGGCGGCGGCTTGAGCAGCGGCGCGAGCGCGCGGACGTCCGGCGGCGGCAGGAACGCCTCGTTGGTGCTGGAGAAGAGGATGGAGACCGAGCGGATGCGCTCCGGGTGCGACCCCGCGACCACCTGCGTGATCATGCCGCCCATCGAGGCGCCGACGATGTGGGCCGACTCGATGCCCAGGTGGTCGAGCAGACCGACGGTGTCCTCGGCCATGTCCACCACCGTGTACGGAACCGAGCTCGACTGCCCGAGTTCGTGGCGGACCAGTCGCAGCAGGATGTTCCCCGTGACGCGCTGCCCGTCGAGCTTGCCCGAGAGTCCGATGTCTCGGTTGTCGAAGCGGATCACGCGATAGCCGGCGTTGATCAGCTTGCGGCAGAACGGCATCGACCACGTGAGCAGCTGGCAGCCCAGTCCCATGACGAGCAGGATCGGCGGGTTCTCGATGTCGCCCATGTCCTCGTAGGCGATGTCGACCGCGCCGACCGAGGCGGTGCCGGTACGGACCTCGACCTCGACCTCGACCTCGGTCTCGGAACGGCCGGTCTCGGGTGTGCCTGTCATACGTGGATCTCCTTACCAGCCGGGCTCACCGAGCAGCGGCAACGTGATGAAACTGGGGTCCGTCGGGTCGAGGTCGACGTCCTGCGCTCGCCATCGGGTGCGGAGGCGATCGGGCAGGATCGGCACGAATCGAGGCGCGTCGGCCGCGAAGATGTCGAGTCGCAGGCGGTGTCCGGGGTGCAGGACCGCCTCGGTCGAGAGTAGTTCGATGTCGAGGACGATCGGTTCGCCGGGGACCACGGGGAGCAGTGACTCGCGCGTGAGCGGGTGGTGGGCCACCAGGTAGTCACCCGACTCGGTGCGGATGCTCTCCTCGTCGTCGATCGCGCGGCGCGACGCCAGCAGCGCACCGTTGGTGAGCACGGTGGGAGTGCCGTCTGGAGCGACGTCGCACAGCATCACGGCCCACATCGACTCGCGGGCGCGCGCGACGGTGCGGACGTGGACGTTGGCGGGGCCCGAGTAGACGACGGTGGTCATGACGGGAGGCGTCGTGAACGTGAGCGCGTCACCCTCCGCGAAGCGGTTGTCGTAGGTGAAGCCGCCGCCGAGAACGGCCGGAACACCGGCCAGCACCTGCGTGGTGTCGCGGGAGACGACGGTGCGGAACCCGGGCTTCACCGTCAGACGGGCCGTGTCGGTCGGCGCCTCGAAGTGCAGGGACCCGTCGTGCCGACTGTGCGACGCGGTACCGGACGAGTCGGCGCTCAGGTAGAGGCGCCGAGCCACGGCGGCGGGCGCGGGGAACCGGCCGTGCGCTTCCCACCCGCCGCCCTGCTGACGCAGCGTGACCGGTCCGTAGCGGTCGATACCGTTGTCGATGCCGCGCAGCCACTTGTCGAACCAGGCGCGTTCGAGCACGTCGAGTCGCGGCGGGAACCCGGGTTCACCGAAGCCGATCCCGGGGTTGCCGTGGTACCCGTCGCCCACCAGAAGTTGCTTGCGCCCGCGTTCGACGGTGAGTCGGTTGTACATGTCGGGTGCCGCGCCGCCGAAGATGTCGTGCCAGCAGCCGTAGAGGAACGTGGGGACCGCGATGTCCTCGATGGTGGGATCGATGGTGTCGAAGGACGGGTCGTCGTAGATGCGTGGGTCCGAACCGGTGAGGAACCCGTTCACCAGATTGCTGATGTTCGTGGCGGGGGACCGTATGCGATCCGCGAGCCAGCCGACTCCGCCGCGTCGCAGGATCTGTACTGCCGGAACCCATTTGAGGGTGTTCACGGCGGTGAGCCACAGGGGGATGAAGAGCGACGGTGCGCCGCCGGTGGCGAAGATCTCGCGGACGATGTCCTCGGATCCCTCGACGGCGAACACGGCGTCCGGTCCCGCGCTGCCCGCGGCGGCGGCCTGCAGGGAGTTGATGGCGGAGTAGGAGATGCCGGCCATGCCGACGCGCCCGTCGCACCACGGCGACGCCCGGATCCACTCGAGGATCTCCAGGGTGTCGAGTTGTTCACGCGGGCCGAGGGTGTCCCACACGCCGGACGAGGAACCGGTGCCGCGCGCGTCGATGATGACCTGCACGTAGCCGCTACGGACGAGATGGCGGTTCACGGTGAGCAGATCCGCCGCACCGCCCGCGACGACGCGGGTGATCTCGGAGATGCCGTCGAACGGGGTTCCCGAGAGGTCGACGGAGCGGGACACGCGCCGCAGCGCCGGCCCCAGCACGGGTGCGGCGAGGAGTGCGTCGATCGAGTCGAGCAGGACCGAGTTGTACGGGGTGATGTTGAGGACGACGGGGAAGCGGGAGGAGACGGATCGTCCACTCGCGTCGGCGGGGGACACGACGATGGCGCGGAGGACGGCTCCGTCCGTCATCGTGACGGCGGCGCCGCGGTCGATGTGCACACGGGGGAACTCGGGAGTGGACTCCACGAGTTCTGCCCATGCTCGGCCGTCGGCGCCGCCGGTGGGATCACGGTGGAAGGGCGAGACGACATGCTCGGGTTGCACCAGTGCATGGGCCGATGTCGTCGTCATGAACGTCGAGTCAACCTCATTGCTGTGACACGCGGTACACAACACGCCATTCCCGGCCCTTCGACAACGACGAGGGCACGTCGTCGTTCGATGTCACCAGGTGAGTGCGCTGCTACTTGCCGCCCTCGGGGGTTCCCTCGCTGTCGCTGAAGAAGGCCCACTCGCCGTCGTGCTCCACTTCGAGACGCCAGCCGAGCTCGGCGTCGTCGGACTTGCTCTCCTTGAACCAGGTGTGGGCGTCGGTGGAGTTGGGGATCTCCTTGGTGGCGACGACGGATCCGGTGGGGTCGAGTACGCGATAATTGGCCATGAGCACCGTGTTCCCTCGGGAGAGCACCTCTCAAACCGAGGGGGCTCCGCCCCCGTGCGCCCTTTGCGTACGCGGGGATGCGCTTAAGGCGCACAGGGGCGTAGCCCTTTTGGTGTCTCCGGCGGCCCCGGGGTACTCTTCTCTTCGGACACCGTGCGGTCGCGTCTGCGATCGTGCGACGTTCACCTGATCTGTTCCACCCAAGACCGTTGGTCATCGTGATCTCCGAAGAGGTTCGCCTCGTCGGAGATGGCGATTGAAGGTCCGGCCGAGCCGGCGACCCACGCAGGAGGACGAGGACCAGGGATACGTGTTGCTGACTCTCTCCGAGTCGCGCCGCCCGCATTCCGACGCCCCGTGTGCCCTGCACCGGGGCGTTTCTGCTTGTTCGGGCCGGGCCGACTCGACGCAACGAGAGGAGGCGAAGTATGGCAAAGGCTGAGAAGGTATCCGCGGTCGCGGAGATCTCCGAGCAGTTCAAGGGCGCCACGGCGGCCGTCGTCACGGAATACCGTGGCTTGTCGGTCACCCGTCTGACGGAGCTCCGTCGGGCCCTCGGTACCGGAGCTACGTACTCCGTCGCCAAGAACACCCTGGTCAAGCGTGCCGCAGCTGATGCGGGCATCGAAGGCCTCGACGACTTGTTCGTCGGTCCGACCGCCATCGCATTCATCGATGGTGAGCCGGTCGACGCTGCCAAGGCGATCAAGCAGTTCGCCAAGGACAACAAGGCGCTCGTCATCAAGGGCGGCTACATGGACGGCCGCGCGCTGTCCGTGGACGAGGTCAACAGGATCGCGGATCTCGAATCCCGCGAGGTCCTGCTGGCCAAGCTCGCCGGCGCGATGAAGGGCAACCTGGCAAAGGCCGCAGGCCTGTTCAACGCTCCCGCCTCGCAGGTCGCGCGTCTCGCGGCTGCGCTGCAGGAGAAGAAGGCTGCAGAAGAGGGCGCTTCGGCGCCGGAAGCCGCAGCTGCCGACTAGCTGATCCGCAAGGACTGCACATCACCCCGCGCGGCCGGCCTCCGGCCTGCACGCAATCTCCTGTCCCCGGATCGGCGACAAGGACTTACAGAGAGGACCGCCACCATGGCGAAGCTCAGCACCGAAGAATTGCTCGACCAGTTCAAGGAGCTCACCCTCCTCGAGCTCTCCGAGTTCGTGAAGGCATTCGAGGAGACCTTCGAGGTCACCGCAGCTGCCCCCGTCGCCGTTGCTGCCGCAGGCGGAGCAGCTGCTCCCGCCGAGGCCGCTGAGGAGCAGGACGAGTTCGACGTCGTCCTCGAGGGCGCCGGCGACAAGAAGATCCAGGTCATCAAGGTCGTCCGTGAGGTCGTCTCCGGCCTGGGCCTGAAGGAAGCCAAGGACCTCGTCGAGAGCGCTCCGAAGGCCATCCTGGAGAAGGTGGACAAGGCTTCGGCCGACGCCGCCAAGGAGAAGCTCGAAGCTGCCGGCGCGAAGATCTCCATCAAGTGATCTAGCCCCACAGCGCAGAAGCGGCCGTACCCCTCGGGGTGCGGCCGCTTTTCTCGTGTCTGGCGACGGTGCGCGGAGTCAGCCCACGGTGGGCAGTGCGGCGCGGGCGAGAAGGTCTCCACCCACAGCCCGGATCTCGATCTCCGCGACGTCGGGACGAAGCACCGCGGCGTTCATGCGGCAGTCGATGGTCACGGAGCTACCGAGGAAACTGCCCGAGGAACGATCCGTGCCGGTGCGGTCCACCAGAACCACCTCGAACGCTTCGTCGACCGGGACTCCCTCCATGTCCAGGACCGTCTCGGTGCCCCACGTGTGAGCAACCAGGCCGCCGTCGACAGTGACGCCGGGACTCGACGCGGTGAAGTCGATCGCCTCGAACGCGCCCAGCTCGCCCGGTGGTCCCTCGACCTCGGGGGCCGCGATCGTGCTGTCGGCGGGCGTCTCGCCACCCTCGGTGCCGACCGTCTGCACACCGAGCACCGCGGCGACGCCCACGGCGATCCCGGCGACAGCTGCAGCGGCCGGGACGAGGCGACCGCGTGCGGACGGTCTGACGATGCGTCGTCGAAGCAGGTCACCGGGTTCCGCATCGACCCAGGTCAGTCCCGCTGCCGACCCCAGCGACGCGACCGTCTCGCGCATCTCACGGATCTCGTCGGCGACCGAGGTGTCCTCGGCCTCCAGAATGCGAAGCTCGCGCCGCTCGGCGTCGGTCAGGTCGCCGGCCACCGCAGCCGCGATCAACTCCTCTCGTCGCGGATGTCCCGGAGTCATCAGGTCTCCTGACCGTCGAAGTGAACGCGCAGGGCGCGCAGTGCGTAGTACGCGCGGGTGCGCAGGGTGCCGATCGCGACGCCGGTGCCGGCCGACAGCTCCGCGTAGGACAGGCCGGTCAGGTGGATGGCCACCACCACCTGTCGATGTTCGGGGGACAGGGTGGCCAGACCCTCCACCACCCGCATCCGGGTCAGGACGTGATCGCTTCGATCGGGTTCCACGGCGTCGCCTTCCGCGACGGGGGAGGACGCGACCAGCGGAGTACGGCCTCGCGACCGCAGAGCATCCGCGACGACGTTGCGTGCGATGGCGAAGAGCCAGGTCCGAGTTCCACCCCGGGACTCGTCGAACCTGTCCTGCGCTCGCCACGCACGTACGAAGGTCTCCTGCACGCAGTCCTCGGCGGCGACACGATCGTGCAACACGTTCACGGCGAAACCCAGCAGCGACGACGCGTAGGCGTCGTAGGCGGCCGTGAGATCGAACGTCCCGCTCTCGCGCGACCGGAAGATCGCCAGCGTCTGCCCCCTCGATGTCGGGGGAGGGGTGTACCCCGCCGGTGCCCGTGCAGGACGAACCCTACTCACCGTCGACGCCGCTCCGACCTCCATGGTGGGTGTACGTCGAGAAGTGCGACGACGTTCGACCGTGGTGAACGTTTCGGTCATTCCGGACGTATCCCCTCTCGAAGGACGTCCGCGCATCCCGATCGGAAGGTACGACCACCATGACGACACGCACTGCACGAGGAACGATCATCGTTGCGGGAGGCGCCGCGGCGTTCCTCGCGCTCACCGCTGCTCCCGCGGCAGCAGAGACGCCGGTCGGCGAACCGTCGTCGTTCACCAGTGCCTTCACGGCCATGGCGACTCCGGACCAGGTCCTGAACGCGGACGGCGTCGCGACGCCGGGTGAGCCCGGCGCGACCGGAACGTTCACGTTCCGCATCAACTCGGACGAGAACATCATCTGCTACGACATCACCCTCGAGGGCGTCACCGGCGACTACATGTCGCCGGCGAAGACGGCGACGCACATTCATCAGGCAGCAGTGGGTGCCGCGGGCCCGCCGCGCATCGCGTTCCCGAACCCGTCCCCGGTCGGCGACGGACCTCGCACCAGCAGCGGCTGCCTGCAGGGGCCGTTCACGACCGGCGTGATGGCGAACGGTGCCGACACCGGAACGAACTTCGACCTCGCGGCCATCGAGGCGAACGCCGCCGGGTTCGCCGCGGACAGTCACACCACCGCCTTCGCCGCCGGCGCGGTGCGCGGACAGCTGACCCCGATTCCCGTCGGCGGTGTGGAGACGGGCGCCGGTGGATCCGTCACCGACAGTTCGACCGCGACCGTCGCGGGTGCCGGTGCCGCCGTTCTGGGCGTGGCGGCCCTCGTCGGGCTGGGCGTCGCCCGTCGGCGGAACTCCTGATCGACCGACGCGGATGAGATGGTCGACGCGCGCGAGTGCGTTCCTCCTGGTGGGGCTGGTGGTCGCCTGCGCGCGACCACCGGCCGTACCGCCCACCGAGACAGCGGTGTCCGTCACGTCTCCTGCTGCCGCGACCGTGTCCGAGACGGGACCTCTCGTCCCGGCGCGGGTGTCGGCACCCGAGATGGGTCTGGACGAACCGTTGATCGAGCTGGGTCTGAACCCGGACAACACCATGGCGGTTCCCGAGGACCACGACGACGTCGGCTGGTTCACCGGCGGCGGGCGGCCCGGGCGTCCCGGTGCGGCCGATCAGGTCGGACCCACGGTGCTGGCCGGTCACGTCGACTCGACCACGGGTCCCTCCGTGTTCTTCCGACTCCGCGAGCTCGTGGTGGGAGACGACGTCACGGTCACCACGACAGAGGGCATCGAGGCCAGGTACCGGGTGACGGACATCGGCGACTACGCGAAATCCGAGTTCCCGACGGCGCGCGTGTTCGGCGCCGTCCCGCGCGACGAGATCCGACTGATCACGTGTGCCGGAGTCTTCGACGACGACGCGGGGTCCTACGAGAACAACCTCGTCGTCTTCGGCACCCGCGTGGGGTGATGCGACACTCAGGCCAGAGAGAAGTTCTCGCCGCGGTGGTAGGCCGCGAGGGACGACTCGGTCTCGCGGATCGACGGCGGGTGGAACGCGAACGCCGACACGACGGACTGCAGGTACGCGATGTCCGGGTCGGTGATGAACGCGATTCCGCCCAGTGCTGTCACGGCGGCATCGACCGCGCGCCGCAGTGCGCCTCGAAGCGCGATGCGGCAGAACAACAGTCGAGCCGAGATGTCGGCGCCGCGCTCACCCGAGTCCATCGCTGCGGCGACGGCCTCGAGGCCCGCGATCGCCGCTTCGAGTTCGGCGGCCGCCGAGGTGTAGACGCTGTCGCTGACCTTCGGGTGTCCCACGAGACGCTCCACGAGCGCGGTGGCCGCGCCGATGTACCCGGCGGAGGCGAGGATGCCGAACCACAGGAACCCGGTGAGCTCGTGCATGCCCTCCGGATCGTCCAGCGCGCCGACCATGGTCAGCGACACCGGCACGCGCACGTCCTCGAGGACGACCTCCTCGCTCTCCGCACCCGCGAGAACGGGCGTCGTCCAGAACGGACGCACCGAGACACCGGGCATCGACGCGGGGATGAGGGCGACCGCCTTGCGCGTCTTGCCGCCCTTCTTCTCGCGTGTCGCGACGCTGGCGGCGAGGAAGTCCATCGAGGCCGACAGACTGCACGGCTTCTTGCTGCCGTTGACGACGTAGTCGCCGTCGTCGTAGTAGGCGTCCACGGACGGCACCAGCGTGCTGCCCACGCCCTCCGCGAAGCCGGACGCGATGATCGACTTCTGTTCGATGAGGCCGGCGACCAGCGGCAGCTCCTCCTCGGGTCCCGCCATGGCGATCTCGATGATCGTGGCGATCGACAGGTGGTGCATCGTGACGGCGGCGGCGAGCGACGGGGATGCCGCGCCGATGGCCCGGTGGACACGCAGTGCCTCGACGGCGGTCGCGCCGAGTCCGCCGAGCGAGGTGGGTGCGATGAGTCCGCATCCGCCCGCGTCGCGGAACGTCGCGATGGCGTCGCTGCCGGGCGCCTCGAGCACGGACAGCGGCGTGGCCTCGAGGTAGGTGGCGAGGGCGGGCAGCAGGCGACGGAGCGTGGCGCGTTCGGTGGACATGAGCCGCGACGGCTGCGCGGTCCCGTCGGACGCGAGAGCTGCTCTGTCAGCGAGAACGGACACGTACCGGCCTTTCGTCGAAGAAGGGTGACCGTGGCTGGGACGGGTGTGGGACACGTGCCAGCACGTCACTCGATACCGCAGTATTCGGGGTCGGCGACGGCCTCGATGGCGCCCGTCTCAACTGCTGTTGCATGACACAAGTGCAGTCGTGTTCGTTGGCAACTACTCACAGGTCGCGGCACCCTCGGGCCGCCTGTGCTGACCGTAGGCTCGAATCACAGACGTCTCCCGTCGCACGGGTCTCCCGGACCGGCGAACGCACTCGCGTCACGTACCGATCCCCCAATCTTGGAGCGAATATGAGCTCGCAGAGAATGCTCGACCGAATCCGCCACGACAAGAGGATCTGGGCCCATCGTGTGCTGACGAAGCACGACCAGAACCCGTTCTTCCGCGTCATGAAATCGGTCAACGCGCCGGTCGTCGACGTGGAGGACCGCAGCGTCATCATGCTCGGTTCCAACAATTACCTCGGCCTCGCCGACCACCCGCTGGTGCGCGCGGGAGCCGCTGCGGCACTGGACAAATACGGCGCAACGGTCACGGGCAGCCGGTTGCTCAACGGCACCATCTCGCTGCACACGGAACTCGAGGAAGCGCTCGCCGACTGGCACGGGACCGAGCAGGCGCTGGTCTTCACGACCGGCTACCAGGCGAACCTGGGCGGTATCAGCGCGCTGTGCGGTGTGGGTGACACCATCATCGTCGACTCGGCCGCGCACGCGTCCATCTACGACGCCTGCCGCCTCTCACGCGCCACCATCCGCGCCTTCCGTCACAACCGGGTGGACCTGTTGGAGGAGAAGCTCTCCCGCTCCACCGGCGTCGTCATGGTGGTGGTGGACGGCCTCTACTCGATGCACGGCGACTTGGCCCCGCTCGACGAGATCGCCGCGGTCTGCGAGAAGTACGACGCGGCACTGTTCGTCGACGAGGCGCACAGCGTCGCGGTCATGGGCGCGAAGCGCACCGGTGCCGCCGAGCTGTTCGGTATCGAGGACGACATCGACGCCCGGATGGGCTGCCTCTCCAAGGGACTCGGGTCCTCGGGCGGTTTCGTGGCCGGCTCGAAGGACATCGTGGACGCCATGCGCGTGCATGCGCGCACGTTTCTGTTCACCACCGCGGGCGTGCCTGCTGCCCTCGGCGCGGCGCTCGCCTCCGTGCAGCTCATGCAGACCGAGGAGGGCGCCGAGCGCGCCACCCGCACACTCGCGAACGCGCGGTACCTGCACGACGGGCTCGTGGCGGCCGGTGTCGACGTGCACGCGCCGAGCCCTCTCCCGGACGGTACGGACATGGTCTCGCCCATCGTCCCCGTGAACGTCCGTGACGACCTGCGCACCGTCAACACGTGGCGGAAGCTGTGGGACGCGGGCATCTTCGCATCCGCCGCCATGTTCCCGGCGGTGGCCCGCGACGGTGCACTCCTGCGTCTGTGCGTCCAGCCCGATCACACCACCACCCAGCTCGACTACGTGGTGGAGCAGATGGGCCTGTTCCTCGGCGAGAACTCGTCCACGTCCGAGGCGGCGCCGGCCGAGGTGGGGGCAGCGCTCGCCGCGCCGGCGCCGGCATCGGTCTGACCCGGTGGTGACACAGGTAGACCAGCGCACGACGTACGACTGTGCCGCCGCGGTGCTGCACGCGACCCTCACCGACGAGAGATACTGGCAGGACCGGATCGCCGAGATCGGTGGCGGCAGTCGAGTGGTGGAGCATCGCGTCGAGGAGGGCCTGACCACCTCGGTGGTCGACCAGGACCTCGAGGCGGCGGCACTACCGAAGGCGTTGCAGCGCTTCGCCGGAACCTCGATGTCGGCACGGTGCACCGAGTCGTGGCAGTCGGTGCGCGAGGACGGGTCCGCGCAGGGCCACTACACCCTGCGGGTCGCCCGGATGCCCGTGGTGATCGACGGGGAACTCGAACTTCTCGCGACCGGAGCGCAGCAGTGCGTGCTCCACTTCGTCGGTACGGTCGACGCGTCGATCCCGGTGATGGGTCCGGTGGTCGAGAAGATCATGGTCGGCGAGATCGACAAGAGTTTCTCCGCCGAGCGCGAGTTCACCCAGTCGTGGCTCGCCCTCCGGACCTGAGCCCTCTCATCTGCGGCGCGGGAGTGCGCGCAGGATCGCCTCCAGCACCTGGCGCTGACCACGGCCGGACGTGACGGTGGTTCCGCGCGGCACCGACACGGTCCGGTAGGAACCCGAGACCGGCTGCGCTGCCTGATGTTCGACTCCTCGCAGACGTCGGGGCAGGCGCGGTCCGTTCCGTGCGGCGAGCAGACCGTCCGTGCCCGGTACCGCCGTCAGCGTGTCGTCTCCCCGGCGGAGGGCCGCGGCCGTCCGTCGGGTCCTGGTGCGCGGAACCCGCACGAGGAGAACGTCGGTCCCCGCGAACTCACCGGCCGCAGCGTCGATCGCCTCGGCTCGTGCCCGGCGTCCGGCGCGCCCGCGGATGCCGGTACCGAGACCGTGGCCGGGGGCGTCGAGCAGCACCACCCGCGGGCCGTGATCGGCCAGTGTCCGTGCCAGACCGGTGGCGTACCGCGCATGGGAGCCGCGGGGCAGCGCGAGAACGACCGTCGGGGCCGAGGTGTCGGTCCCCTCGTGGATCTCGGCGTGCACCGAACCCGTCGACGTGCGGATCTGGCGGTGCTCGCACGAGGTGACCGCGCGATCGAGCTCGGCGCTGAAGGGCTTCATGTCCGGGTCCACGTCGCCCCACGTCCGCACGCGGCGTGTGGCGCCGTCCAGGGCCGCCTCGCACACGTGATGACGGACCGGCGCGTGGCGGGTCGACAGGATGGGGCGCCCGTTGAGCAACACCATGACGGCCGCGGCCTCGGCGGACGACATCGTCGGGGTCCACCCGGTGGCGCGTTCGAAGGCCGTCGAGTCGACGGCCGCCTCGCCCGAGGAGATCCAGTGGCTGGAGAACGGCAGGATGCGGAGCGCGTACGCGAGATCGACCACGGTGCGCAGGACTCGACGCGGGATCGGCAGCACCAACTGGCCCTGCATCGCACCGAGTTCGCGCACCCCGAGCCAGTCGCGCGGACCCAGGTTGAAGGGGCCGTTCACGGGTGTCCGGACGGCCCGGTGGAAGGCGTCGGCCAGGTCGTCCTCGTGCAGGAACTGGTAGCGGGACTGCGCCGGATCGGGGAAGGCCACCACGGACTGCGTGAGGGTGTCGATGCCGTCGTTCGAGAAGTGGGTGCCCACGATGTAGGTGGGGCGCAGCATCGAGATGGTCATGCCGCCCTCGTGCCGGCGCAGCCACCACTCGACGAAGTGTTCGACCTCTGCCTTGTCGAAGAAGTAGTAGCGCAACGGATCCGACGTCGGGAACTCCTCCTCGGTGACGGGTACCGGGAGGTCCTCGCGTCCGTACGCGCTGACACTCGAGGCAATGACCATCGACCGCACACCGGCCCGGTGCGCGCACTCGACGGCGTTGCGCGAGCCCTCCAGATTGGTCTCGTGGATCGCGGCCTTGTCGCGCTGCTCCTCCACGACGAAGGCCAGGTGGATTACCACGTCACAGCCGGCGAAGGCCGTCTCGAGTTCGGGGGAGCGGATGTCCATCGCGATCGAGCGGAGTTTCGGGTGCCGCACGCGCGGTGCCCGGCGACCCAGCCCGATGACCCGGTCGATCTCCGGATCGTCCAGCAGCACAGGGAGAATGACGGCACCGAAATCGCTCGTCGCACCGGTGACGGCGACGGTAAGGCCGCTCACCGTTCGTCCGAGCTGAACTGTCGGGTGGTGTCCTGTGGGTCCGTCATGACGACTCCTGTGGTGCGGTGGTGGCGGGGAAGCAGGACCGCGACGACGACGGCGCAGGCGAAGACGGCCGCGGCGGCGAGGTAGGACGCCACCTCGGACCCGGCCATCGCGGCTTCCTTCATGGACAGGACGAGGTTGTCGCGCACCGCGGAGAACATCTCGGGGAGCGGGTACTGCTGGATCTGCTGCACGCTGAGGAAGCTGCCGTTCACGTACTCCCGGTCGCGGTCCGAGAGGATCTCCGACGGAATGGTCGCGACGAGTGGGCCGACGGTGGTGTTGTAGTACGACGCGGTCACGGATCCGAGCACCGCGACACCGAGAGTGCCGCCGAGTTCCCGCGTCGTGTCGTTCACGGCCGAGCCGGCGCCGGCCTCGTCGATGGGCACGGAGGACATGATGGACTCGGTCGCGGGACCCTGAATCACGGCGATGCCGACTGCGAGCACGATCATCGTGGGCAGCAACAGCCCGACGTACGAGCTGTCGATGCCGACCTGACCCGCCATGATCATGCCGATGCCCACCAACAGCAGGCCCGCGACGATCACCGGCATGGTGCCGATCCGCTGTGCCAGCGAGGTCGCGGTCGGTGCGCTCACCGCGAGGGCCACCGCGAACGGCAGTGTGGCGACACCGAACTCGAGCGGCGAGTAGCCGCGGACGCCCTGGAAGTACTGGGTGATGAGGAAGACGTACCCGAAGAGCGAGAAGTAGGCGACCGAGATCGCGAGCGCCGGCATCGCGAAGGGTCGCAACCGGAACAGGCGCACGTCGAGGATCGGGCTGGACACGCGCGACTGGCGTACGACGAAGGCGGACAACAGAACCAGGGACACCGCGATCCCGCCGAGCGTGGGCACGGTCACCCAACCGTGACCCGGCGCTTCGATGAGTGCGTACACCAGGAGCGAGACCCCCGAGAAGGACAGGGCGACACCCGGCAGATCGAGCGGACCGGTGGCCGCAGCGCGTGATTCGGGCACCACGGCGACGATGCCGATCACCGCGACGACGGCGACCGGCACGTTCAGCCAGAACACGGAGTGCCAGGTGAAGTGTTCGATGAGCCACCCGCCCGAGACCGGTCCGATCGCGATGGCGACACCGGCGATCGAGGCCCACACCCCGATGGCCACGGCGCGGTCCGCGGGAGTACGGAACAGGTCGATGATCACCGCCAGAGTCGCGGGCAGCGCGGCGGCGGCGAAGACCCCCATCAGTGCGCGCGAGGCGATCAGTTGCGGCAGGTCGTCGGCCACCGCGCCCACCACCGACATCGCGGCGAGACCCACGACGCCGATCAGCAGCATGCGGCGCCGCCCGATGCGGTCGGTGATGTTGCCGAACGCCAGCAGCAGACCGCAGAACGTGAGGATGTACGCGTCGACGATCCACTGCAGCCCCGTGAAGCCGGCGCGGAGGTCGGTGGAGATGTCGGGCAGAGCGACGTTGACGACGGTGTTGTCGAGCACGACCAGCAGCTCGACGAGACAGATGACGAGGAAGGCGATCATCCGCCGCGGTGACGAGAGGAGGTGGGACGACGACCGCGGCGGCGGCGCGGCGTGCCGGCCGGTCATGACGGCGAGTCCGGGCCGCTGCCCGGTGCGGAGCCGACGTCCTTCGTTGCGGCGAGACGGTCCACCGCGCGCTCGTCCGAAGTCTGCGGTGCCAGCATGCCCGTGGTGCGGTACGAGGCGGGGAAGAAGAAGAAGACCAGTGCGGCACAGACGAACACGGCTCCGGCCGCCACGTACGCGGCGATGGACGATCCGCGCAGAGCGGCTTCCTTCATCTCCAGGATCAACTGTGCGCGTTGCGGTTCGAACATCGCGGGCAGGTCTCGCTTCTGGATCTCGATGACACTGAGCACGCTGGACTGCGCGTAGCCCTTCTCGGTCTCGCTCATGATGGCGGTGGGGATCCGTTCGACGAGCGGCCGCACCGTCGACACGTAGTAGGAGGCGACGATCGACCCGAGCACCGCGACACCGAGAGTGCCGCCGATCTCGCGGGTGGTGTCGTTCACCGCGGCACCGGCTCCGGCCTCGTCGAGGGGGAGCGAAGACATGATGGATTCCGTCGCGGGGCCCTGGATGATCGCGATGCCCACCGCGAGCAACAGCATCGCGGGCAGGACGAGCGTCAGGTAGGAGCTGTCGATCTCGACGCGGCCCGCGACGAGCAGTCCCGCGCCGATGAGGACGAGCCCGGTCACGAGAACCGGCATCGTGCCGATCTTCTGCGCGACGATCGTCGACACCGGGGAGCTGACGGCCAGCGCGGCGGCGAAGGGCAGCGTCGCGATGCCGAATGCGAGAGGTGAGTACTCGCGCACTCCCTGGAAGTACTGCGTGATGAGGAACAGGAAGCCGAAGAGACTGAAGAATCCCACCGCGATCGACACGGCCGGCCACGCGAACGGACGGATGCGGAAGAGCGACACGTCGAGCACGGGGGACGAGATGCGTCGCTCCCGCTGGACGAACAGCACGAGGAACACCGCGGCGAGCACGAGACCGCCGATCGTCCGCCACGACGTCCAGCCGAAGTTCGGTGCCTCGATGACCAC
Source organism: Rhodococcus sp. NBC_00297 (assembly GCF_036173065.1). NCBI lineage: Bacteria > Bacillati > Actinomycetota > Actinomycetes > Mycobacteriales > Nocardiaceae > Rhodococcus > Rhodococcus sp. NBC_00297. Next base: position 2,939,911 of record NZ_CP108041.1, read on the forward strand.
GAACACCAGCAGGGTGACGCCGGCGATCGACAGGATCACGCCGGGCACGTCGAGCGGGCCCACCGCCGAGGCCTTCGACTCGGGGACGATCAGCACCACCAGCACGACGGCGACGAGGGCGACGGGGACGTTCATCCAGAACACCGAGTGCCAGGAGAAGTGTTCGAGCAGCCAGCCGCCCGACACCGGCCCGATCGCGACGGCCACGCCGGCGATGGACGACCACACGCCGATGGCGAGGGCACGCTCCTGCGGCTTCGGGAACAGGTTGGTGATGACGGCCAGGGTCGCGGGCAGGACCATCGCGGCGAAGACGCCCATGACCGAGCGTGAGGTCAGGACGTGGGCGAGGGAGTCGCCGAGCGCACCGATCACCGACGCGGTGCCCAGGCCCGTGAGGCCGACGACGAGGAACAGCTTGCGCCCGTACCGGTCACCGAGGTTGCCGAACGCCAGGAGCAGGCCGGAGAAGGTGAGGGTGTACGCGTCGACGACCCACTGCAGGCCCGAGATGCCCGTCGCCAACTCGATGCCGATGGACGGCAGCGCCACGTTGATGATGGTCATGTCGAGCACGATGAGGAGTTCGGCGATGCAGATGACGCCGAAGGCCGCGAGTTGGCGACGCCGACCGATCTCGGTGCGGACCCCGAACGTCGAGTGCCCCCTCGACCCGGGCGTGCCCGTGTCGTCCCTCGAGCTGCTGCCCATGGCGTGATCCCCCGTATTCCCCCCGGACCCCGCCCGCGGATGCAGCGCGGCGAGTGTCGTGCGCGAGCGCAACGCTAGGTGTCACGACGGCACTGTCGACGCTAACGGCGGGAGCGCGGGAGAAGTCGGTGTGACGTCACAGAGTTGCGTCAACGAGCCGGTGACGCCGTACGACGCTGCAGGTGGGAGCGCCCGTCCCGCGCCACGCGGCGTGAGCCCGGGCCACCCGCGCGTGCACCGCCGCCACCAATTTCGGCCTTGTCGGCTCCGTTCCCTCGTGAATCGGGCGTTCATGGGTCACACTTCTATCCGGAGACTGCGGCCAGGTCGGGGGACGTGTTACTGGGCGGTAAGGTCCGTGGTCGTTGCGACCACTCGGCTGGGTTAGAGTGACGCGACGCACACAGGTGTCGACGCGTTCGCGTCGTGTGCGACGAGCAGTGGGAGGGATCCACATGGGTGTCGAGGTTTCGGTCGAGGGATTGACCAAGTCGTTCGGTGTGCAGAAGATCTGGCAGGACGTCACGTTGACGCTCCCGAAGGGTGAGGTCAGTGCTCTCCTGGGGCCGTCCGGTACCGGTAAGTCCGTCTTCCTCAAGTCGCTCATCGGCCTTCTCCGACCGGAGGAGGGTTCGATCATCGTCGACGGCACGGACATCATGGAGTGCTCGTCCAAGGAGCTCTACGAGATCCGCAAGTTGTTCGGCGTGCTCTTCCAGGACGGCGCCCTCTTCGGCTCCATGAACCTGTACGACAACACCGCCTTCCCGCTTCGTGAGCACACGAAGAAGAAGGAGGACGAGATCCGCAGCATCGTCATGGAGAAGCTCGAGCTGGTCGGTCTGACCGGTGCCGAGAACAAGCTCCCCGGCGAGATCTCGGGCGGTATGCGCAAGCGTGCCGGTCTGGCGCGTGCGCTCGTCCTCGACCCCGAGATCATCCTGGTGGACGAGCCCGACTCGGGCCTCGACCCGGTGCGCACCACCTACATCAGCCAGCTGCTGCTCAACATCAACGCCCAGATCGACGCGACGATGCTGATCGTCACGCACAACATCAATCTCGCGCGCACGGTGCCGGACAACATCGGCATGCTGTTCCGGAAGAACCTCGTCATGTTCGGTCCGCGCGAGGTGCTGCTCACCTCCGACGAGCCCGCCGTGAAGCAGTTCCTGAACGGCACGATGATCGGGCCGATCGGCATGAGCGAGGAGAAGGACGAGGCGCAGATGCGCCAGGAGCAGGCCCTCTCCGATGCCGGCCACAACCTCGGCGGTGTCGAGGACGTGGAGGGCATCATGCCGCAGATGGATCCCACGCCCGGCATGCCGCGTCGTCAGGCCGTGGATCGTCGTCGCGACCGGGTGCGCAGCATCATGCACACGCTGCCCGAGCACGCACAGCACGCCATCCAGCAGAGCCTCGACGAGGCGGACGGCCAGGACGGCCGTCAGGCGGAGCCGGCGTACGCGGGTGCTCAGCAGGGCTACCAGGAGTCGTACGGTCAGCAGTCGGGCCACGACCAGCAGCCGGCCTACGGCAACCAGAGCTACGACCAGGGCCAGAGCTACGACCAGGGTCAGACGTACGACCAGAATCAGGGCTACAGCAACCAGGGGTGGAGTGAGCCCGGCCAGGACCGGAACGACGGTTTTCCTTCCAGTGGCTCGCGGGGCTGACCGAAAACAATGGCTAAAACGAAGAACCCGATTCTCAAGTCGGGCACTGCAGCGCTGGCCCAGGCAGGAAACATCGTCGAACTTCTGGTCGATGTCGCGCGCAACACCTTCCGGCGCCCCTTCCAATTCCGCGAATTCATCGAACAGGCCTGGTTCATCGCCAGCGTCACCATTCTTCCGACCGCGCTGGTCGCCATTCCGTTCGGCGCGGTGGTCTCCCTGCAGACCGGGTCGCTGATCAAGCAGCTCGGCGCCGAGTCCTTCACCGGTGCCGCCAGCGTGCTGGCGGTGGTCCAGCAGGGCAGTCCCATCGTGGTGGCGTTGCTCATCGCGGGTGCGGCGGGATCGGCCGTGACGGCCGACCTCGGTTCACGCACCATCCGCGAGGAGATCGACGCCATGCGGGTGCTCGGCATCGATCCGGTGCAGCGCCTGGTCGTTCCCCGCGTGCTCGCGATGATTCTCGTCGCGCTGCTGCTCAACGGCCTGGTGTCCGTCATCGGCATCGCCGGCGGTTACTTCTTCAATGTGATCCTGCAGGACGGAACGCCCGGCGCGTACCTGGCGTCGTTCTCCACGTTGGCGCAGCTGCCCGACCTGTGGGTCGGTGAGCTCAAGGCCGTCGTGTTCGGTCTCATCGCCGGCGTCATCGCGTCCTACAAGGGGCTGCATCCCAATCCCGGTCCGAAGGGCGTGGGTGAAGCGGTGAACCAGACCGTCGTCATCACGTTCCTGATCCTGTTCTTCGCCAACCTGATCATGACGTTGGTCTACCTGCAGGTCGTCCCTGCGAAGGGAGGGTGAGCGATGACCATCGCTCGTGGTCGTGGAGACCGCACCCTGCTCCGGCTCCGTAGCGCGGCCTCGGCTCCGCTCGGTGTGCTGGACCGTGCCGGTGAACAGATGTCGTTCTACGGACGCGCGATCGGGTGGATCCCGAAGACGGCCGTGCACTACAAGAAGGAGACCCTCCGCCTGCTCGCGGAGGTGACGTTCGGTTCCGGCGCTCTCGCCGTCATCGGCGGCACCATCGGCGTCATCCTGATGATGTCCGGGTTCACCGGTGTCGTCGTCGGTCTGCAGGGCTTCGCGGCGCTCGAACAGCTCGGCAGCCAGGTGCTGACGGGCTTCCTGTCGGCGTACGTGAACACCCGTGAGATCGCGCCCATCGTGGCGTCCCTCGCGCTGTCCGCGACCGTCGGCTGCGGCTTCACCGCCCAGCTCGGCGCCATGCGCATCTCCGAGGAGATCGACGCACTCGAGGTCATGGCCGTTCCGTCCGTGCCGTTCCTGGTGTCGACGCGCATGATCGCCGGATTCATCGCCGTCATTCCGCTGTACATCGTCGGCCTGCTGTCCGCCTATCTCGCGTCCCGCTTGGTGAGCACCGTCTTCAACGGTCAGTCACCGGGCTCGTACGACCATTACTTCACGCTCTTCCTGCCCCCGGAGGACGTGCTCTACTCCTTCGCCAAGGTGCTGGTCTTCGCCTTCGTGCTCATCATGATCCACTGCTACTACGGCTACACCGCGTCGGGCGGACCCGCCGGCGTCGGCGTGGCCGTCGGTCGTGCCGTGCGCGCCGCACTGGTCACGGTCGCGGTGCTGAACTTCTTCCTGAGCCTCGCCATCTGGGGCACCACGACGACGGTGAGGGTCGCCGGATGAACCACGCTCCGTCGGCGACACGTCGTCGCCTCCTCGGAATCGGATTCCTGCTCGTCGTCGTTCTCTTCGTCGCCTGGAGCATCACGACCTTCAACAAGACGTTCAAGGACGTCGTCATGGTCGACCTGATCACCGACACCGTCGGCAACGCGCTGCCCGCCAACGCGGACGTGAAGGCGCGCGGGATGATCGTCGGCGAGGTGCGGTCCGCCACCACCGAGAACGGTGAGGTCACGTCCGAGCTGGCACTCGATCCCGGTCTCGTGGGCACCATCCCCTCCAACGTCACCGCCCGGTTGCTGCCGAAGACGCTCTTCGGCGAGCGCTACGTCGCGCTCCAGATCCCCGAGAACTCCGCCGGCGCCAGCCCTCTCGCCGAGGGCGCGGTGATCCGTCAGGACACCAGCGGCAACGCGGTCGAGGTCGGGCAGCTGCTCGACTCGCTGCTCCCGCTCCTCGACGCCATCCCGCCGCAGGATCTCGCCAACACGCTCGGTGCGCTGTCGCAGGCTCTCGAGGGCAACGGCGAGCGGCTCGGTCTGACTCTCGACCGGCTCGAGGAGATCTTCTCGGGTCTGAACGACGAGCTGCCGAACATCCAGCAGGATCTCGTCGGCATCGCCGACCTGTCGGAGACGTACTCGACCGCCGCTCCGGATCTGATCGACGCGCTCGACAACCTGCGCGTCACCGGGAACACGGTGGTGGAGAAGCAGAACGACGTCACCACGCTCCTGGCGAGCGCCACCGCGTCGTCGGGCTCGCTGGCCGACCTGGTGCAGACCAACGCCGAGTCCATCGTGTCCATCGCGGCGGACTCCCGCGAGGCGCTCGAACTGCTCGCCGAGTTCTCCCCGTCGTTCGGCTGCACGTTCACCGAGTTCGTCCGTGTCGCCGACGAGGCGAAGAAGATCCTCTCGGTCGACGACGCGTACCCCGGCGTCCGCGCGTCGATCAACTTCGTCAACCCCAAGGGGCGCTACATCCCCAACCAGGACGAGCCGCGACTGTTCGACACCCGTGGCCCGTCGTGCTTCGAGAACGTGACCACACCCGGCAAGTTCTTCCCGCAGTACCCGGGCAGCGGCGTCAACGACGGCTCCTACCAGGTGCCGTCGCGCAACCCCGGCCCCGCGGTCGACCCCGGCGCACTGCCCAACCCGCTGCAGTCGCCCGTCCCGGCGGCCTACGCCGGATCGGACATCGAACGGGACACGCTGGCCGTGGTCTACGGCGGAGGCTCCGGCATCTCCCCGGACCAGGTTCCCGCGTGGACCACCCTGGTGGGCGCTCCGGCGCTCCGCGGCACGGAAGTGAGTGTGCGATGAGAGGCCTAGCGGCACCGCTGATCAAGCTGATCGTCTTCGCGGTGGTGACCATTCTGGCGACGGCCGCCCTGGCGTTGACCATCGCCAACGGGGCCGGATCCGGCAAGACCAAGTTCTCGGCCATCTTCACCGACGTCTCCTCGCTCAACGAGGGCGACGAGGTGCGCATCGCCGGTGTGCGCGTCGGCCAGGTGGAGAAGATCGAGATCCACGAGCGCGACCTGGCTCAGGTGGACTTCGCGCTGACCGAGCGTGAATGGCTGCCGGCCTCCACCACCGCGACCATCCGCTACCGGAACCTGATCGGGCAGCGCTACATCGCGCTCGAGCAGGGCACGGGCGACCAGGGCGAGAAGATCACCAGCGGAGCCACCATCCCGCTCGATCGGACGTCCCCCGCGGTGAACCTGACGACACTGTTCAACGGCTTCCGTCCGCTGTTCCAGACGCTGACGGCCGACGACGTGAACAAGCTGTCCTACGAGATCATCCAGGTCTTCCAGGGTGAGTCGGGCACCATCGGCGATCTGGTGCGCGACACCGCGAGCCTGACCAACACGGTCGCGGACAAGGATCAGGTCATCGGGGCGGTCATCGACAACCTCAACGGGGTCCTCGACACGGTGAACCAGCACGACAAGGAACTCGACCAGTTGATCGTGAACACCCAGGCGCTGGTGTCGGGGCTGTCGGCGGATCGTGACACCGTCGGCTCGGCGGTCACCTCGCTGGCCGGTCTGACCGACGCGACAGCGGATCTGCTCGAGCCGACCCGTCCGTCCATCCAGTCGGCCATCTCGTCGATCGACGGACTGTCGACCAAGATCAACAATCGGCAGCAGGACTTCGACAACATCCTGTCGAACTTCCCGGTCAAGCTCGAGAAGCTGATCCGCGTCGCCAGCTACGGCTCGTGGTTCCAGTTCTACCTGTGCGGCATCGACATCGTCGCCGGGCCGGGCTACGCGCCGCAGCTCAACCTCCCGACAGGACTGCCCACCATCAATCAGCCGCTGTACACCAACTCCGCGAAGCGTTGCGCCGCAGGAGGTATCTCGTGACGAAACGCAAGCCCGCGGTGCTGGGTGCCCTCGGCATCTTCATCATCCTGATGGCGACGCTGTCCGCGTTCTTCCTCGACTCGCTGCCGATCATCGGTGCCGGATCGAAGTACACCGCGAACTTCTCCGAAGCGGCCGGTCTGCGCGCCAGCAACGAGGTGCGGATCGCCGGCGTGAAGGTCGGCAAGGTCACCGACGTCGCCCTCGACGGCGACAAGGTGAAGGTCGAGTTCACGGTCAGTGACGCGTGGGTCGGCGACAAGACGTCCGCGTCCATCCAGATCAAGACGCTGCTCGGCCAGAATTTCCTCTCACTCGAGCCCAAGGGCGAGGAGCGGCTGAACCCGCGCGACGCGATCCCGATCGACCGCACGACGGCCCCCTACGACGTCATCGACGCGTTCTCCGACGCCGCCCGCACCACCGGCGACATCGACACGACGCAGCTCGCGACGAGCATGGAGACGCTGTCGCAGGCGTTCTCCGAGACGCCGGAGAACATCCGCGCATCGCTCGACGGTGTCACGCGGTTGTCCGAGACCATCTCCTCCCGTGACGACGAGCTGAGCAAGCTCTTCGCTGCGACCGACAAGACGACGCAGGTCCTCGCCGACCGCAACCAGGAGTTCACCAAGCTGATCGGTGACGCCTCGGTCCTGTTGCAGGAGTTGAACAATCGGCAGCAGTCCATCTCGCAGCTGCTCATCGGCACGCAGCGGGTGTCCACTCAGCTGACCGGTCTGATCCGCGACAACGAGGCACAGATCGGTCCCGCACTCCAGTCGCTGGGTCAGGTCATCGACACCCTGAAGACCAACAACCAGAACATCGCCGAGGCGATCAAGCTGTACTCGCCGTTCGTCCGGCTGTACACCAACATCGTCGGTAACGGCCGCTGGTTCGATCAGGTCATCGTCAACACCTTCCCGCCCGGTCTCCCGGACATTCCGGGATACCGTGAGCCGATTCGCACCCTCGGTGTGGATCCCGTCCGTAGTCCGGGAGCAGGCCAGTGACCGCATCCACCGACCAGGAAGCCCCGTCGAACGGCGGCTTCTTCAGCAAGCGCAACCTGGGAATCATCGCTGCCGTCGTCGCTGTCGTGGTGCTGGTCGTGTTCGCGCTGTGGTGGGCCTTCACCCGCCTCGGCACCACCACCATCACGTCGTACTTCGACAAGACGGTCGGCGTGTACGAGGGCACCGAGGTTCGCGTCCTCGGCGTCAAGGTCGGCACCGTCACCAAGGTCGAGGGCCTGGGCGATCAGGTGCAGGTCGACATGCGCGTCGATCGCGGCGTCGACATCCCCGCCGATGCCCGCGCCGTCCAGCTCGCGCCGTCCGTCGTCGCCGACCGCTACGTCCAGCTCGCGCCGGCGTACACCGGCGGCGAGAAGATGGAGTCCGGTGCCGTGATCCCACGCGAGCGCACGGCCACTCCCGTCGAGGTCGACGAGCTGTACAAGAGCATCGACGAGCTGTCGGCCGCGCTCGGACCGAACGGCGCCAACCAGAACGGCGCCGTCTCCGACCTCGTGACCACCGGCGCGCAGAACCTGGCCGGAAACGGTGAGGCGCTGAACGATTCGCTGACCCAGCTCTCCGGTGCCGTCGAGACGCTCGACTCGTACCGCGGCGATCTGTTCGGCACGATCCAGAATCTGCAGACGTTCGTCAGTGCACTGTCGGCGAACGACCAGCAGGTGCGTGCCTTCAACAATCAGCTGTCCTCGCTGACGAGCTTCCTGGCGGGGGAGCGGGAGAACCTCGGCCTCGCGCTGAACCAGCTCTCGGTCACGCTCGGTGACGTCGCCACCTTCGTGCGGGACAACCGGGACCAGCTGTCCAACGATCTCGACGACCTCGCTCCGACCACGCAGTTGCTCGCCGACAACCGCCAGAACCTGGCGGACACGTTGACGCTGCTGCCGCTGGCCGTCGCGAACGTCGCGAACTCCTACAACGCCGAGTCCGGATCGTTGGACGCGCGCCTGATCTTCCAGGAGTTCCAGGATCCGAAGACGTTCTTCTGCAGTCTCATCGATCTGCAGAAGCTGCGCCCGGGCGATCCGCAGTTCGAGGCGCTCGGCCGTCAGATGCAGCCGATCGTCGACAACTGCGGCGCGATCATCGACCAGGCCGTCGCCGGTGTGAAGACGCCGACGCTGGTCCTGCCGTTCGGGTTGCTCAGCGCGGACAACATCCAGCGCAACGTCGAGCCCGGCACCGTGCCCGGTGTCGAATCGCCGCGGGTCGACGACCTGCAGCTTCCGGGCCTGAACATTCCTGCGGAAGGGGAGTGACGATGAGAGTGCGCTCGCGTGGCCTGATGGCCGCCTCCGGTGCCTGCGTCGTCGCCGTGACGCTCAGTGCCTGCGGATCCAGCGGTATCTACGGGATCCCGCTGCCCGGCGGTGCCGACGTCGGGTCGGATCCGATCCGGTTGACGTTGCAGTTCGACGACGTGCTGGACCTGGTTCCGCAGTCGACCGTCAAAGTCGACGGTGTCCAGGTCGGCCGAGTCACCTCGGTCTCCGTGCCGAACGACTCGTGGATCGCCGACGTCGAGGTCGAGGTCGACTCGTCCGTGGACCTGCCGGCCAACGCCATGGCGTCCGTCCAGCAGACCAACCTGCTCGGCGAGAAGTTCGTCCAGCTCAGCGTTCCGGCCGACGACGCTGCGTCCGCGCGCCTCGCCTCGGGCGACACCATCCCCGTCGAGCGGACCCGCCACGCCACCGACATCGAGCAGGTGCTCGGCGCGCTGTCGATGTTGCTCAACGGCGGAGGCGTCGCGCAGCTCGCTCCGATCGTCAAGGAGCTGAACACCGCGCTCGGCGGCCGCGAGGACCGGGTGCGGAACCTGCTCGAGGAGGCCAACTCGCTCATCGGCGGCCTCGAGGATCAGAAGGCCGACATCACGCGCGCGATCGACGGTCTCGACGTCCTCACCGGCACGCTCAACCAGCAGACCGAGAAGATCGACCGGATCCTCGTCGATCTGCCGGTCGCCACCGAGGTGCTCGAACAGCAGCGTCCGCAGCTGACACAGCTTCTCGGTCAGCTCGATCGCCTCGGGCAGGTGGGAACCGACGTCATCGAGCGGTCGAAGGACGATCTGATCGCCGACCTGCGCGCACTGCGCCCGACCCTGCAGGAGCTCTCGACCTACGGCGACGAGCTGATCACGGACCTCGCGTTCGTGCCCACGTTCCCGTTCCCCGACGGCGTCGAGAAGATCACCCAGGGCAACGCGGTGAATCTGTTCCTCAGTGTGGATCTGCAGATCGGCAACCAGCTCACCGCGCTGGGCGTCGGCCAGGGCAACCCGATCTACAGCGCGCCCCGCAACGGCGATCCCAAGCCGCGGGTCGATCCGTCGAACCCGTACTACAACGGCAACGGCCCGCGTAACTCCTTCCCGACCATCTCGCTGCTGCCTCTGCCGCCCATCATCCCGTCGCCGACCCCGGCGCCGGGTGTACCCGCCGCCGCACCGTCGGCGAACCCGTTGGACGGCATCCTGCAGCAGTTCGGGATCGTTCCTCAGAACGAAGGTGGACAGTGAGATCCAAGCTGGTCAGCACACAGCTGATCCTCTTCGTCGTCATCGCCGTGCTCGGCCTGGTGTACGTCGGTGCCAAGTACGTGCGCGTCGACCAGCTGTTCGGTTTCGGCCAGTACACGGTCACCGGTCAGTTCGCCGATTCCGGCGGCATCTTCAGCAACGCCGAGGTGACGTACCGCGGCATTCCCGTAGGGCGCGTCGGTGAGCTGAAGCTGACCGAGCAGGGCGTCGACGTCGAACTGAAGCTCGAGAAGAGCGCTCCCGACGTCCCGGCCGACACCATCGCCGTGGTGGCCAACCGCTCCGCCATCGGTGAGCAGTACGTCGATCTGCAGCCGCGCACCGATCAGGGCCCCTTCCTGCAGGACGGCGACGTCATCCTGCAGGACGACACGTCCATCCCGACGCCGGTGGAGAGCCTGCTCAAGAACGTCAAGACGCTCGCGGACTCCGTGCCGGTCGACGATCTGCACACCGTGGTGACCGAGCTCGGTACCGGCTTCGCCGGCACGGGTGACTCACTGCAGCAGCTCGTCACCTCGCTCGACAGCTTCTCCGAGGACGGTCTCGCCAACCTGCCGCAGACCCTCACGCTGATCCGCGACAGCCGCGTCGTGCTGGACACCCAGTCCGAGCAGTCGTCGTCCATTCAGCAGTTCAGCTCGGATCTGGATCTGGTCACCGCGCAGTTGCGGTCGAGCGATCCGGACATCCGACGACTGATCGACAACGGGCTTCCCGCCAGCGACCAGGTCGGCGCGCTCGTCGACCAGGCCGGCCCGGGTCTGACGACCAACCTGACGAACCTCGCGGGTGTGACCAGTGCACTGAGCCCCCGCACGTTCGCACTGCGTCCGCTGCTCCAGTTCCTCCCGGCCCTGGCGCAGGGAGCGAACTCGGCGAGTCCGGGTGACGGCACCATTCACTTCGGCATCGCGCTCGAGGTGAACAACCCGCCGTCGTGCACCCAGGGTTACGAGGGCACGCAGGCGATCCTCGACGCGGAGTACGCCAAGAATCCCGACTTCGATCCGACGCAGCAAGACTTCCCGTTGAACCTCGACGCGAACTGCACTGTGCCGCAGGGATCCCTGACGGGAGTGCGCGGCGCCAACAGCGTGCGCTTCGCCGATCCGCAGACGGTGCAGCCGTGGGACGACAAGCCCAAGGTCGCGCCGGACCCCCTCGATCTGAACCCGATCGCGACGCAGCTGGCCGCACTGCTCGGTGTGACGGTCCGCCCCTGACCGTCGAGTCGGGTGAGGAGAGGTGCGCGGTGATGGCAGCGAGAAGTTACCCTCAAGTAGGGTGTCTGCTGTGACGCCAACCACCTCTCCTTCCGACCCGGACCTCGACGGCGCCGACACCGGTGACGGGACGTCCGAGTCCACGCCCGCACCGGCGCCGCGCACGTCTCCGGTCGCCACGGCGGTGACTGCCGCGGCCGCCGCGATCACGTTGATCGCGGCCGTCGTGCTGAGCATCTTCTGGTTCCTCGCGTACCAGGAGTCCTCGGACGCCTCCCTGCGGGACGACGCCCTCGCCGGCGCCCGGCAGGCGGCGATCAATCTGAACTCCGTCGACTCGAACGATCTGGACAAGACGTTCGCCGACATCGAGTCCTCCATCACCGGTGACGAGCTCACCAACGGTCTGAACGACACCAAGGATCAGTTCCGCCAGCAGTTCGCGGAGACCGGTGTGGTCACCACCGCGGCGGTGCAGCACGCGTCGCTCGTCGGGTTCAGTTCCGACGACGGCACCGCGCAGTCGCTCGTGGTCCTCACCACCGACACCACCAAGCCGGACGGCAACGAGCGGTACCAGAGCACCCTGCGTCTCGAACTGCAGGACGTGGACGGCACGTGGAAGGCCACGCGAATCCAGCCCATCGGGCAGCGCATCCCCCTCGAGGTCCCGGGCGCACCCGTTGCGACGGGCGATCCCGCTGCACCCACCGATCCCGCCGCCACCGATCCCGCAGCCCCGGTCGACCCCGCAGCCCCGGTCGACCCCGCAGCTCCGGTCGATCCCGCCGCGCCCGTCGATCCCGCTCCCGCACCGACCGACGGCGGTCAGTGACACCTCGCTGTCACGCCGTCCGTCCCGCTCGCCTCGCACCAGCCAGGAGTTCTCTCTATGCCCCCCGCACGCCGTAGACCCCCCACAGGCGCTCCCCGTGTCCCCGCCGGCAGCGTTCGCCGACCCAAGGTCGCCGGACGCTCCACGGCGCCCCCCGCGGGCGGCGACGCGATCGAGAACGAGAACACGAGCACGTCCACCGGCGCGGCCTCGACCGTCGACCTGTCGAAGTCGTCGGCCGACACCGCTGCGGTCGACAGCGCGGCCACGGACTCGGTCGTGGACGAGACGACCGAGACGACCGAGGCGGACGACGGCGCCCCCGCCGGCCGCACGGCCTGGTGGACTCCCCGCACGATGCTGCTCGCCGCACTCGCCGTGGTGTTCGCCGTGATCGCGCTCCTCGCCGTGGTGCGCCCCGGTACGTCCGAGGTGAGCAACCAGGCATGGGTCGACACTCCGGCCACACTCGAGGTCACGTCGGCCGGGCGCGACGCCCTGCAGACGGTGTTCAGCTACAAGTTCGACACCATCGACCAGGATCAGGCGGCCGCTCGCGCGGTGCTGAACGACGAGCGCCGCGGGGAGTACGACTCCACCGCGGAGCAGACCAAGCAGGGCGTCATCCAGACGCAGACCACCACGACGGCCACGGTCACCGACATCGGGGTGTCACTGCTCGACGGTGACCGGGCCGAGCTGCTGGCCAGCATGGACATCGCCGCGACGCAGGACACGGTCGACCAGGGAACGGTGCAGACGCCGGTCTCGGTGACCATGGAACGTGTCGACGGAAAGTGGCTGCTCGCGACCATCGACAACCGCTGATCGCCCGCGTCGAGCGGATTCGGGGGACGAAACGCCGCTCTCGCTCTTGACGCGAGGGCTTCGGGAGTCCACTCTGATTACCGGATTCATCGAACGCGGGTGCGACCCCGCTGCCATGATCGAGATCGACGCCGGAGCAAATGGAGGCACCGGGCGTCAGGATCGACGGGCAGGGGCGCTCGGCAGTTCGTGGATCACGGCCCGTGCAGTCTCCGGGCCGAGCGCGCTCCCCGCGCGGACGCGGTTGCCATATCCGCCGCATTGGGGTACTTTTGGACGTTGCGCTGGGTGCCTCCTGTCCACTTCCAGACTTTGCCTGAATCGACACGTGTGTCGATCTCTGCTGAGCGAGGACTTCGTACGGGTAGTGACCAGCGAAGTTCCCACACAAAGAAGCAGATTAGCGACGGTCGCGCAGTGCACGAAGCGGCCCGCGTGAGGTGCTGGAAGGACGCATCTTGGCAGTCTCCACCCAGTCCAAGGAAAACGCCGGAACTCCCGGAGCCCCGAAGAGGGTGTCGTTCGCGAAGATTCGCGAACCCCTCGAAGTACCGGGGTTGCTCGATCTTCAGACCGATTCGTTCGAGTGGCTCGTCGGCACGCCGGAGTGGCGCGCACGTGCGGAAGCACGTGGCGACAGCAGTCGCAGCGGCGGTCTCGAGGACATCCTGACGGAGCTCTCTCCGATCGAGGACTTCTCCGGCTCGATGTCCCTCTCCTTCTCCGATCCGCGCTTCGACGAGGTCAAGGCCTCGATCGACGAGTGCAAGGACAAGGACATGACCTACGCGGCGCCGTTGTTCGTCACCGCGGAGTTCATCAACAACAACACCGGTGAGATCAAGAGCCAGACGGTCTTCATGGGTGACTTCCCGATGATGACCGACAAGGGCACGTTCATCATCAACGGCACCGAGCGCGTCGTCGTCTCGCAGCTCGTGCGTTCCCCGGGTGTCTACTTCGACCACGCCGTCGACAAGACCACCGAGAAGGATCTGCACAGCGTCAAGGTCATCCCCGGCCGCGGCGCCTGGCTCGAGTTCGACGTCGACAAGCGCGACACCGTCGGTGTCCGCATCGACCGCAAGCGTCGTCAGCCCGTCACCGTGCTCCTCAAGGCACTCGGCTGGACCACCGAGCAGATCACCGAGCGCTTCGGCTTCTCGGAGATCCTCATGGCCACGCTGGAGAAGGACAACACGGCCGGCACCGACGAGGCGCTGCTCGACATCTACCGCAAGCTCCGCCCGGGCGAGCCGCCCACGAAGGAGAGCGCGCAGACCCTGCTGGAGAACCTGTTCTTCAAGGAGAAGCGCTACGACCTCGCACGCGTGGGTCGCTACAAGATCAACAAGAAGCTGGGCCTGAACTCGGGTCTGCCCATCGAGGCGTCGACGCTGACCGAAGAGGACATCGTCGCCACCATCGAGTACCTCGTGCGTCTGCACGCGGGCGAGAAGTCGATGACGGCACCCGACGGCGTCGAGGTTCCCGTGGAGGTCGACGACATCGACCACTTCGGCAACCGTCGTCTCCGCACGGTCGGCGAGCTGATCCAGAACCAGATCCGCGTGGGCCTGTCCCGCATGGAGCGTGTGGTCCGCGAGCGGATGACCACCCAGGACGTCGAGGCCATCACGCCGCAGACCCTGATCAACATCCGTCCCGTGGTCGCTGCCATCAAGGAGTTCTTCGGAACCTCGCAGCTGTCGCAGTTCATGGACCAGAACAACCCGCTGTCGGGTCTGACGCACAAGCGTCGCCTGTCGGCGCTGGGCCCCGGCGGTCTGTCGCGTGAGCGCGCCGGCCTCGAGGTCCGCGACGTCCACCCGTCGCACTACGGCCGCATGTGCCCCATCGAGACCCCGGAAGGCCCGAACATCGGCCTGATCGGATCGCTCTCGGTGTACGCCCGTGTGAACCCGTTCGGTTTCATCGAGACGCCGTACCGCAAGGTCGTCGAGGGACAGGTCACCGACGACGTCGACTACCTGACCGCCGACGAGGAGGACCGCCACGTCGTGGCGCAGGCCAACTCGTCCATCGACACCTCGGGTCGCTTCGTCGACGAGAAGATCCTCGTCCGTCGTAAGGGTGGAGAGGTCGAATTCGTCTCGTCGATGGACGTCGACTACATGGACGTCTCGCCTCGGCAGATGGTCTCGGTCGCCACGGCGATGATCCCGTTCCTCGAGCACGACGACGCCAACCGCGCTCTGATGGGCGCGAACATGCAGCGTCAGGCCGTGCCGCTGGTGCGCAGCGAGGCTCCGCTCGTCGGAACCGGCATGGAGCTGCGTGCCGCTGTCGATGCCGGCGACGTCATCGTCAACGAGAAGTCCGGTGTCATCGAGGAGGTGTCCGCCGACTACGTCACCGTGATGGCGGACGACGGCACTCGCAACACCTACCGGATGCGCAAGTTCGCGCGCTCGAACCAGGGCACCTGTGCCAACCAGCGTCCGATCGTGGACGAGGGCGCACGGGTCGAGGCCGGCCAGGTCCTGGCCGACGGTCCCTGCACCGAGAACGGTGAGATGGCGCTGGGCAAGAACCTGCTCGTCGCGATCATGCCGTGGGAGGGCCACAACTACGAGGACGCGATCATCCTGTCGCAGCGCCTCGTGGAAGAGGACGTCCTGACCTCGATCCACATCGAGGAGCACGAGATCGATGCCCGCGACACCAAGCTCGGTGCCGAGGAGATCACCCGTGACATCCCGAACGTCTCGGACGAGGTCCTCGCCGATCTCGACGAGCGCGGCATCATCCGTATCGGTGCCGAGGTTCGTGACGGCGACGTCCTGGTCGGAAAGGTCACGCCGAAGGGCGAGACCGAGCTGACCCCGGAGGAGCGCCTGCTGCGCGCCATCTTCGGCGAGAAGGCCCGCGAGGTCCGCGACACGTCTCTGAAGGTTCCGCACGGCGAGAACGGAAAGGTCATCGGCATTCGCGTGTTCTCGCGCGAGGACGACGACGATCTGCCTCCCGGCGTGAACGAGCTGGTCCGCGTCTACGTGGCCCAGAAGCGCAAGATCCAGGACGGCGACAAGCTCGCCGGCCGCCACGGCAACAAGGGCGTCATCGGCAAGATCCTCCCCCAGGAGGACATGCCGTTCCTGTCCGACGGCACCCCGGTCGACATCATCCTGAACACGCACGGCGTCCCACGTCGTATGAACATCGGTCAGATCCTCGAGACTCACCTCGGCTGGATCGGCAAGACCGGATGGAACATTCAGGTGGCCGCGGACGGAGTCCGACCCGACTGGGCCGCGACGCTGCCCGAGGAGATGCTGGCCGCCGAGGCGGACACCAACATCGCCACCCCGGTGTTCGACGGTGCGAAGGAGGACGAGCTCACCGGCCTGCTGGCGAGCACGATCCCGAACCGCGACGGCGAGCGCATGGTCGGCGCGGACGGAAAGGCCACCCTGTTCGACGGCCGTTCCGGCGAGCCGTTCCCGTACCCGGTCTCCGTGGGCTACATGTACATCATCAAGCTGCACCACCTCGTCGACGACAAGATCCACGCTCGTTCGACCGGTCCGTACTCGATGATCACGCAGCAGCCCCTCGGTGGTAAGGCGCAGTTCGGTGGACAGCGCTTCGGCGAGATGGAGTGCTGGGCCATGCAGGCCTACGGCGCTGCGTACACGCTGCAGGAGCTCCTCACCATCAAGTCCGACGACGTGGTCGGCCGCGTGAAGGTCTACGAGGCCATCGTCAAGGGCGAGAACATCCCGGAGCCCGGTATCCCCGAGTCCTTCAAGGTGCTCCTCAAGGAGCTCCAGTCGCTGTGCCTCAACGTGGAGGTGCTGTCCTCGGACGGCGCGGCCATCACGATGGCGGACGGCGACGACGAGGATCTCGAGCGTGCCGCGGCCAACCTGGGAATCAATCTCTCCCGCAACGAGTCCGCGACCGTCGACGATCTCGCGCAGTAATCGGTGACAGGCCGGCGCGAGGGGACTCGCGCCGGCCCACCCCCGATCACTCGTAGCAGCAGAAAACTATCCCTGAGAAGGGGAAAGGAAGTACGACGTGCTGGACGTCAACTTCTTCGATGAACTCCGCATCGGTCTCGCGACCGCGGACGACATCCGCAATTGGTCCTACGGCGAGGTCAAGAAGCCGGAGACCATCAACTACCGCACTCTCAAGCCCGAGAAGGACGGCCTGTTCTGCGAGAAGATCTTCGGACCTACTCGCGACTGGGAGTGCTACTGCGGCAAGTACAAGCGCGTGCGCTTCAAGGGCATCATCTGTGAGCGCTGTGGCGTCGAGGTGACTCGCGCCAAGGTGCGTCGTGAGCGCATGGGACACATCGAGCTGGCCGCACCGGTCACGCACATCTGGTACTTCAAGGGTGTTCCGTCGCGCCTCGGCTACCTGCTGGACCTGGCGCCGAAGGATCTCGAGAAGATCATCTACTTCGCCGCCTACGTCATCACGTCGGTCGACGACGAGCTGCGCCACAACGAGCTCTCCACTCTCGAGGCCGAGATGGAGGTCGAGAAGAAGGCTGTCGCCGATCAGCGTGACGCCGACCTCGAGGCCCGTGCGCAGAAGCTCGAGGCCGACATCGCCGAGCTCGAGGCGGAGGGCGCCAAGTCCGACGTCCGTCGCAAGGTCAAGGACGGTGGCGAGCGCGAGATGCGTCAGCTCCGTGACCGCGCGCAGCGTGAGCTGGATCGTCTCGAGGAGATCTGGACCACCTTCACCAAGCTGGCCAAGAAGCAGCTCATCGTCGACGAGCTCATCTACCGCGAGCTGATCGACCGCTACGGCGAGTACTTCACGGGTGCGATGGGCGCGGAGTCCATCCAGAAGCTCATGGAGACCTTCGACATCGAGGCCGAGGCCGAGAGCCTGCGCGAGACCATCCGCAGTGGCAAGGGCCAGAAGAAGCTCCGTGCGCTGAAGCGTCTCAAGGTCGTCGCCGCGTTCCAGTCCACGGGCAACTCGCCCATGGGCATGGTGCTCGACGCCGTGCCGGTGATCCCGCCGGAGCTGCGTCCGATGGTGCAGCTCGACGGTGGACGTTTCGCGACGTCCGACCTCAACGATCTGTACCGCCGCGTCATCAACCGCAACAACCGCCTCAAGCGACTGATCGACCTCGGTGCTCCCGAGATCATCGTCAACAACGAGAAGCGGATGCTGCAGGAGTCGGTCGACGCCCTGTTCGACAACGGTCGTCGTGGCCGTCCGGTCACCGGACCGGGCAACCGCCCGCTCAAGTCGCTGTCCGATCTGCTCAAGGGCAAGCAGGGTCGTTTCCGTCAGAACCTGCTCGGCAAGCGCGTCGACTACTCGGGCCGTTCGGTCATCGTCGTCGGACCGCAGCTCAAGCTGCACCAGTGCGGTCTGCCGAAGCTCATGGCACTCGAGCTGTTCAAGCCGTTCGTGATGAAGCGTCTGGTGGATCTCAACCACGCGCAGAACATCAAGTCGGCCAAGCGCATGGTCGAGCGTCAGCGCGCACAGGTGTGGGACGTCCTCGAAGAGGTCATCGCCGAGCACCCCGTGCTGCTGAACCGCGCACCGACGCTGCACCGTCTGGGCATCCAGGCATTCGAGCCGCAGCTGGTCGAGGGCAAGGCCATCCAGCTGCACCCCCTCGTGTGCGAGGCGTTCAACGCCGACTTCGACGGTGACCAGATGGCAGTCCACCTGCCGCTGTCCGCCGAGGCGCAGGCCGAGGCGCGCATCCTGATGCTGTCGTCGAACAACATCCTGTCGCCGGCATCGGGCCGACCGCTCGCCATGCCGCGTCTGGACATGGTGACGGGTCTGTTCCACCTGACGCGTCTCGACGACAAGGCACTGGGCGAGTTCCAGGCCTCGACGTCCGACTCGGCGGAGCTGGGCATCTACGCCAGCCCGGCCGAGGCGCAGATGGCCGTCGATCGCGGCGTCCTGACCGTGCAGTCGCAGATCAAGGTGCGTCTGACGCAGCAGCGTCCGTCGCGCGAGATCGAGGCGGAGCTGTTCCCCGACGGCTGGACCCCGGGCGATGCCTGGACCGCCGAGACGACGCTGGGCCGCGTGCTCTTCAACGAGCTGCTCCCGACGAACTACCCGTTCGTCAACGAGCAGATGCCGAAGAAGCGCCAGGCGACGATCATCAACGATCTCGCCGAGCGGTACCCGATGATCGTGGTCGCGCAGACCGTCGACAAGCTCAAGGACGCCGGCTTCTACTGGGCCACGCGTTCGGGTGTCACGATCTCCATCTCCGACGTCCTCGTGCCGCCGGAGAAGCCGCAGATCCTCGAGGAGTTCGAGGCTCAGGCCGACCGCCTGGAGAAGCAGTACCAGCGTGGCGCTCTCGACCGGACCGAGCGCAACTCGGCCCTGGTCAAGATCTGGCAGGAAGCCACCGAGCAGGTCGGTAAGGCCATGGAGGCCCACTTCCCCGACGAGAACCCGATCCCGATGATCGTGAAGTCCGGCGCAGCCGGAAACATGACGCAGGTGCGGTCGCTCGCCGGCATGAAGGGTCTGGTGACCAACCCGAAGGGTGAGTTCATCCCGCGCCCGATCAAGTCCTCCTTCAAGGAGGGCCTGACGGTCCTGGAGTACTTCATCAACACGCACGGTGCTCGTAAGGGTCTGGCCGACACGGCGCTTCGTACCGCCGACTCGGGCTACCTGACGCGTCGTCTGGTCGACGTCTCGCAGGACGTCATCGTTCGGGAGACCGACTGTGGCACCGAGCGCGGCATCACCACGGTGATCGCGGAGAAGCTGGCCGACGGCTCGATGATCCGCGACGCGCACGTCGAGACCTCGACGTACGCCCGCACCCTGGCCGCCGACGCGGTCGACGCCGACGGCAACGTCATCGTCGAGCGTGGACACGACCTGGGCGACCCGGCCATCGACGCGCTGCTCGCAGCGGGCATCACGTCGGTCAAGGTCCGTTCGGTGCTCACCTGCACCACCGGAACCGGCGTCTGCGCCACCTGCTACGGCCGTTCCATGGCCACCGGCAAGCTCGTCGACATCGGCGAGGCCGTCGGTATCGTCGCGGCACAGTCGATCGGTGAGCCCGGCACGCAGCTCACGATGCGTACCTTCCACCAGGGTGGTGTGGCCGGCGACGACATCACCGGTGGTCTGCCCCGAGTGCAGGAGCTCTTCGAAGCTCGTGTGCCCAAGGGCAAGGCGCCCATCGCGGACGTCTCGGGTCGCATCCAGCTCGAGGACGGTGACCGTTTCTACAAGATCACCATCGTCCCGGACGACGGCGGCGAAGAGGTCGTCTACGACAAGCTCTCCAAGCGTCAGCGTCTGCGTGTCTTCAAGCACGACGACGGCACGGAGCGTCTGTTGTCGGACGGTGACCACGTCGAGGTCGGCCAGCAGCTCATGGAAGGTGCTGCCGATCCCCACGAGGTCCTGCGAGTCATGGGCCCGCGTCAGGTGCAGATCCACCTCGTCAACGAGGTCCAGGAGGTGTACCGCAGCCAGGGTGTGTCCATCCACGACAAGCACATCGAGACGATCGTTCGTCAGATGCTCCGCCGCGTGACCATCATCGATTCGGGCTCCACGGAGTTCTTGCCCGGATCGCTGACCGAGCGCAGTGAGTTCGAGTCGAGCAACCGTCGCGTCGTGTCCGAGGGTGGCGAGCCCGCCGCCGGACGTCCGGTGCTGATGGGTATCACCAAGGCATCGCTGGCGACCGACTCGTGGCTGTCCGCGGCGTCGTTCCAGGAGACCACCCGAGTGCTGACCGACGCGGCGATCAACTGCCGCTCGGACAAGCTCATCGGTCTCAAGGAGAACGTGATCATCGGAAAGCTGATCCCCGCCGGCACCGGCATCAACCGGTACCGGAACATCACGGTTCAGCCCACCGAGGAAGCACGTGCCGCGGCCTACGCGGTGCCGTCGTACGACGATCAGTACTACAGCGCGGACGGCTTCGGCCAGAACACTGGTGCTGCAGTGCCGCTCGACGACTACGGTTTCTCCGGCGACTACCGCTAGCCGGTAGCGCGACAGACAAGTCCAGCCCCGCACTCCACTTCGGTGGGGTGCGGGGCTGTTCTGTGTTCGGGGGTGCCGGGTGCCGGGTGCTGATCGTGCCGGGCGCACCGTGCCGGCCGGTTGGGGCTGCCGGGCGCACCGCGCCGGCCGGTTGGGGCTGCCGGGCGCACCGCGCGGGGTTCTGCGCAGGCTGTGGGGTGCGCGCAGCACCGGGCGCTGCGCGCGGAAGGTCCGGCGGGTTGCCGACGGTCCGGCGCCCCGGATCTCTGGTGCGCGTCGTGCCGGGCGCACCGCGCGGGGTTCTGCGCAGGCTGTGGGGTGCGCGCAGCACCGGGCGCTGCGCGCGGAAGGTCCGGCGGGTTGCCGACGGTCCGGCGCCCCGGATCTCTGGTGCGCGTCGTGCCGGGCGCACCGCGCGGGGTTCTGCGCAGGCTGTGGGGTGCGCGCAGCACCGGGCGCTGCGCGCGGCGCCGGGCCTGGCGCACCGCACCGCCAGGTCACCGCGATGAGTTCCGGGCCACCGCGGAGTCGGCATCTGTATGACCGAGACTCCCAGCACCATCACGAACATCGGCGTGGCCATGTTCACCGTTGCCGATCAGGACAAGGCCCTCGACTTCTACACCCGCGTGCTCGGGTTCGAGGTGCGCGGTGACACCCGCTTCGGGCCGAACGAGGAGTACCGCTGGCTCGAGGTGGCGCCGCCGGGGTCCACGGCGCGCCTCGCGCTGAACCCGCCGATGTACGACACGCCGGGCGGCTCGTCCATCGGGGTGGAGACGTCGGACGTCCGCGCGGAGCACGCTCGCCTGAGTGCCTTCGACGGGTTCGAGATGGAACCGCTCGGCGGCGACGACGATCCGAACGTGCCGCCGATGTTCATGCTGAAGGATCCCGACGGCAACGTCATCACCGTCGTGCAGGCGTGATCCGTTCCCTCCCGGCTCAGCGCAGAGCGAGGGTCGGGAGGGACAAGCTCACCAGCATCAGCGCGAACAGCAGCCAGGCGGCGCCCTGCCAGACGGGCCACGTCCCGCCGTGGCGGTAGGAGCGGTAGCCGATCCACAGTGCGCCGATCCCACCGAGCAGACAGACACCGGGTACGAGCGCAGCGATCGCGACGCTGGACGCGCCCGCTGCGAGAAACACGGCCACCGCGACGGCAGCGATGCCGATCACTGCCCCGTCGTACGTGGCCGCGTGCCGGATCGCGCGCGGATCGCGCCACCGCTTCTCGACGTCGCGTCTGCCCATCTCTCGCTTGTCGTCCATGTCGACTGCGTACCCGATTCGGGTGGCTTCAGCGCGAGTCCTCGCGCGCGTCGTCTCCGATCCACACGGAGTTTCCTTTCGAGGGGCACCGTTCGGTCCATGAGCCGTCGTGATCTCGTCATCGGTGCCGATCGTTCTCTGCGTGCCGGCACCACGCGTCGTTCGTTCCTCACGTGGACCGCACTGGTCGGTGCGCTCGCGATGACACCGGAACTGTCGAGCGCGACGGCGCACGCGCAGCCGCAACGCGGCACCCCGGCCGACTACCCGTTCCGCCTCGGCGTCGCGTCGGGCGATCCGCTTCCGGACTCGGTGGTGCTGTGGACTCGTCTCGCGGTCGACCCACTCGCTCCGGTCGGCGGTATGCGGCCGGGTGTGGTGCCGGTGCGGTGGGAGATCGCCGAGGACGAACGGTTCGGGCGGACGGTGAGCCAGGGCATCGAACTGGCATCCGATGCGGACGGCTGGTCGGTGCACGTGGACGTGCGGGGTCTGGCTCCGGCGCGAGAGTACTTCTACCGCTTCATGGTCGGTCCGCACGTGAGCACCGTCGGACGGACGAGGACGGCGCCCGCACCGGGATCACCCCTTGCGTCACTGTCGTTCGCGTGGGCGTCGTGCCAGAAGTGGGAGGACGGGTTCTACGGCGCCTATGCCGATCTCGCGGCGAGTGACCCGGACGTCGTGTTCTTCCTCGGCGACTACATCTACGAGTACGCGATCGAAGGTACAGGCGCCCGCGCGTCGCAGCCACGGCCCGAGTCCGCGGGACGAGAGACGCTGGCACTGAACGACTATCGCGATCGGTACGCGTTGTACAAGTCGGATCCCGACCTGGCGTCGGCGCACGCAGCGGCGCCGTGGATCACCACCTTCGACGATCACGAGGTGGACAACAACTGGGCCGGGGCGATCAGCCAGGATGCCGGCACCGCCGCTCCCGGCGATCCTGCGGGTGATCCGCGGTTGTTCCTCCTGCGCCGCGCCGATGCGTTCAAGGCGTGGTGGGAGAACACTCCCGTGCGGATGGCCCAGCGACCGACGGGACCGGATCTGACGGCGTACCGCCGCTTCAGTTTCGGTGACCTGGTGGACTTCTCGGTGCTCGACACCCGGCAGTACCGCAGCGATCAGGCCAACGGCGACGGCGAACACGCGCAGAACGCGGAGACCGCGGACCCGAGTCGCACCATCACCGGAGCGGCGCAGGAGAAGTGGATCCTCGACGGTTTCGGGTCCGGTGTCACGTGGAAGTTCCTCGCACACCAGACGGTGATCTCCGACCTGGCCCGCATCAGCGACGGCGAGCGGAAGGTCGGGATGGACCCGTGGAGTGGGTACGAGGCGTCACGGCACCGCATCCTCGACGGCGCCCGCGACCGCGGTATCAACCTGGCGTCCATCGTGGGTGACATCCACCGCACCATCGTGTCGGAGCTGCGCCGCGACTATCAGGACGACTCCGCCCCGGTGGTGGGCGTGGAGATCGCGTCGACATCCATCGCGTCGGGCAAGGACGGTGCGGACGTCGACACGGCCGGTGCGGACATCGCGGCGGCGTCTCCGCACGTCAAGTTCGGCAATGCCCGACGCGGTTACCTGCGTGCGACGCTGACGCCGACGGAGTGGCGCTCCGAGGTCCGGGTCCTGGACGCGATCTCGGTTCCCGGCGCGCCGGTCCGCACGGCAGCGACCGTGACGGTGCCGGAGGGTCGGCCGGAGATCGGCCTGGCCTAGCCTCCGGCGGCGATGACGGCTGCGATGTTGCGCTCGGCGAGCGCGGTGATGGTGAGAGACGGGTTGGCCGCACCTGTGCTGCCGGGAACGAGAGCTCCGTCCATGACGTACAGGCCGGGGTGCCCCTTCACTCGTCCGTACGCATCGGTGACGTCGCCCAGGACCGCACCGCCGAGAGGGTGCGCGGTGAACGTGTCGTCGACGTCGCGAGTGAACGGCTCGGCGGAGACGACGGTGCGGCCGGCCTGTGCCATCCGGTTCTGCACCGCGCGCAGTGCCTCGACGGTGTCGCGGCTGCCGCCCTTGGGCCAGGTCAAGCTCATCCCGTCCGTTGCACGGTCGTAGCGGAAATCGGCCCGCAGTGGGTCGATGGTCATACCGAGCGATCCGAGGAACCCCATCTCGGTGGGAACACCGGGGACATACCAGTTCTCGACGCTGAGAGGCAGGCCCGTGTCGTCGACGATGCGCGAGGCGCACGGCGCCCCCTGCGGGCCGCCGCCGATGGGGCCGAGCGAGCGGGTCATGAAGGCGTCGCCGTTGGTGCCCCATCCGCGTCCGACGAACTCGTTGAGCTCGGGAAGCGCGCCGGTGGCCTGTGCGCGGACCAGCAGTTCGGTGGTGCCGATGGAGCCGGCGCCGAGGATCAGCGAGTCGCAGGTCAGCGTGCGCGTCTCGAGTGCGTTGCCCTCGGGATCGAGGCGCCGCACCTCCACGCGGTAGCGGCCACCGCTCTCGGTGCCGATGGCGACGACCTCGTGGCTGTGACACACCACGGCGTTGCCCGTGGCCTCGGCCTGCGGGATGTAGTTCTGCGTCAGGTCGTGCTTCGCGCCGTTGGAGTTGCCGAACGTGCTGCAGCCGACGGTGGCGGACGGCCGGGACCGACCCGACATCTCGTCACGCAGCACGTTCCAGTTCCAGCCTCCGTCGACGCGCTGCGGGTCGAAACCCGCGCGGCGGGCGTGGTCGTCCCACGTCCTGGAGTGGGCGAACCCGGGGGAGGCGTAGATGTCGTCGGGCATGGTCGACGGCCGGAGCACCGAGCGAGCCTTGGGGTACCACTGCGACGCCATCTCGTCGTAGTCCACGCGGCCACCGAACGAGAGATCGAAGAAGCGCTTGTCCGGGGCGATGCTGACGCCGGTGTAGACGACGGAGCCGCCGCCCACCGCGGCTGCACGCCACACCGACAGGTTCTCGTATCGCGTGGTGTCGAGGACGCCGTTGAACCAGTCGACGGGCCCGACAGGCATGCCGGTGAGGTTGGTGAACGAGCGCTGATGCCACAGGCCGCGCCCGTCGGCCGTCATGTCGGCGGTGAAGATGTCGCGGAACGGATCGCGCGGCCAGCGGAGTCCTCGTTCGAGCACGGTGACCGACGTACCGGCCTGCGCGAGCCGCAACGCCGCGGCGCTGGCTCCGAAGCCCGATCCGATGACGAGGGCGGGTGAGTGGTCCGGTGGACGCGGAGGATCGGCGAACAGTTCGGGCAGGAGGTTCCGGATCGAGGGGACGCCGAGCGGGAGTGCGGACGCCGTCGACCGGGTGATCGCGGGCGGGACCGCGAGGCCCACCATTCCTGCTGCGGCCAGTTGCAGCAGTTGCCTGCGCTTCACGTGCACACCCACCATCGATCGAGAACAGTCGAATGGTCAGTCTCCCGTGAATGGTGCATGTGATGGAACCACTCGACCGGATTGTATGACTGTTACCAATCTTCGTGCTGGTTTCTCGGGCGGGTCGGGGCGGAACAGGGCGGCTCCCGCGAGGGTTGTGCAGAGTATGCGTCTGTCCCTTCTCGATCGCTCCCGTACCCGCACCGATCGGTCTGCCGCCGCCGCGGTGTCGGACACGATCGAGCGTGCGCGGTGGGCCGAGGCGGCGGGTTACGAGCGGTTCTGGGTGGCCGAGCATCACGCCGTCCCCGGCATCGCGAGCGGCTCACCCGCGGTGCTGCTCGCCGCGATCGGCGCGGCGACGTCGCGGATTCGGCTGGGGTCGGGCGGCGTCATGCTGCCGAACCACTCGCCCATCGTCGTCGCCGAGCAGTTCGCGATGCTCGACGCGCTGTGTCCCGGCCGGGTCGACCTCGGTGTCGGCCGGTCGCTGGGGTTCACGCCGCCGGTGCGCAAGGTGCTGCGGGCGGACACCGAGGACGCCGAGCGCTTCGCCGACGACCTCGCGGATCTGCAGGACTTCCTGCTCGGAACCGGTCCGGTGACCGTGCAGCCCGCGCCCGAGCGACTGATCCCGATCCACGTTCTCGCCACGGGTCAGGGGCTGGCGATCGCCGCCCAGCGCGGGCTTCCCGTCGTGGTGGGCGGTCCGATGCTCACGGGTGACCTCGCTCCATTGGCGGCGTATCGACGCGAGTTCGTTCCGTCGGCCTTCGCGGCGCAACCCTCCGTGACGGTGTCGCTCGACGTCCTGGTCGCCGACACCGACGCCGAGGCTCGCCGACTCGCCATGGCGGAGGCGGTGGCCATGGCGGAGTCCCGCCGTACCAGGGAGTTCCCACCGCTGCGGGCGGTCACCGAGATGCCCGACGGTCTCACTCCGCGAGCTCGGGAGTCGGCCCAGCGCTCCCTCGACGGCAGCGTGCACGGCAGTCCGGCGACGGTGCGCCGCCGGCTCGAGGACCTCGTCGACCGCACCGGTGCCGACGAGATCCTGTCCTCGGCATCGACGTTCGACCGTGACGCTCTGCGTGCGTCCGACGAGGCGTTGGCCGCACTGCTGCGCTGACGGGTCAGACCTGTAGGTCCACCCACACCAGTCTGTGATCGCTCGCCGACAGCAACTCGGCGCCCGGCTCGCCGGGCGCGGGCCAGAAGACCCCCGACCCGGTGACCGTCAGATCGGTGCTCGGCAGGACGTAGTCCACCCGCAGATCACCCGGCACGGGATCGGCGAAGTCCGCCGTGTCGGTGCCGGCGGTCGGCGAGGTGGGCGCCGGGTCCTGCAGCGCCGGGCTGTCGAGCAGTTGCGCGATGGCGCCCGGATAGGAGTCCCCGTCGACCGGATCGCTGTTCTGGTCCCCCAACACCACGAACGAGGAGCCGTTCGGCAGGCCGCCGGCGAGTCCGGTGTCGTCGACGAGGTAGTCGGCGCCGGCGATGTAGTCCGCGGTGAGCCGGATCTCGTCGTGATTGCGTCGGCCGTTGCGGTCCTCGGGCCCGTCGAAGGAGGGCGGCGTGGGGTGCGAGACGAGCAGGTGGATCACCCGCCCGTCGATGTCCACGGGCACGTCCCAGTGCGATTTGCTCGACAGGCGCAGGGCGTCCGAGTTCGCGCCGTAGTACTCGCGCGGCAGCAGGTTGTCGGGCATGTCGGCCCAGCGGAAGGTCTGGAACGTGCGGACCGCGGCGGCGTCGAGTGGGAACTTCGAGAGGACGACCATGCCGTACTGGCCGGGGAACTGCCCGAAGCCCCAGGCATCGTTCGGTCCGTCGGACCGCCCGTCCCCGTCGAGGTCGAGCCCGGACGGCTCGCCGGTGTTGACGGGCGCCGTGTACGCGAACGGGTAGTCGATCGGTGCGTCGCCGACGGCGAGGTAGTTGTCGCGGAAGAGGTCGACGGCGCCGTCGGAGTAGTCGAACTCGTTGAGCAGCAGCATGTCCGGGGCGTTGCGCTGGACCACGTCGGCCACCGACCGGATCTGTGGATCCGTTCCGGACCGCAGAGCGGCGACCAGCTCACCGGCGGCGGGGCGGTTCATGCTGGCGTTGTACGTCGCGACGCGGACGGTGCGCGGGTCACCGGGCGGCTCGTCGGCGGCAGGCGCGCTGCAGGCGGTCAGGGTGTGGACGGACGCGGCGAGGACGGACGCGGCGAGAAGCACGCGGGTGAGTCGCATGGTGCGGGACGCTATCGCGCCGCCCTGACAGACGGGCGAACACGAGAGGGCAGGCAGGGGGCGTCAGGCCACGCCGTCCAGCACCCGCTGCGCGTCCGGCGACACGTACGGGTAGGCGCAGAGGGCGAGCACGCCCCCGATCAGCAGCAGGGGCAGCAGCGGAACCATGCCGGTGGTGAGGGAGCCGTACGCGTCGGACACCGCGCCGACGAGGAGCGGTCCGACGGCGCCGCCCACGGTCGCGGCGATCTGCAGCAGTCCGTAACCCAGTCCGCGGTCGCGCGGGGCGAGCACGTCGGCGACGCACGAGGTGAGCGTGGGGATCGCCCAGGCGGTGAAGAAGCCGAACACGGTGAGCAGCACGGTGAAGGGCAGCCAGCTCTCGGAGGCCAACGCCCCGGCCATGGCCGCGGTGCCCAGCAGGATGCCGGTGCCGCCCACCAGGACGCGCCATTGCGACGGCGTCGAGAACAGGGGTCGCCGGGTGAGCAGGGATCCGACGAGCGTGCCGCCGACGATGCCGATCAGTGTCAGACCACCGCCCGCGGACGCGGCGGCCGCTTCGCCGAGGCCGAATCGGCGTTGCAACAGGCTGGGCACCCAGAACGTCAGGCCACCGACCGCGAGGCTCATGACGGTGAGTGCGCCGCCGGTGAACCACAGCGTCCGGATCGGTGCGACGCGGCGAAGTTGGACCGGCATCGGATCGGTGGTGGCCTCCGGCGCGGGCGTGTCCGCGCTGCCCGCGGCCAATCTGTCGGCGTACCCCCGTTCGGGTTCCCGCACCCGCGACATCAGCACGGCGACCACCACACCGGGAATCGCCATGACGAGGAAGGCGCCGCGCCACCCCAGCCACTCGGCGAGCACTCCGCCCAGCACGATGCCGGCGCCGCCGAGGTAGGCCGCGGTGCGCCACCAGCCGAAGGCCGTCGGGCGGGTCGCGGGTGGGTGGAAGTCGGCGAGCATGCTGGCGCTGGCGGGATTGTCGATCGCCTCGGCGGCGGCGAGGCCCATGCGCACCAGGTAGAAGACGGCGAAGGTGGGAGCGAGCGCGGAACCGACCGTCGCCAGGGCCCACAGGAACACGACGACGGTGATGATGCGGCCGCGGTCGTGTCGGTCCGCGAGGTAGGCGGCGGGCATCGCGAGGAGGCCCGCGGCGACAGCGGCCGCGGTGGGGATCGAGCCGGCCGCCGTGTCGCCGAACCCGAACTCCGCCTGCAGCTGCGGCAGCACGGCGGCGACCAGGCTGAACTCGATGCGGTCGACGAGGGAGACCAGCACCAGCACGATCGCGGGTCCCCACCCGTACGGGAGGGTGAGGGAGTCGCGCCGCGCCCCGATCGTGCGCCACCGCGGTGCCCGCGTCGCCGCCGCACCCCGCTCGGTCCGATTCTCGGTCTCCGTCACTGCCGCCCCCGTCCGACCGGCGCGCCGGCCGATTCGGGCGCAGCCTATTCCGGCGAAACGCCCGGGTGCCGTCGTCGGGAGAAGCTTGGGCGGACCCACCATCGGGCCCGCCCGGACCCTTGCTCCGTCACCCCCGTGCGCCTTTTGCGTATCCCTGGATGCGCGAAAGGCGCACGGGGGCGTCAGCCCACAGGCAGCTGCTGCACCGCCCACCTGTTGCCGTCCGGGTCGGCGAAGTAGGTGAACAACCCCCAGCCCTCGTCCTTCACCGGGGTGGCCTCGACGCCGGCGGACAGCAGCATCTCGTACGCGGCCTGCGCGTCCTGCACGACGACGAGCATGCCCTCGACGGATCCGGGTGCGGCGGAGGTGATGTTCTTCCCGATCGCGATCGAGCACGCGGAACCGGGTGGGGTGAGCTGGACGTAGCGCACGTCCGGGAAGGGAGTGGCGTCGTGGTCGGCGTGGAAGCCGATGCGCGTGTAGAACTCCTTCGCGCGGTCCACGTCGGTGACGGGCAGCATGACGAGCTGGATCTCCATGGTGAGCGGGTGCGTGGCGGTCATGGTCGGCCTCTCCTCGTATCGGATGATGACCGAGATTCTGCTCCCGATCGAGGACGATCACGGTCCGCAATGCGCCGCCGATTCCTAGGAACAGTAGGTGTCATCTCCGGTCACAGGTACGGTGACCGGACATTCGTCGTCAGGAGGACTCACATGGTCAGCGTGCGCAACAAGGTCGTGCTCATCACCGGCGCGGGCCGCGGTATCGGCGAGGCGACGGCGCGGGCTCTCGCGGCCAAGGGCGCGAAGCTGGTGCTGACCGACGTGGACGAGGCGCCGCTGACGGCACTCGTGGCCGATCTGGGCGACGTCGCCGTGGGGGTGCGCGCCGACGTACGGGATCTCGTAGACATGCAGGCCGCTGTGGACGCGGGAATCGCGCGATTCGGAGGCATCGACGTGGTCCTCGCGAACGCCGGCATCTCGAGCTACGGGTCGGTGCTCAACGTCGATCCGGAGACGTTCAAGCGCGTGATCGACATCAACACCACGGGCGTCTTCCACACCGTCCGCGCGGCGCTGCCCTCGCTCATCGAGCGCAAGGGCTACGTGCTCGTCGTGTCCTCGCTCGCCGCCTTCACCGCCTGCCCCGGACTCGCGTCGTACAACGCGAGCAAGGCGGGAGCCGAACACTTCGCCAACGCCCTGCGCCTCGAGGTGAAGTACCAGGGTGTGGACGTCGGCTCCGCCCACATGGCGTGGATCGACACTCCACTGGTGCAGGACGCCAAGTCCGACCTCACCGCGTTCCAGGATCTGCTGTCCGTGCTGCCCTGGCCGCTCGGCCGCACCCTGCCGGTCGAGGCGTGTGTCGACGCCTTCGTCCGCGCGGTGGAGCGGCGGTCACGCCGGGTCTACGTTCCCGGGATCGTGGGCGGCATCGGGTGGGTGCGCTCCGTGCTCACCACTCGGCTCGGTGAGGCCACGACGCTGCGCCACGTGCCGCGCATCCTGCCGAAGATGGACGCCGAGGTGAAGGCGCTGGGTCGCTCGGAGAGCGCGCGCAATCGTGCTGTGATGGAGGGTCAGTCGACGCGGAGCGCGTGAGTCAGGCGGGCGCGCCCCGGCCCGAGATCCGACCAGTCGCCGGTGAACTCCAGCACCGCCAGCGCGGAGGTGGGGTAGCCCCGTCGGATCCACACCGCCGCGTCCGACTCCTGATCGTCGGCGAGTTCCAGTGCCGTGAAGGGGATTCCGGGTGCGTGGCCCACCACCAACACGCTGGCCGCCGAGTCGTCTGTCGCGCTGATCTCGCGGACGATGTCGTCGGGGGAGCCCCCGTAGACGGTGCCCTCGAAGCGCACCGGCGCGTCGACGGCCGTGCGCTCGAGAGTCTGGCGAGTACGCGTCGCCGTCGAGCAGATCACCGCGTCCACGGCGCCGACGTTCGCCCGGATCCAGTCGCCGGCCGCGGCGGCCTGGCGACGGCCCCGTTCGTCGAGAGGCCGGTCGTGGTCGTCCACCCCGTCTGGGTACGAGGACTTGCCGTGGCGCATC
The DNA here is from genome assembly GCF_036173065.1 of Rhodococcus sp. NBC_00297. Lineage (NCBI taxonomy): Bacteria > Bacillati > Actinomycetota > Actinomycetes > Mycobacteriales > Nocardiaceae > Rhodococcus > Rhodococcus sp. NBC_00297. Next base: position 2,971,180 of record NZ_CP108041.1, read on the forward strand.
AGGATCAGGGTGCGGGTGTCGGACATCGCTCGATGCTAGTGCCCGACCGGGCGGCGAGCGATGCTGCTGCCCTCGGGTGTCCAGTCGATGTCGCCGCGCTCGCGAAAAGCGTTCAGCCACCCGATCATCGGCCAGTGTCCCCATCGACCGTGGAAGATGGCGGCGTTGGTCACGATGTCGTCGAGATGCTCGATCGGCGGCGAGGACACGGGGTGCCACTGATGGTGCGCGTGCGCTCCGCCGACCCACAGCAGATCCAGCCCCGATCGTTCCGCGACGCGGCCGACGTCGGTGTCCTCGCCGCCGTAGCCCGTGTAGTCCTCGCAGAACCCCCCGAGCGTGTGCCACGTCGCCGACGTGACCGCGAACGACAGCGACCAGAACAGATCCCAGTTCGTTCCGATCTCGACGTGCCCCGGCGCCGGATTCGGGCGTGCCGCATGGGGATTCGTCCATCCGTCCAGGTCGTCCGGGTACCCACCGGAGACCTCGGGCAGGTAGGTGACCGGCCCGCACAGCACGGCTCCGTCGCGCGCACGACGGACGTACCGGTCGATCATCTCGCGGCTCGGGATGCAGTCGACGTCCAGGAAGATCAGCAGATCGGCACCGGCCTCGAGGGCGAGGCGGGCACCCTCGTTGCGCGCCCGCGCCAGGGGGAGCGCGTCGCCGACGCGGGGAACGACGGCGGTGGCGTCCACGACCGTCGGGTCACCCATCGACACCACGACGTGCAGATCGGCTCGCCGTGTCGAGCGAGCGAGACCGCGGCGTTGCGCAGCGAGGTGCCCCGCGCGACCCGACACGATGGTCACCACGGCCACCGAAGTCATGTAAGCACCGACGTCACGCCCACACGTCCTCGATCGCCGCTGCCGCACGACGCGCTGCGCCGTCCACCTCGGTCCGTGCCCGGATGTCGCCGGTCAGCGCACCGGCACGGTTCAGGATCTCGGGCCACCGGTCCGGATCGGGCCACGACTCGAGCGAGATCGCCAGCCCCGCGGCCCCCAGCGCGCGAGTGGTCGCGAGTTGCTCACCGTGCGGGCGACTCTCGGCCACGATCACCGCGGGCGCACCCGATGCGGCCACGTCGGCCACCGCGTTCTGCCCGCCGTGCGTGACCACCACGCCGGCACCGGTCAGCAGCGGCCACACGTCGTCCACCCAGGGGGTGCCGGGCACGCCGACACCGCGCCAGGTGCGGGTCGGCGTGGCAGCACCCGCTCGGGCGAGGTGGTCCGGGGTGAGAGCTGAGCCCCCTGCGCCCGCGAGCACGACGACGGACGTCGGGTCGCGGTCGGTTCCGGCGCGGGCACGATCGGCGTGGGCACTGATCGAGCCGACGTACACGGTCCTGTCCTCGAACTCGCGCAACCACTCCGGCCGGTACACCGAGGCCGACCACGGAGCGACGATGCGGTCGGCGACGCGATAGGCCAGCTGATGGGGCGCATCGGTGCGCTCGCCCGGCATCGCGAACACGACCACCCGAACACCCATGAGTCGCACGAACAGGGCGACCTCGACGGACACGTCGACGACGACGCATCGGGGGCGATCCTCGTCCACGAACCGCGCGAGGGCGGCCATGCGGTCGGTCATCCCGGGGACCGAGGTGGGCGCCCAGTGGACGACCCCGTGAGCGGTGGGGTCGTCCGGATCGTCACCGCCGTCGGGTGTGTCGAGAGGAAGTGTGATCCACCCCGCGAACGGGTCGATGTCCGACGGCCGGGGCCGCGAGGACAGCACCGTCACCGGCTCGGCGAGCGCCCGTGCGACGGACCGGGCGCGGGTCAGATGCCCCACGCCGTGGTGGTGGACGTAGTACCCGATCATGCAGGGACGGCGGCGGTTCGGCCCGACGTCGTCAGCAACTCGCGGTAGAGGTCGAGATAGCTGTCCACCATCGTCGCGTCCGAACAGATGCGCTCCGCGCGAGCGCGGGCGTGCGCACGGGGGAGGCGCGCAGCATCTCCGATGGCCCCGGCGAGAGCGTCGATGTCGTCGGCGGGCACCATCCGGCCACACGTGTCGTCGAGGATCTCCGGGATGCCGCCGCGACGGAAGGCCGCCACCGGTGTGCCGCACGCGAGTGCTTCGGCGACCACGAGCCCGTACGGCTCGTCCCACTGCGGCGTCACCAGTGCGACGGCGGCTCCGCCGACCAGATCGGCGAGTTCCTTCTGCATCAGGTGACCCTCGTAGGTGACGCCGTCGCCGAGGCGGGGCTCCACCGCCGTCCGGAAGTAGTCGTCGTCGGCTGCCGGTCCGGCGATGCGCAGGTGGTAGCCGGCGCGCCGGGCGGCGTCGATGGCGAGATCGACCCCCTTCTCGGGAACCAACCGGCCCGTCCACACCGCGTACTCGCCCGCCCCGCCGCGATCGCCGGTGCCCTGGCCGAACGGCCACCGGTCGAGCGGGATCCCGTTGGGAACCACGGGGATCGGACCCGCGACGGGTAGCCACTGCTGCGCCGTGTACTCGCTCACCGCGGCGTACCCGGTGTTCGGATTGAGCGGCACCGCGGCCGCCGACTCCAGCCAGGCGAGCGGTGGCGTGTGCAGCGTCGTGAGCATGGGGACCGGCACCATCGAGGACATCGCGATGGGCAGGTAGTGGAGGCTGTGATTGTGGATCACGTCGAACGACTGTGCCAGGGGCCCGGCCAGTTCGAGCATGACCGACAGATAGGCGTGATGCTCGTGCACCACCCACGACGGTCCCATGTGTTCGGTCCGCGCGTGCGGACTCATCTGGAACGTGTGGACGTCGATGACGTCGTGCGCGACGTCGGTCGACGTGCCTTCGGCACCGAAGAGCGTGACGCGATGGCCGCGCTCGGTGAGGGCATGGGCGAGATGCCACACGTGTGCCTCGAGGCCACCCGCGAACGGTTGCGCGATGGGGAAGCGCGACGATCCGAGAAGGGCGATGCGCAGTGGACGTGCGGTGGCGGCGAACGTCATACGAGCACGGCTCCGTCCGCGCGGCCCGAGGCGACGGGAGCGGACAGGGCACGGTAGAGCGCGGCGTGCTCGGCGGCGATCGCGCTCTGCTGATGGCGTCGGTAGTCGGCGAAGTCCGGGCCGGTCGGCTCGGTGCGCAGCGCCTCGCCCACCGCGGCATCGAGCGACGCGGGATCGAAGAGGCCGGGTCCGAACACGAAGGTGGGGCACGGGAACTGATCGGCGAAGTGGCCGATGTCCGGGACGACGGGGACGACGCCGAGGTCGCGGCACGCCTCCATCCAGCCAGAGTGCGTACCGAAGCGGTACGGAAGCACGGACACGTCGATCTCGGACAGGTACTGCCACAGCTCCGCGTCGGTGAACCGACGATGCACCCGCACGTCGACGTCAGGGTGATCACGGAAGGCCAGCAACCGCTCGCCGCGCTCCGGTGCGTACCAGTGGCTCGTGTGGTCGAACACGTCGTCGTCGATGTCGAGACGCACCACGGCGTCGCGTGCCGACGCGGCCGCCACGACCGTCGACATGACCGCCTCGGGATCGAGGTTCGCGCGCAGCGACTTGGCGTGCACGGCGACGACTGCGCGCTCGTGCGCCGTGGTGTCGCGTGCGGCGATGACGTCGAGCGGTGCGACGTGCGGATGCGGGATCACCATCGCCGAGCGGCCCCACAGACGTTCGATCTCCCGAGCGGCGCGGTCGGTCAGCGTGATGACGGCGGCCGCGGCGGGGACGAGGACGTCGAGCTGGGACCGGTGCATGTCGAGCTCGGCGAAGTGTGGATTGTGCAGGTCGTGCACTGTGAGGACGAGGGGGGTCGACGACTCGCGCAGCACGGAGACGACGTCGGCGAGACGGTCCGGTGTGGCGGCGTCGAAGCCGAAGTGCAGGTGCACCACGTCGATGTCGTCGATGTGCGCGCGGAGATAGTCGGGCTCGAGCAGGCGCGGGGGCCACCACTGCCCGGGCGTGGTCGCCTCGAGGGGCCGGGGATCGTCGAGCAGAAGAATGTCGTCGCCCGTGGCGACGACAGCGGCGACGTACGGGTGCGCAGCAGGGATGGATGCGACGGCGATCACGGCTCGGGTCATCCTCTCGGGGGCAGACGCGCGCGCCCGAGGGGTGGGCAGGGCGGCACGGGTGTACGAACAGGGATCGGGCCGCCTTCTGGACCACGACAAAAGTGGAATGCCCCGGGGGGCTCGTCCACAAACGCGGTGTCGTGCAGGTCTCTCACCGCTTCGCCTGCACGCTGTGCGGGTAACCCGACGCCATGCCTCACTCTGCGTCGACCGAGCCGGACGGCCGGACGCGTCACTACGGCGAGTTCTACGGTCTCGACCCGATGCCCGACGATCCACCGCTGTGGATCGTGCTCGGGAACTGCCAGGCCGAGGCCGTGCGAGTGATGCTCGACGAGGTGCCGGACGCGCCGTTCCGGACCGTGCGCATGCCGCCGGTGCACGAACTCGACTCGGCCGACGTGCGGCACCTCGCCGAGCTGGCCGGCCGGGCCTCGGTGTTGCTGGCGCAGCCGGTTCGCGATGACTACCGCGAGCTGCCGATCGGGACGAACCAGGTGGCGTCGATGCTGCCGGAGCACGCCCGGGTCGTGCGGTGGCCGGTCTTCCGGTACAGCGGGCTGTACCCGTTCCAGGTGATCGTGCGGCACCCGAGCGACCCGTCGGCGTCTCCCGCCGGCGCTCCGTACCACGATCTGCGCACGGTGCTCGTGGCCGCAGGCAGAGTGGAATCCGAGCAGTGGCGCGCCGCTCCCGTCGCCCCTGACGCGCTGCGCGCGAACGCCGAGGCGAGCATCGCCGAACTCGCACGACGCGAGCGCCGGGACTGCGACGTCGCGATCTCGGACGTCCTGACCGCGCACGGAGCGGACGCCGCACACACGATCAATCACCCCGGCAATCCCGTGCTGCTCGAGCTGGCCACGCGCATCCTGTCGGCAGCCGGTGTCGACGCTGCGGCGGCGGATCCCGGCCGCGTACTGCTCGATTCGGTGCACACGCCGCTGGAGTCCGCTGTCGTCGACGCGCTCGGCCTCGGCGCCGCGCCCCGGCCGGACTGGGTGATCGGCGGCTCCGTCGTCGATGCCGAGGACATTCACCGTCGCCAACTGCAGTGGTACGCCGAGCATCCCGCGTTCGTGGACGCCGCGCTCACCCGACACGCGGACACGCTCTCGCTGCTGCTACCTGAGGTCGCCTCGTGACGTCGGTCGCGCATCTCGTCATCGGTCCCGAGCGACACGGGGTGGTGCAGTTCGCGCTGCGCATCCGCGACGGCATCACCGACGCCGGTCTCGAGTCGACGCTCCTGCGTCACGAGTCCGCGAGTGACGTCACGTCGATTCCGGACGTCGACGTCGTGCACCTGCACGTGACGGACCGGTTGTTCGGGTCACCGGCGACGGCTGCGGCCGGGGTGGTCGAGGAGCTGGCGCGGCGCATCCACGCATCGGGTTCCGCGTTCGTGGTGACGCTGCACGATCTGCCGCAGCCGTCCGACGGCCGATCCGCGTCCGCGCGCGTCGAGTGCTACCGACGGGTGGTCGCGTGCGTGGACACGGTGATCGTCAGCAGCGAGCACGAACGAGACCTGGTGCGCGAGGCCGGTATCGGTACCCCGTCCGTCGTGATCCCGCTTCCCGTGGCGACGGGGGTCGGCATCCGCATGGACAGCGGCGAGGTGACCGTCGGCGTCCTCGGGTTCCTGTACCCGGGCAAGGGACACGCCGAGGTGCTGGACGCGCTGCCCCCGGGCGCGCACCTGCTGGCACTGGGAACGCCGTCGCCGGGACACGATCATCTGGTCGACGAGCTGACCGAGTCCGCAGCGGCACACGGCACCACCGTGCGTGTCACCGGCTACATCGACGACGCCGACCTTCCGGTCGAACTCGGCCGCGTCACCGTTCCCGTGGCGCATCATCGGCACATGTCCGCGTCCGGGTCGATCAACACCTGGATCGAGCACGGCCGCCGACCGCTGGTGGTGGCCGGCGCGTACACCCGTGAGTTCGCCCGGCGCTCGCCCGGCACCGTGACCCTGTACGAGGAAGACCGTCTCGCCGAGGCGCTGGCCGACGCGGCGGGTGACCCCGAGTCGACGTGGCTGGAGGACGGGGTCGTCGCGCACCCCACGCGCGCGGAGGTCGGCGCCGCGCACGTGCGGGTGTACGCGGAGTCGGCCGTGGTGCACGCGTGATCACCACCGCCGTCCCCACCCCGCTCGGCCACGCGGTGCCCGGAAACAGGTGGGATCTGCTGCGCGACATCGATGCTCCGCGCCCGTCGGTCAGCGTCGTCGTGCCCTATTTCGAACAGCAACGGTCGCTGGATCTGGTTCTCGCGGCGCTCGAGCAGCAGACGTACCGCGCGTTCGAGGTGATCGTCGCGGACGACGGCTCGGCCACGGCGCCGCTCGTCCGCAGTGCACTCGACGTCACGGTGGTCTCGCAGGAGGACCGTGGCTTCCGCGCCGCCGCGGCGCGCAATCTCGGGGCGCGTGCCGCGTCCGGTGACGTGCTCTGTTTCCTCGACGCCGACACGGTTCCCGAGCCCGGGTACCTCCAGGCGCTCGTGCGTCTGCCGTCGCTGGTTCCCGATGCACTCACGGTCGGTCGACGGCGACACGCGGACCTGTCCGCGCTGGGCCGACTTCCGGGGCCGGACGACGAGATCCTCGACGAGCCGCGCTGGTTGATCGACGCGTACCGCGGTTCGCGCGATCTGCTCGATGCCGATCATCGCTCCTATCGCCACGTCATCAGCGCGGTGATGTGTTGCACCGCAGCATTCTTCGAGGAGATCGGCGGCTTCGACGAGTCGTTCGGCGGATACGGCGGAGAGGACTGGGAGCTGGCCAATCGCGCCTACCTCGCCGGCGCCCTGATCGCGCATGTGCCGGACGCCGTCGCCTGGCACGACGGTCCCGACTGGGCCGGCCGACCCGGTGAGCAACGCACCGAGCAGAAGAACACGGAGGCCCTGTCCCTGCTTCCACTCGTCACCGACCCCGCTGCGCGCACCCACGGCGTCCGGTACGCCGTTCCCGACCTCACGGCCGTCGTGCACGCCGACGGACACAGTGCCGCATCGCTGTTGGTGACGGTGGGATCGGTGCTCGCGCAGGGGGACGTCACCGTGTGGGTGGACGGGACGGACGCCGCGGATCTCGTCGCGTCGTGGCGGACCGACGACCCGCGAATCCGCCTCGGTGTCCCCGGCGGCGACGACGTACGGCGCAGCCGCTTCGGGCTCGACCTCGTCGGTCCGGTCGTCCTGGCCCCGGATGCAGCGCGGACGCTGGCGGCGTCAACGCCTCCGCAAGGCCCCGGTCTGGTGCGGTCGACCGTGCCCGGCGGCAGTGTGGAGTGGTGGTCGTGGCGCGCCGTGCGCCGGGCCCGCCGGTGGGCCGACGCACTGGATCGCACCCCGCAGCAGGCCCTCGCCGACCTGTTCGGCATCACGGACGTACCGGCCGACGAGGTCGGCATCGCCGCGGGTCCGCATCAGCCGGACCTGTCGTGGTGAGACCCCCGAACCATTCGAGTCACAGGACACCGGAGGCATCATGACCACCGAGCACGACATCGTCATCATCGGCGGGGGCAACGCGGGCATCAGCGCCGCCGCCCGTTTCCTGAACAAGGGCGTCTCCGACGTGGTGGTCATCGAACCGCAGGAGGTGCACACCTATCGGCCGCTGCTGTCCTACGTCGGCGGCGGGCAGGCGTCCCTCGCGTCCGCGCAGCGCTCCCAGCGCTCGGTGACACCGAAGGGCTGTACCTGGATCCAGGAGCGTGTCGTCTCGGTGGACACCGTGACGCGGACGGTGCGCACCGAGTCGGGCACGGAGGTGCGCTACCGCGACCTCGTCGTGGGATCCGGTCTCGTGCCCGATCACGACGCACTGCCCGGAATCGACGCGGCGCTGGCGTCGTCGTCGGTGGCGAGCAACTACCTCGACGAGGCGACGCGTACCTGGCACCTCGTGCAGACGATGCGTCCCGACGGGCACGCCGTCTTCACGGTTCCTCGTGCGCCGGTGAGCTGCACCGGCACCACCATCAAGCCGCTGTTCCTCGCCGCCGCGCACTGGCGGAAGGTGGGTGCCGCGCCGTCTATGACGCTGGTGGTCGACCGCCCGGATCTCGTGGGAGTGCCGGCGCTCGACGCCCGGCTGCGGAAGTACCTGCGGGAGCTGGATGTCCGAGTGCTTCACCGCACCGCCGTGACGGCGCTCGCGCCGAGCGAGCGATCGATCACGGTGACTGGCGCGGACGGTCGCACCGAGCGGATCGGCTACGACATGCTGCATCTGGTGCCGCCCTACCGCGGACCGCGGTGGGTCGAGGAGACCGGCCTGGCGAGCGCTGATCCCGGCACGCACGCAGTGGTGGACGTGGATCCGCGGACCTTCCGGCACCGCACACACGAGGGCGTGTGGGCCGTGGGCGACGGCGCGTCCATCGACACCGATCCCTCGGGCGGCGGACTACGGCGCCAGGTGTCGATCCTCGTCGACAACGTGCTGGCGCAACGATCGAACGAGACGCTGGGGGAGTACGACGGCTACACCGTGGCGCCGATCCCGGTGGACGCGCGGCGTCTCATCGCGGCCGAGTTCGATCGCACCGGCGAGATCACGTCGTCGTTGCCGTCGTTCCTGGACCCGCTGAAGCCCCGTCGGCTCTCGTGGGCGGGCGACCGGTTCGGCCTGCCGTTCACGTACTGGCACCTGTTGCTGAAGGGCCATCTCTGAGTCAGCTCGTCGGGCGCAGCATTCCGGTGAGGAACAGTTGCGTAGCAGCATCGACGATCTCGTCGGGGGTCGCACCGATGTGGTCCTGCAACCGGGCGGAGACGAGTTCGGAGCAGGCGCCGATGAACATCAACGCCATGAGCCGGTCCTGCGGCGGCGGGAGTGCGCGGTCGGCCCAGAGTTCGTGCGAGCGTTCGACGACCACGTCCGCGACGGCGTCGATGGTCGCCTGACGTCGAGCTCGCAGGGTCGGTGACGCCATCGACTCGACGAACGCGATCCGGCCCTTGCGGGGGTCGGAGAGCATGATCGACACCACGGCGCTCAGAGCGGCCCGCACGCGGTCGGCGACGTCTCCGTCCGTGGACGAGACGGCATGGATCGCAGCGCTTCTCACCTCGTCGGCAACGCTGTCGAGCACGGCGAGCAGCAGGTCCGACTTGGTGCGGAAGCTCTCGTAGAAATACCGCTCGGTGAGCCCGGCGGCCGCGCAGACCGCGGTCATCGTGGTCTTGTCGGTGCCCACCGAGGACATGAGGTCCAGGCCCGCCTCGATCAGTGCGGCCCGGCGGCGGACGGCGCGGTCCGCCGCGTCCACTCCGCCGTAGGTCCTGCTCGCGGGTTCCGCCATGCCGTCAGTCTCGCAGGTCTTGACGAGCGCCTCTCCTGTGACGCACACTACATCTGACAGGACGCCCTGTCAGATACTCAGGAGGCCCCATGGCTCACGCGCTCGCCGCCCCACCGCTCGGCTCCGATCTCCGTCCCGTCATGGGCAGTGCGGGCATCCCCTACGTCGGCCGTTCGATGCAGTACATCCGGGACCCCCTCGCCCTGTGGCGGCAGCAGGAGCGGCGCTACGGGCAGGTCTCGTGGCACACGATGGCGGGCCGGCGCGTGGTGCTGGTGCTCGGCGCCGACGGGTGCGAGGAGATCCTGACCAACCGGGACAAGGCGTTCAGCAACGCACTCGGCTGGCGGCCGCTCATCGGGCCGTTCTTCGACAACGGGCTCATGCTCATGGACCTCGGCGAGCACCGCCACCACCGGCGGCTGCTGCAGCAGGCGTTCACCAAGGACCGTCTCGCGTCCTACGCCGCGGCGATGGAACCGCTGATCGCCCGCACCGTGCAGGAGTGGGACTCGTCGGAGCACTTCGAGATCTATCCCGCCGTGAAGTCGTTGACGCTCGGCCTCGCGACCGAGGTGTTCATGGGCGGGGTGCGCGACGGTGACACCCGGCTGGACGCCGTCAACAAGGCCTTCGTCGACTGTGTTCAGGCGGCGACGTCCATCGTCCGGCTCGACGTGCCCGGTGGTCGGTGGCGCCGGGGTCTGAAGGGTCGACGCTTCCTCGAAGACTTTCTGCGGGACTATCTTCCGGATCGGCGGCGCGGCGACGGCCGAGATCTGTTCTCGGTGCTCGCCCACCTCGAGGACGACGACGGCGAGCGCTTCTCCGACGACGCGATCATCGACCACATGATCTTCCTGCTGATGGCAGCGCACGACACGTCGACCATCACCATCTCCACGATGGTCGATCAGCTCGGCCGACACCCGCAGTGGCAGGAGGAATGTCGCCGGCAGTCGCTGGCCGCGGGCCCCGACGTCTCCGCACCCGAGGCGCGGGCGGGTCTGACGGCACTCGACGCGGTGATGAAGGAATCGCTGCGCATGCTCGCTCCGCTGCCCACCATGGCGCGATGGACGGTGCGGGACACGGTGATCCGCGGCCATCACGTGCCTGCCGACGTGATGGTGGTGGCCACGCCGCACTACACGCATCACGATCCCACCTACTGGTCGGACCCTGAGGTCTTCGACCCCACCCGCTTCGACGGTCGCGCGCTGCCACACAAGTTCGCGTGGCAACCGTTCGGCGGCGGGGTCCACACGTGCCTGGGTCAGTTCTTCTCGGCCATCGAGATCACGATGGTGCTGCACCACCTCCTGCGCCACCACACGTGGTCGGTGCCGGCCGATCGTGCGACACCGATCGACTTCACCTCCCTGCCGTATCCCAAGGACGGGCAGCCCGTGCGGCTGCAGCGCCGCAGCTGACGGTGCCGAGGCCCTGTGTCGCCGCGGCGATGCTGTGTACGAGCAGCACCATGCCCCACGGCCCGGCCACCCAGACGGGCCAGGGGTACAGCATCGATCCCGAGGCGACGCAGGTGATCACGTAGATCACGCTGCACAGCGCGACCACCGACGCCCACCGCAGCCACGCGGCCGCGGGCACGGTCGTCGGATGTCCGGGTGTGGACGGCGCTGGATGCAGATCGGCGGTGACGGCGGCCAGGTCTGCATCGGAGCGGGCCGAGACCACGGCCGCGGAGCGGGTGTCGAACTCGTCCAGGGTCAGGCGCCCGTCTCCCACCGCGGCGGTGAGGAGTGCGAGTGCCTGCTCGTGTGTCTGCGGTGCGGTCATCGAACGCTCGATTCGTCGGGGTGGTCGAGATCGGGGTGGTCGAGATCGGGGGTCGACAGTCCACTGTGGAATGTCCAATCTCAGACTGCACCGTCCACTGTGGACTGTCAAGGTGTGGGACGATGACGCCATGGCCGACACTCGTGGCACCACCGTCAACGCGACGGCGGCCTCTCTGCTGGGATTCCTGCACAACGGGCCCATGTCCGGATGGGACCTCGTCGCCACGGCGCAGGTCTGCATCGGCGGCTTCTGGACGGTCACGCGCTCCCAGGTCTACCGCGAACTCTCCGGCCTCGCCCGCGCCGGACTGGTGGAGGAACTCGAGACGCAGGCGCGTGATCGCAAGCCGTACCGCATCACCGACGCGGGGCGAGCCGAGTTCGCCGCCTGGATCTCGGTGCTCCCCGAGCCGGAGGTCATTCGTCATCCGCTGCTGCTGATGATCTCCTTCGGCGAGCACGTGCCGGCGTCCGTGCTGAGCGAGGCAGTGGCGGCGCACCGGAGCACGCACGAGGAGAACCTGCGCCGGTATCGCGAGCAGAAGGACGCCGCGCTCGACGATCCGTACGCCGCGGCCACCCTCGATTTCGGCATCGCCTACGAGACGATGGTGTTGAGCTGGCTCGACGGCCTGCCCTGGCAGTAGGCGACCGGCCTCCGGCCTGCCCGGGCAGTAGGCGACCGGCCTCCGGGGTTTCTGCTCTCCTCGCGCCCCCTGCGAGCGGGATCCCGCCGACTCAGTCGGCGAGAGGAGCAGAAACGCCACTCACGCCGGCGCGCGCCACCACGCACGCGACCGTGCGCACCGAGTCGTCCACCATGAACCACACCGTCACCGCCGGTGCACCGTCCACGTCGTGCCGACGCCAGCGGAGCGTGACGTGGTCCGGCGCCATGATCGGCGAGAGGTACTCGATGACCGCGCGGTGCGGTCCGCCGGTGATCTCGCCGGACTCCGCGCGGGCGAGCACCTCCTCGACGGCCTGCCAGTAGGCGGCGTTGTTCACGTGGTTGAACGCGTCGACGTCGGTGATGCGCAGCGGGAACGCGAGATCTGTCAGCGAGGACTCCGGCGCCGGATCACGGAGCCACTGCTTCCACTTGAGCCGACTCTCGCCCGCCGTGCGGGTGAGCAGCGCGAGCCCCTCGTCGGAGATGCGCGTCGGCATGCCCGTCGTCGACGAGATGCTGATCCAGAATCCCTCGGTGCGGATGTGCGCGCCCTTGTCGCCGGTGATGTCGACGCGCATGTTCGACCATCGCGTCGACAGACCGGAACACCAGCGCCGCAACGTGATCCGCTCGGGCCAGACCGACGGTCGGTCGATGTCCATGATCGTGCGGCGCACGATCCAGAACGGATCCGTCTCCCCGAGTCCGGAGGCGTCGAGGTTGTCCGACCCGATGTCCTGCAGGTACCGGGCGACGGAGTCGTAGCGCAGCCGGTTCGCGGTGTCGACGTTGCCGGCGCGGATGGGCCACGCGGTCTCGAACCCCTCGCCCGTCGGCGGCTGTGGTGCGAGTTCGTGGCTGGTGACGGGGGAGAGTTCCATGGTGCTCATTTCCGACGTGATGGTCAGGACGTGCGGGCGCAGATCTCGTCGACGGCGTAGCGGTACCCGCGGATGCCGCACCCGGCGATCACCGACACGGCGATCCCCGAGACGAAGCTGTGGTGTCGGAACTCCTCGCGGGCGTGCACGTTCGAGATGTGGATCTCGACGACGGGGATCTCGGGCACGACCAGAGCATCGCGCAGAACGACCGACGTGTGGGTCAGACCGCCCGGGTTGATGACGATTCCCGACGCCGTCCCGCGCGCCTCGTGAATCCAGTCGATCAACGTGCCCTCGTGGTTGGACTGCTCGGCGCGGACAGTGCGTCCGTGGCGTTCCGCGGTCTCGCGGCACAGCGCGACCACGTCGTCGAGCGTTTCGGTGCCGTAGACCTCGGGTTGGCGGGTTCCGAGCATGTTCAGGTTCGGACCGTTGAGCACCAGGATGGGCAGCGGGGAGGCCGGAGGCCGGCCGTCGTCAGGCAGCGTGTCGTGGTGGGCGTGACCGTGGGTCATGGGTGCGGACTCTACCCGGGAGACTGAGCAGCATGCGCGCGTGGATCGTCTGGGGAACAGGTGTCCTCGCCTACATCGTCGGCGTCCTGCATCGCACGTCGTTCGGTGTGTCGGGGCTCGACGCGGCGGATCGGTACGCCGCGAGTCCGTCGGTGCTGTCGTCGTTCGTCGTCCTGCAGGTCGTCGTCTACGCGGCCATGCAGATCCCCGCGGGAGTGCTGCTCGACAGGGTGGGTCCGCGCGCGATGATCGTCACGGGAGCGCTGGTCATGGCGTCGGGGCAGATGATCCTGGCATTCACCGACTCGCTGCCGGTGGCGGTGGCGGCCCGTGCCGTCGTGGGTGTCGGTGATGCGCTGACGTTCATCTCGGTGCTGCGGCTGGTGCCGAAGTGGTTCGCGCCCCGCCGGGTTCCGCTGGTCTCGCAGCTGACGGGCATCTTCGGGCAGGTCGGGCAGGTGCTGTCCGCGGTGCCGTTCCTGACGCTGCTGCACGGCGGGGGGTGGTCCGTCGCCTACGGCGCGGCCGCGGGCAGCGGGGTGGTGGTCGCGCTGGCCGCGTTCCTCGCAGTCTCGAACTCGCCCGATCCCGGACCCGGCAGCGCGCCGCGGGTGACGTTCCGCGAGACGGTGCGCAACATCTCCGTCGTCTGGTCACGGCCCGGTACCCGGCTCGGCTTCTTCTCCCACATGGGGACGCAGTTCTCCATCACCGTGTTCGCGCTGATGTGGGGAGTGCCCTACCTCAGTTCGGCGCAGGGGGTGTCGTCCGCAGTGGTGGGCGCGCTGCTCACCACGTCGGTGGTGTCGGCCATCGTGTCGGGCATCGTCGTCGGCATCCTGACGGGGCGTTATCCCATGCGTCGGTCGTGGATGGTGCTGGCGATCATGGCCAGCAACGCCCTCATGTGGGCGGTGGTGCTCGCTCTTCCGGGACCCGCGCCGACGTGGTTGCTCTTCGTCCTGGTGATCGTCATCTCGGTCGGTGGTCCGGGGTCGGCCATCGGCTTCGACTACGCGCGCACGTTCAACCCGTCGGTCGCGCTCGGCACCGCCCAGGGCATGGTGAACATCGGCGGATTCCTCGCGTCGCTGCTGGTGATGCAGGCCATGGGCGCCATTCTGAACGCGATGGGCGGGTATACCTTCGAGGCGTTCCGTGTCGCGTGGCTCACGCAGTACGCGGTCTGGGCCGTGGCGGCGACGGGTGTGCTGGTGGCCCGCCGCAAGACCCGTCGCGACGCGGGGATCTCGCCCCGGACCTGGCGTGAGGTCAGGGAGCGGATGCGGCCGCAGAGACCGGCACGGGAGCCGTCGGAGCCGTGAAGGCCGACCGCCCGGCGAGGACCCCGAGCAGTGCCAGCAGCATGGTGACGGCCGCGAAGATCAGCACCGCCGTCACCGACAGGGTGTCGACGATGCCGCCGCCCACCAGGGCACCCGTCGCAATGGCCACCTGGAAGGTCACGACGTAGATCGCCGACGCGCGGTCCGCCGCGGCCCCGGCCGGTGCCGAGTGCAGGACGGCGGACTGGATGCACACCGGGATGGTGGTGAAGGCCATGCCCCACAGAGCGATGGCGACGATCGCCAGCACGCCGGATCCGGTGGACAGCGCCAGGACCAGCGCCGCGAGCGCCGTGGTGATGGCGGTCAGGACGACGATCGTCGAGCGCCACGGACCGCGGTCGTACGTGCGACCGATGAGCCAGATGCCGGCGACGCCGGCGAGTCCGTAGACGAACAGCATGGTCGAGAGCACGCTCCCGGATGTGCCGATGCCCTCGCCGACCACGAGCGCGAAGTACGTGTAGCCGGCGAAGTGGCCCAGCGCGGCGAGGAACGTGATGCCGCACAGCAGGACGAGCACCCGGCTGATGCCGGGGCGCGACGTGGCCGTGGTGGCGACCGGAGTCGCGACCGGGAGAGCGGGCAGCAACCGGGTGAGGGCGACGGTGATGGCCAGCGCGACGACGCCGAGCGTCGCCGCGGCGACGCGCCAGTGCGTCCACTGTCCGAGGGCGGCGGTCAGCGGATTGCCCGCGACGAGTGCCAACGACGTCCCGGCGTAGACGAGCGCGATCGCCTTCGCGCGCTTGCCCGGTGCGGCGAGTGACGCCGCGACCGGAGCCACCACGGCCCAGAACACACCGTGGGTGGCCGCGCAGATCAGTCGTGCTCCGACCAGCATCGGATAGCCGACGGACACCGCCGACACGAGTTGCGACACCGCGAGTGCGCCGGCGGTGATGACGACGACCTTGCGACGGTCCCACGACTTCACCGCCGCCATCAGCGGCAACGTGATCACGGCGACCGCGTACGCGTAGAAGGTCAGCAGCAGCCCGATGGCCGATTCGCCGACACCGAGGTCGGCGGACATCTCGGGGAGCAGTCCCACAGGCAGCGTCTCCGCCGTGACGTAGATGAACGCGGTCGCGCCGAGGACGAGCAGAGCGGGCGTGTTCGCGCGCGGAGGTGCCGTGGACATGCTGTGTAACGATACACACGGACGGGGGTGGGCGATAGAGTGGCGATCGATGACCTCGCACACACGCGTCACCATGGCCGACGTCGCGGCGGCGGCCGGCGTCTCGGTCATGAGCGTGTCCTACGCGTACGGGCGGCCGGAGCGGGTCTCGGACGAGACGCGGGCGAAAGTGTTCGACGCCGCCGAGCGACTCGGCTACACCGGCCCGCACCGGGGCGCGCAGTCGCTGCGCAGCGGCCGCAGCAACAACCTCGCCGTGCTTCTGACGGAGAAGCTGACGTACGCGTTCGACGACCCGCAGGCCCGCCGGTTCCTGTCCGGAGTGGCCGACGCGTGCCTCGACACCGACACCGGCCTGGTGATCCTGCCGAACACGCGCGTCGCCCGCGACGTCGACCGGGTGCGCGACGCCGCCGTGGACGGGTACGTCTTCTGGACCACGGTCACCGGGGACCCACTGCTCGACGCGGCCGTCGCCACCGGGCGACCCGTGTGCGTGCAGGGCGGTCCGGAGCACGACGGCACGACGTTGGTCAGCATCGACGACGCCGCCGCGGCCGAGGCGGTCGCCCTGATCGCCCTCGCGGGTGCCGCGCGACCGCTGGTGCTCGCTTTTCCTGCCGACGAGCATCGGGAGCGGCGCCTCGTGCACGGACCGGATCCGGAGACGATCGACTTCCCGGTGACGAGGAACCGTCTGCGGGGCTACCGTGCGGCTGCCGAGGCGCTGGGGCTCGACTGGTCCGCGGTGCCCGTGGCGTTCGGCACCGGCAGCTTCCGCTCGGAGGGGACGCGCGCGATACAGGATCACCTGGACGCGCTGCGGCCGGACACGGTGCTGGCGATGAGTGACGAGGTGGCGCTCGGAGCATTGTCGGTGGTGCGGGACCGCGGCCTGCAGGTGCCGGGCGACCTGGCGATGGTCGGGTGGGACGACACCGAGGAAGCGGCGGGCGCAGGGCTGACGACGGTGGCCCAGTCGCTGTACGAGCAGGGGCGCAGCGCTGCGCGGGCCGTGCTCGCGGGTGAGCCGGTCGCGACACCGGAGTGGCACGTCGTGCGGCGGACCTCGACGAGGTGAGGCGTGCGAGGCGCACACGAACCACCGCCCCGGGGCCGGATGTGCTGATTCGTCACGGCCTGTGTGCAACCGGGGTACGGCGCATCTGACCGTGCAGTAGGTTCGGCCTCATGAGTGGCGCCGATCACACAGACATTTCCCCTACCGACCATCGCGATCCCGAGCTGCAGGACCAGGCCGAGCGGGTCGCCGCCGCTGCCCGGCTGAAGATGAAGGACAAGCGCGAGAACGCGTCCGGTGGACTCAGTGGCCTGGTCGCCTCGCGCGCCGGCGACTGGGACCTCACGGACCAGGACGTCGACAGCATGCGGCGCCAGGAGAAGTTCTGGAACCCGCTCGTCGACAAGTACTTCCGCATGGAGATCGACGGGTGGGAGACCATCCCGCCGCCACCGGTGCTGCTGGTCGGCGTGCATTCGGGTGCACCGTTCGTGTGGGACGCCTGGACGGTGGGGGCGCAGTGGTGGCGACGGTTCGGCCCGTCACGCACGTTGCACGGCACCGCACACGACGCGCTGATGGCCTTCCCCCTCATCGGCACGGTGTTCCGGTCGATGGGTGTCCTGCCCGCTGCTCCCGACTCGATGTCCACGGCACTGGCCGAGGGGCGCGACGTCATCGTGTGGCCCGGAGGTGAGGTCGACTCGCTGCGACCGTGGAGCGAACGTGACGTCGCCACCCTCGGCGGGCGCACCGGCTTCATCAAGCTCGCCATCCGCTGCGGGGTGCCTGTCGTGCCGATCGCCACCGTCGGCGGCGCCGACGCCATGCCCGTGCTGGTCCGCGGTGCCAAGCTCTCGAAGATGCTGGGGCTGGACAAGATCGCACGACTCAAGGTGTTCCCCATCGCCGTGTCGCTGCCGTGGATCATCGCGCCGGCCGCACTTCCGCAGATCCCGCTGCCCGCCAAGATCCGGACCCGCTTCATGCCGCCCGTCGAGGTGGATCACGATCTCGCCCGCGTGGACGACGAGGAGTACGTGGAGGCCAAGTACGAGGAGGTGCGGCGCTCCATCCAGTCCGGCATGGACGCGCTCGCCACCAAGAGGAAGTTCCCGCTCTTCCGCTGATGCCTAAGCTGACGGGGTGAGTCACAGCATCGCGGAGGCGTCCGAGCAGACCGGGCTGACCATCGACACGCTGCGGTACTACGAGCGTGACGGGTTGCTCCTGCGCGCGGTGCCGCGGTCGTCCACCGGACAGCGCCGCTACAGCGACGACGACATCACGTGGATCGTCCTCATCACCCGACTGCGCGCCACCGGGATGTCGATCGCGGAGGTGCGGCACTACGCCGACCTGGTGCGTCAGGGCGAGGGGACGGAGCAGCAGCGGCTCGACGCCCTCCGCGCGCATCGGGAACGGGTGCTGGCGCAGCTCGCCGAGGTGACCGGCCATCTGCGCGCGATCGACCACAAGATCGAGCTCTACGTCGACAGGCTTGACCTGGAGCGCACTCCAGCACGTTGAGTGGGGGCATGACGCTCACCTCACGCACCCTCGGTACGCAGTCCCCTCTCACCGTCTCCGCCCTCGGCCTCGGCTGCATGGGTATGTCCGAGTTCTACGGCGACACCGACCGCGCCTCCGGCATCGCCACCATCCACCGCGCTCTCGAACTCGGTGTGACCTTCCTCGACACGGCCGACATGTACGGCCCGTTCGTCAACGAGGAGCTGGTCGGCGAGGCCATCGCCGGCCGTCGGGACCAGGTGGTGCTCGCCACCAAGTTCGGCAACGAGCGACTCGCCGACGGCACCCGTCTCGGCATCAACGGCACCCCCGAGTACGTCCGCGCGGCCTGCGACGCGTCGTTGTCGCGGCTCGGTGTCGACCACATCGACCTGTACTACCAGCACCGCGTCGACAAGTCGGTCCCCATCGAGGACACGGTCGGCGCGATGGCGGAACTGGTGCAGGCGGGCAAGGTGCGCCATCTCGGGATGTCCGAGGCGTCGGCCGCGACCATCCGTCGGGCGCACGCAGTGCACCCGATCACGGCTGTGCAGACCGAGTACTCCCTGTTCACGCGGGATCTCGAGGAGACTGTGCTCCCGACGCTCCGTGAGCTCGGCATCGGGTTGGTCCCGTACTCGCCGCTCGGTCGCGGGCTGTTGACCGGCGCCATCGCGCACGAGTCGGAGTTGGCGGAGAAGGACTCGCGCCGCACCGCGTACTTCCCGCGGTTCCAGGGCGAGGCGCTCGAGGCGAACCTGACGCTCGTGGCGCGCATCCGTGAGATCGCGGACCGGTTGGGATGCACGCCCGGTCAGCTGGCTCTGGCGTGGGTGCTGGCGCAGGGCGAGGACGTCGCGCCGATCCCCGGAACCAAGCGCGTGCGCTACCTCGAGGAGAACGTGGCAGCGGCGGACGTCGCGGTGACGCAGGAGGTCCTCGACGAACTCGAGGCAGCGGTGCCCGCGTCGGCCGTGGCCGGAGCACGCTACGGAGACATGTCCAGCATCGACGAGTGAGCCCCGAGGCCACCCCCCACCGCGAGTACGTCGACAGTGTCGTGATTCCACTCGCGATCACGACACCACGGACGTACTCGCGGAGAGTGGCTCAGGACTGGTCGAGCCGCACTGCTCGCACGAACGTGTAGAGCAGTGCGGGAACGGCGATGACCAGTGACATGACCGGTGCCCACACGACCAGCGCGCCCAGCGGGGGGACGTCCTCGAACAGCATGTTGTAGCCGATGATGGACGTGACGGCGACACCGGCGATCGCGATGTGAGTGGCCAGCATCCAGCGGTCGAGGAAGACACCGGCGAACAGGCCGAGCACCACGAAGAAGGTGGTCTTCCCGACGGCGTAGGCGGGCGGCATGTCGGCGCTCAGGTTCGCGGCGAGGATGCCCAGGTTGGACAGGACGACGAAGGCGAAGGCGGTGTGCAGCCGCGGCCACGAGGTCACCGTCCACCAGAGAGCGGCGGCGAACGCGAAGGCCGCGCAGCCGATCTGCACGCCCACCGTGAACGTGGTGGTGCCGCCGAAGCCGTACAGGATCTCGAGGGTGGCGCACACGCCCATCGACGCGGTGAAGAAGGCGATGATCCACCGCACGACGCGCTGATCGGTGAACGACGACATGAGGCCGACGATCCACTCGTAGCGAGCCTCGAGTTCGCCGATCGGCTCGTCGTCGTCGTCGTACCGGGGTTCGTCGTACCCGGTCTCGTCGTGCCGCACCGGTTCCGGCGCCGGGTACTCGGCTCGGGGTCCGACGCCCGGACTGAAGGCCGTGGTGAAGGCGCCCGGCGCGCTGTAGGCCTGCCCCGGTCGTCCGTCTCGTGCACTGACCATGTCGGGTCCCGTTCCCTTCGGTGCCCGCATTCGCGGGCGGCCTCGTCCCGCCCGGCGTGTCGCGAGCGTCGTGATGGGTGTCGTGCGGTAAAGCGTCCAACCGCCTGTGGGATTCACCGTAAACCAGGCTTTCGGACCTGCGCTGCGGATGGATGGTGCCACGGATTGTTTTGGAGTTCGTCACAACGTCCAAGAACAAGCAAGCATGCTTGCTTTTTTGGCCCGTGGGTGCGACCGTTCCAGGCATGGCTGCTCTCGAGGTGTTGCTGCAGGACCTGCGTGCGGAGGGCGACGCGCTGGACGCGCTGGTCGCCGATGCCGACGACGCCGCGTGGCGCACGGACACCCCGGCGGCCGGCTGGACGGTGGCGCATCAGATCGCTCACCTGCACTGGACCGACCACGTCGCCGCGCTGACGACGGCCGGCGCCTCCGGTGACGAGGACGCCGAAGCGGCCTTCGACGCGGTGATCGCCGACGCGATGGGCAGTCCGGACTCGTTCGTGGACTCCGCTGCCGACGCACTCGCCGGAGAGCAGGTCAGCACCCTGTTGTCGCGATGGCGGCTCGGCCGAGTGCAACTGCTCGACGTCCTGACACACGTGCCCGACGGCGTGAAGATCCGCTGGTTCGGCCCGCCGATGAGCGCGATGTCGATGGCCACCGCGCGCATCATGGAGACCTGGGCACACGGTCAGGACGTCGCGGACGCCCTCGGCGTGGTTCGCGAACCGACGGCTCGGCTGCGTCACGTCGCGCACATCGGCGTACGCACCCGCGACTTCGCCTACGCGATTCGCGGCCTGACGCCGCCGTCGGCACCGTTCCGCGTCGTGCTCACCGCTCCCGACGGGAGTGAGTGGTCGTGGGGGCCGGAGGACGCGGAGCAGAGTGTCACGGGTTCCGCTCCGGACTTCTGCCTGCTCGTCACGCAGCGCGTGCACCGTGACGACACCGACCTCGTGGCCGTCGGCGACGACGCGGCGACGTGGCTGGGTCTCGCGCAGGCGTTCGCGGGGGCTCCCGGCGGTGGCCGGGACGTGCGGGTGGCGTCGTGACGGAGATGATCAGGGTCGGGAACTGCTCCGGCTTCTACGGTGACCGCGCGTCGGCCATGCGCGAGATGCTCGACGGCGGTGATCTCGACGTCCTCACGGGCGACTACCTGGCCGAGCTGACGATGCTCATTCTCGGACGCGACCGGATGAAGGATCCGACGCGCGGCTACGCCAGGACGTATCTGCGGCAGCTCGAGGAGTGCCTGGGCACTGCACTCGACAAGGGTGTCACCCTGGTCAGCAATGCCGGTGGGTTGGCGCCCGCACGACTGGCGGACGAGATCCGGTCCCTCGCCGACCGTCTCGGTCTGACCGTCTCGGTCGCCCACGTGGAGGGAGACGATCTGCACGACCGCGCCGAGGAACTGGGCCTCGGCTCCCCGCTGACCGCCAATGCCTATCTCGGCGCCTTCGGTGTCGCGGCGTGCCTGGACGCCGGGGCGCAGGTCGTGGTCACCGGACGCGTCACGGATGCGTCGGTGGTGGTGGCCCCGGCGATCTCCCGGTTCGGGTGGACCCGCGATCACCTCGACGAACTCGCGGGCGCCGTCGTCGCCGGTCACATCATCGAATGCGGAACCCAGGCGACCGGCGGGAACTACTCCTTCTTCGGTGAGATCGAGGATCTGCGTCGACCGGGGTTCCCCCTCGCGGAGATCCGGTCGGACGGGTCGTCGGTGATCACCAAGCACGAGAACACCGGCGGCGCCGTGACGGTCGGAACGGTGACGGCGCAGTTGATGTACGAGATCACCGGCCCGCGCTACCTCGGCCCGGACGTCACCGCGCGGCTCGACACGGTGCGGGTCTCGCAGGACGGACCCGACCGCGTGCTGGTCACGGGGGCTCGCGGCGAGGCGCCGCCGCCCACCCTCAAGGTCTCCCGGAACACGCTCGGCGGGTTCCGCAACGAGATGACCTTCGTGCTCACCGGGCTCGACATCGAGGCCAAGGCCAACCTGGTGCGCACCCAGATGACCGAGGCGCTGACGCCGCCGCCGCGCGACGTCGACTGGACTCTGGCGCGCACCGACCACCCTGACGCCGACACCGAGGAGGCCGCCAGTGCGGTGCTCCGTGTCGTCGTCCGCGACGCTGATCCGCAGCGTGTGGGTCGCGTGTTCAGCGCTGCCGCAGTGGAACTCGCGCTGGCGAGCTACCCCGGTTTCTGTGTGACGACGCCTCCGGGTCAGGGGTCGCCCTACGGCGTCTTCGAGGCCGGGTTCGTCGATCAGGCGGTGCCGCGGCACGTGGCGGTTCTCGCGGACGGCACGCGCGTCGACGTCGCACCGCCCACCGTCACCAGGGCTGTCGAGGCGGACCCGTCCGACGCGCCCGCAGGCCGCCTGCCGGCCGAACCGACACGCACGCTGCCGCTCGGCACGGTGGCGGCGGCGCGCAGCGGTGACAAGGGCGGCAACGCCAACGTCGGGGTCTGGGTGCGCGGCGACGCCGCGTGGGCCTGGCTCCGGTCGACTCTCACCACCGAGCTGGTGACGACGCTGCTCCCGGAGACGGCGGGCCTGCGCGTGCACCGGTACGAGTTCCCGCACCTGCGGGCCGTGAACATCGTCGTCGACGGGATTCTCGGAGAGGGCGTCGCATCCGGCGCTCGCTTCGATCCCCAGGCCAAGGGCCTGGGGGAGTGGCTGCGATCGCGGCACGTCCCGATACCCGAATCAGTACTCGCAGAAAGTGGACTCGCATGAGCACCTGGGGTGGCCCCGACCGAGCGCAACTCCGTAAGACGGTCCGGGGGTTCGTCGACCGCGAGGTGCTGCCGCACCTCACCGAGTGGGAGCGTGACGGCGAGATTCCCCGCAGTCTGCACCGCGCGGCGGCCGAGATCGGTCTGCTCGGGGCGCCGTTCCCCGAGGCGGTCGGCGGGGGCGGCGGCTCGCTGGTCGACGCCACGGTCATCTGCGAGGAGATGCACGAGGCGGGTGCGTCCGGCGGCCTGTTCGCGTCCTTGTTCACCTGTGGGATCGCGTTGCCGCACATGGTCGCTGCGGGCAACCCCGACCACCTCGAGAAGTGGGTCCGGCCCACGCTCGACGGCGAGCTGATCGGGTCGCTGGCCATCACCGAGCCCGGCGGCGGATCCGACGTGGGGCACCTGCGCACCCGAGCGGTGCGCGACGGGGACCACTTCGTCGTCAACGGCGCCAAGACCTACATCACCTCGGGGTGCCGGGCCGACTTCGTGGTCACCGCCGTCCGCACCGGTGGAGACGGCGCGGCCGGCGTCTCTCTGCTCGTCGTCGAGCGCGGCACACCGGGATTCGAGGTGTCCCGCAAGCTCGACAAGATGGGGTGGCGGGCCTCCGACACCGCCGAACTGTCGTACACCGACGTGCGCGTGCCCGTGGAGAACCTGGTGGGCCCGGAGAACTCCGGGTTCGCCCAGATCGCGCAGGCCTTCGTCTCCGAACGCGCTGCGCTGGCCGCGCAGGCCTACTCCTCGGCGCAGCGGTGCCTCGATCTGACGGTGGCGTGGACGCGGGACCGCTCGACGTTCGGCAAGCCGCTCATCGCCCGCCAGGCGGTGCAGAACACGCTCAGCGAGATGCACCGCAAGATCGACGTGGCCCGCACGTACACGCACGCACTGATCGATCGCCACGTCGAGGACGGCGACGACTGCATCGCCGAGGTGTGCTTCGCGAAGAACACCGCGGTCGAGGCCGGCGAATGGGTCGCCTCGCAGGCGGTACAGCTGTTCGGTGGACTCGGCTACATGGCCGAGAGCGAGGTCGAGCGTCAGTACCGCGACATGCGCATCATCGGCATCGGCGGCGGCACCACCGAGATCCTCACCTCGCTGGCCGCGAAGCGACTGGGGTACACCGCATGACGACTCTGACCTCCCGACTCGACAGCTCCGGTGACGCGTACGTCTCGGCCGCCGACACCATGATCGCCAAGCTCGCCGAGGTGGAGACCGAACACGCCAAGGCACTGGGCGGCGGGGGCGAGAAGTACGTCGCACGGCACCGCAGCCGCGGCAAGATGACCCCGCGCGAGCGCATCGAGATGCTCGTCGACCCGGATTCGCCGTTCCTCGAGCTGTGCCCGCTCGCGGCCTGGGGCACGGACTTCCCGGTCGGCGCCAGCGTGGTCGTCGGCATCGGTGTCGTCAGCGGCGTCGAGTGCCTGATCGTCGCCAACGACCCCACCGTGCGGGGCGGCACGAGCAATCCGTGGACCCTGCGGAAGACGCTGCGAGCGAACGACATCGCGATGCAGAACCGGCTGCCGGTCATCTCACTGGTCGAGTCCGGCGGTGCCGACCTCCCCACGCAGAAGGAGGTGTTCATCCCAGGTGGCCGCATCTTCCGTGATCTGACGCGCCTCTCCGCGGCCGGCATCCCCACCATCGCCCTCGTGTTCGGCAACTCCACCGCCGGCGGCGCCTACATCCCCGGCATGTCCGATCACGTCGTCATGATCGAGGAGCGGTCCAAGGTGTTCCTCGCCGGACCGCCGCTGGTGAAGATGGCCACCGGCGAGGAGACCGACGACGAATCGCTCGGCGGCGCCCGCATGCACGCCCGGACCTCCGGTCTCGCAGACCATCTCGCGGTGGACGAGAAGGACGCCATCCGCATCGGCCGCGGCATCGTGAAGCGGCTCAACTGGCACAAGAAGGGTCCGGCGCCGCGCACCGAGGTGCTCCCGCCCCGGTACGACGAGGAGGAACTGCTCGGTATCGTGCCGGCCGACCTCAAGATCCCGTTCGACCCCCGCGACGTCATCGCGCGCATCGTCGACGACAGCGACTTCGACGAGTTCAAGCCGCTCTACGGCTCGTCTCTGGTCACCGGATGGGCGGAACTGCACGGGTATCCGGTCGGCATCCTCGCCAACGCCCGCGGCGTCCTCTTCAGTGAGGAGTCGCAGAAGGCGACGCAGTTCATCCAACTGGCGAACCGTTCGAACACGCCACTGCTGTTCCTGCACAACACCACCGGCTACATGGTGGGCAAGGAGTACGAGGAGGGCGGGATGATCAAGCACGGGTCGATGATGATCAACGCCGTCTCGAACTCCACCGTCCCGCACATCTCGGTGCTGCTCGGTGCGTCGTACGGCGCCGGGCACTACGGCATGTGCGGTCGCGCCTTC
Organism: Rhodococcus sp. NBC_00297; assembly: GCF_036173065.1. Taxonomy (NCBI): domain Bacteria; kingdom Bacillati; phylum Actinomycetota; class Actinomycetes; order Mycobacteriales; family Nocardiaceae; genus Rhodococcus; species Rhodococcus sp. NBC_00297. The sequence continues at coordinate 2,996,504 of NZ_CP108041.1, forward strand.
GACCCGCGCTTCCTCTTCGCCTGGCCCAGCGCCAAGTCCGCGGTCATGGGCGGTGCCCAACTCGCGGGCGTCATCTCGATCGTCTCCCGCGCCTCCGCCGAGGCCCGCGGACAGGCGTTCGACGAGGAGGCCGACGCGGGTCTGCGCGCGATGATCGAGCAGCAGATCGAGGCCGAGTCGGTTCCCATGTTCCTCTCCGGACGCCTGTACGACGACGGCGTGATCGACCCCCGAGACACCCGCACGGTGGTGGGGATGTGCCTGTCGGCCATCGCCTCCGCCCCGATCGAGGGCACCGCCAACTTCGGTGTCTTCCGGATGTGACCGTCATGACCATTTCGTCAGTACTCGTTGCCAACCGCGGCGAGATCGCCCGCCGCGTGTTCACGACCTGCCGCGCCGAGGGCATCGACACGGTCGCCGTGTTCTCCGATCCGGACTCCGCGTCACCGCACGTCGCCGACGCCGACGTCGCCGTCCGGTTGCCCGGTTCCGCGTCGTCGGAGACGTACCTCCGCGGAGACCTGATCATCGAGGCGGCGCAGCGCGCGGGCGCCGACGCGATCCACCCCGGTTACGGGTTCCTGTCCGAGAACGCGGAGTTCGCGCGCGCCGTGCAGGATGCGGGCCTCACCTGGATCGGTCCGCCGGTGAAGGCGATCGAGTCGATGGGGTCGAAGGTCGAGTCCAAGGCCATGATGCAGAGCGCCGGTGTGCCGGTGCTCGATCGGCTCGACCCCGCGTCCGTCACGCAGGACGATCTGCCGGTGCTCGTGAAGGCGTCCGCCGGTGGTGGTGGTCGCGGTATGCGCGTGGTGCGTGAACTCGACGCCCTGCAGGACGAGATCGACGCGGCGTCGCGGGAGGCGCTGTCCGCCTTCGGTGACGCGACGGTCTTCTGCGAGCGCTATCTCGAGACGGGCCGCCACATCGAGGTCCAGGTCATGGCGGACCGCCACAGCACGGTGTGGGCGGTGGGCGAGCGGGAGTGCTCCATCCAACGACGCCACCAGAAGGTGGTCGAGGAGGCGCCGTCTCCGCTCGTCGAGCGCGTTCCGGGTATGCGGGAGAAACTGTTCGAGGCGGCGCGCATCGCCACCGAGGCGCTCGACTACGAGGGGGCCGGCACCGTCGAGTTCCTCAGCGACGAGCGCGGCAACTTCTACTTCCTCGAGATGAACACGCGCCTGCAGGTCGAGCACCCGGTGACCGAGTGCACCACCGGTCTCGATCTGGTGGCACTGCAGATCCACGTCGCCGCGGGCGGCGCGCTCCCGGCCGAGCAGCCCACCACGCGCGGACACTCGATCGAAGTGCGTCTGTACGCGGAGGATCCGGCGCGCGACTGGCAGCCGCAGAGCGGCGTCGTGCACCACGTCGAGTTCGACGGAGCGCGAGAGTTCGAGGTGCTCACGCGAACAGGCCTGCGGGTGGACTCGGGCATCGTCGACGGCAGCGTGGTGGGGACCCACTACGACCCTATGCTCGCCAAGGTGATCTCGTACGCGCCCACCCGGGAGCAGGCGGCCGGAATCCTGGCGAAAGCGTTGCTGCGCTCGCGCATTCACGGGGTGCGCACAAACCGCGACCTGCTCGTCACGGTGCTGAGACACCCCGCGTTCCTCGCGGGCGACACTGACACCGCGTTCTTCGCGACGCACGATCTCGCGGTCCTCGCTCGGCCCCTCGTCGACGACCGGGGTGTGCGGCTGTCCGCACTCGCCGCAGCGCTCGCGGACGCCACCCGATCGAGAGAATCGGCGACGGTGGGCCGATCCCTCCCCAGCGGCTGGCGCAACCTCGCCTCCGTGCCGCAACGCAAGACGTACGCGGTGAACGGCACCGAGATCGTCGCCGAGTACCGGCTGTCGCGCGGAACGCTCGTCACCGACGTCGACGACTGCGCGCTGGTCCGGGCCGAGTCCGACCGGGTGGTGCTGCTGGCCGACGGTGTGCGACGCGAGTTCCACGTCGCGGTCCACGGCGACGCCGTGTTCGTCGACTCGTCGCTCGGACCGGTACGGCTCGAACGGGTTCCGGTGTTCGTCGATCCGAGCGAGATCGTCGCCGCCGGATCGCTGCTGGCACCGATGCCCGGCAGCGTCGTGCGGATCGGTGCTGCCGTCGGCGACACCGTCACCGCCGGCCAACCGATCCTGTGGCTCGAGGCCATGAAGATGGAACACACGATTACCGCACCCGCGGCGGGCGTGCTGACCGAGCTCACGGTCACCGTGGGACACCAGGTGGACGTCGACGCCGTACTGGCGGTCGTCGCAGCAGAAGGAGATCAGGCATGAGCTTCATCGAGACGGACGAGCAGAAGAGCCTCCGCGCCGCGGTGGCCGGACTGGGCAAGCGCCACAACTACATCGACTACGTGCTGCCCAAGGCACGCAAGGGTGAGGCACTCACCGAACTGTGGCACGAGGCCGGGCAGTTGGGCTTCCTCGGGGTGAACCTCCCCGAGGAGTACGGCGGCGGCGGTGCCGGCATCTACGAGCTCGCACTGGTCCAGGAGGAGATGTCCTCGTTCGGTGCGGGCCTGCTGCTCGTGGTCGTCAGCCCGGCGATCTGCGGCACCATCATCGCGAAGTACGGCACCCCCGAGCAGAAGCAGTCCTGGCTGCCCCGCCTCTCGGACGGCTCCGCGATCATGGCGTTCGGCATCACCGAGCCCGACGCCGGCTCCAACTCCCACCAGATCACCACCACCGCGCGACGCGACGGTGACGAGTGGGTGCTGCGCGGCAGCAAGATCTACATTTCCGGCGTCGACCAGGCCGACGCGGTGCTCATCGTCTCCCGTACGGAGGACGCGAAGACCGGGAAGCTGAAGCCGGCGCTGTTCATCGTGCCGACCGATGCACCGGGCCTGAACAAGACGCAGATGCGCATGGACATCATCGAGCCCGATCATCAGTTCACGCTGTTCCTCGACGACGTCCGGCTGCCGGCCGAGGCGCTGGTCGGTGAGCCCGACGCGGCGTTGATGCAGTTGTTCGCGGGTCTCAACCCCGAGCGCATCCTCGGTGCGGCGATGGCCGTCGGCATGGGCCGCTACGCCCTCGACGCCGCCGTGAAGTACGCGAACGAGCGCACCGTGTGGAAGAGCCCCATCGGGGCGCACCAGGGAATCGCGCATCCGTTGGCGCAATGCAAGATCGAGCTCGAACTGGCGAAGCTGATGATGCAGAAGGCCGCGGTGCTCTACGACAGCGGTGACGATTTCGGTGCGGCGGAAGCGGCCAACATGGCGAAGTACGCGGCCGCCGAGGCCAGCATCAAGGCCATCGACCAGGCCATCCAGACGCACGGCGGCGCAGGCCTGACCGAGGAGTACGGCCTCGCGTCCATGCTCGGTGCGGCGCGCATCGCCCGCGTGGCTCCCGTCAGTCGGGAGATGATCCTGAACTTCGTGTCCCAGCACTCGCTGGGCCTGCCGAAGAGCTACTGATGGCGGGCAGGCCGGAGGCCGGTCGGGGCGACGGAATATCTGTGCGGGTCGATCGGTCGGAGGGCGTGGTGACTCTGACCCTCGACACCCCGCACAATCGCAACGCCCTCTCCACCGCCCTGGTCGACGACCTGACGGCGGGGCTCCGCGACGCGGGCGCGGATCGCGACGTCCGCGCCGTGGTCCTCACCCACACCGGCGGAACATTCTGTGCAGGTGCCGATCTCACGGAGGCGGGCAGTTCCGTCTCCTCGCGCACCGAGCAGATGCTGACGCTGCTGCGGGCGATCCTCGAGACGCCGAAGCCGGTGATCGGCAGGATCGACGGGCATGTGCGTGCCGGCGGTATGGGCCTCGTGGGCGCGTGCGATCTGGTGGTGGCCGGGCCGAAGAGTTCGTTCGCGCTGACGGAGGCGCGGCTGGGGTTGGCCGCGTCCATCGTCTCCTTGACGGTGGTGCCGAGGATGACCTCGCGTGCGGCGAGCCGGTACTTCCTGACGACGGAGACGTTCGGCGCGCACGAGGCGGAGGCCATCGGGCTCGTCACCGAGGCTGCGGCCGACACCGGGGCCACGGTGGCCGAACTCGTCGCGGCGATTCGTCCGTCGTCACCGCAGGGTCTCGCGGCGTCGAAACGCCTCACCACCGCCGCGATGCTCGAGGAGTTCGACCGCCGGGGCGCGGACCTGGCGGAGGAGTCCGCGAGGCTGTTCGCATCGGACGAGGCGCGGGAGGGGATGATGGCCTTTCTGCAGAAGCGCAGCCCGTCGTGGGCCGCACCGGCGGAGTCGTCCGGCGCCGCTGTGGGGAAGGAGACGTGACGGCCATGACCGTGCCCACTCGTCACCGGGTCGGTGACACCCGCAGCCCGAAGCAGGATCGCAGCCGCGCCACGCGACTGCGTCTGCTCGAGTCCACGATCGACGCGCTCGCCACCGAGGGATGGGCGGCGACGACGGTCGCCGTCGTGGCCGAGCGGGCCGGCGTCTCTCGCGGTGCCACCCAGCATCACTTCCCGACGCGGGAGGACCTCATCACCGCGGCGCTCGAGTACATGTTCGACACGCGCATGGGGGAGGCGCGAGCCGAGAGCAGTGCGCTCCCGCAGGGCGCCGGGCGGACCGAGGCCGTGGTCACCCGGCTGGTCGACTACTACACGAGCCCCATCTTCCGTGCCGCGCTGCAGGTCTGGACCGCCGCGGCCGCGGATCCCGAGATGCGTGCCCGGGTCCTGCCTCTCGAGGAGAAGTTCGGTCGCGTGGCGCACCGCACGGCGGTCGATCACCTCGGCGCCGACGACAGTGATCCGCGCACCCACCGACTCGTGCAGGCCACCCTCGACCTGGCCCGCGGGCTCGGTCTCGCCGACGTGCTCAGCGACGACTCGCGCCGCCGCGCCGAGATCGTGAAGGTGTGGGCCTCGGTGCTCGACGCCTCCCTGGCCCTCGACGCCACCACTACCACCGCGAGTACGTCCGAACCGTCGTGATCGGCGCTCGCATCACGGCACTTTCGGCGTACTCGCGACAGTCCGCACTCCGATAAGCTGCCGCCATGAACTCCGTGCGGTGGGCCGGCGTGGCAGCAGTGGTGCTGCTCGGGCTCACCGGTTGCGGATCCGACTCCGACGCCGCCACCGACGACGCGCCGTCCACGTCCGCGTCGCAGGGACCCGGCCCGTTCTTCAGCGTCTGCGGCGGTCTGTCCGACGAGGAGGTCCGCACTGCGTTCGCCGTGCCGTCGTTCGCGATCGTGACCCGCAACTCGGTGGGCTGCGAGTGGGAGGTGTCGGGTCCGACCGGCCCTTCTGTCAGCTTCTCCTGGTACCGCGGGAGCCCGATCGGGCGTGAGCGCATGGGGTCGGAACTGATCGGCCGACCGGCAGCGGACATCGAGATCGAGGGTCGGCCGGGGTTCGAGGCGCGATCCGAGAACGCGACGGGTGTGACGTACCTCTGCGAGAACGGTCTGCAGTACGGCGACGACTTCGTCCACTTCTCCGTCATGTACGCCGACAGCGCTCCCACCGCGGATCCGTGCGCCGTCGCCGAGAGTCTGATGACGCTCGTCGCGGAGCGCGCGCAGTGAGGGCCGGACGCGTTCTGGCGGCGCTGTCGGTCACCGCGGTGCTCGCCGGATGCGGGTCGACCATCGAGGGCACGCCCGTGGCGGCGGGCGTGAGTGGCGCGGACGGCGAGTTCCGCTCGCTCCTCGAGGAGTGCGACACGGTGACGCCGGAGCAGATCGCCGACGTCGTGGGCGGCGACGCCATCGACCAGGGCTTCATCGGGGCCATCTGCCGGTGGGACCTGACCGGCCCGGGCGGCGCGGTCAAGGTGACGTTCGACTGGTTCGAGACGGGGTCGCTCGCGGCCGAGCGCGAGGCGAACGAACGTATGGGGTGGACGGTGAGCGACGTCGAGGTGTCCTCGCGGAAGGCCCTCGAGATCCGTCAACCGGACGATCCGGCATCGTGCGGCGTGGCGGCGCAGTCGCCCGATTCCGGGGTCATCGGCTGGTGGGTGCAGTATCGGCCGGGGAACCCGACCGACCCCTGTGAGTCGGCCACGCGGTTGATGCAGCTGTCGCTCAATCTGTCGGCGTGACGACGGAAGGGTGAACTCCTGTACCCGATGCAGGGGCGTTTTGACCATCAGGCGCGCCGCCGGGTACCGTTACAGGTCGTGCCCGGCCCAGCCGGTACGTCTGTGTGCCTATGCGAGGTACAGCCGTGTTCGAGTTCACCATCGAGCAAGAACCGCGGCTGCCGTGTGGGGGTATGCGACACACCCGACCGCGGGGTGCACGAAGCCCGCGGAAGCACTACTGGGTGAGGGGCAGCGTTCTCTTGCCCCAACTGCTAGATCCCTGTTTCTCGACACGAAGAAAGCCGGTTCATGCCAACAATCAACCAGCTGGTCCGCAAGGGTCGCACCGACAAGGTCGCGAAGCTGAAGACCGCTGCCCTGAAGGGCAGCCCGCAGCGCCGTGGTGTGTGCACTCGCGTGTACACCACCACCCCGAAGAAGCCGAACTCCGCGCTTCGTAAGGTCGCTCGCGTCCGCCTGACCACGTCCGTCGAGGTCACCGCCTACATCCCCGGTGAGGGCCACAACCTGCAGGAGCACTCCATGGTGCTCGTGCGCGGTGGTCGTGTGAAGGACCTCCCGGGTGTCCGTTACAAGATCATCCGTGGCTCGCTCGACACGCAGGGCGTGAAGAACCGCAAGCAGGCTCGCAGCAAGTACGGCGCCAAGAAGGAGAAGAGCTGACATGCCACGTAAAGGCCCAGCACCCAAGCGCCCGCTGATCAACGATCCCGTCTACGGTTCGCCGCTGGTCACCCAGCTGGTCAACAAGATCCTGCTGGACGGCAAGAAGTCGACCGCGGAGCGCATCGTGTACCAGGCTCTCGAGCAGGCACGCGAGAAGACGGGCACCGATCCCGTCGTGACGCTCAAGCGCGCACTGGACAATGTCAAGCCGGCCCTCGAGGTCCGCAGCCGTCGTGTCGGTGGCGCCACCTACCAGGTTCCGGTCGAGGTTCGTCCGGGCCGCTCCACCACGCTGGCTCTGCGCTGGCTCGTCTCGTTCTCCCGCGCTCGTCGCGAGAAGACGATGGTCGAGCGTCTGGCCAACGAACTCCTCGATGCCAGCAACGGTCTCGGCGCAGCAGTCAAGCGTCGCGAGGACACGCACAAGATGGCGGAAGCCAACAAGGCATTCGCGCACTACCGCTGGTGATCGCGTCTCGGGGGCGCCGGGAAACATCCGGCGCCACCCGAGCGTTGAACCTTCGACTCACTTCTTCCAACACCAAGGCGGGATGAATTCGTGGCACAGGACGTGCTGACCGACCTGAACAAGGTCCGCAACATCGGCATCATGGCCCACATCGATGCCGGTAAGACCACCACTACCGAGCGCATCCTCTTCTACACCGGTATCTCGTACAAGATCGGTGAGGTCCATGACGGCGCAGCCACCATGGACTGGATGGAGCAGGAGCAGGAGCGTGGCATCACCATCACGTCTGCTGCCACGACGTGCTTCTGGAACGACAACCAGATCAACATCATCGACACCCCCGGGCACGTCGACTTCACGGTCGAGGTGGAGCGTTCGCTCCGCGTCCTCGACGGTGCCGTCGCCGTGTTCGACGGCAAGGAGGGCGTCGAGCCCCAGTCCGAGCAGGTGTGGCGTCAGGCCGACAAGTACGACGTGCCGCGCATCTGTTTCGTCAACAAGATGGACAAGCTCGGTGCGGACTTCTACTTCACCGTGCAGACCATCAAGGATCGCCTCGGCGCCAAGCCGTTGGTCATCCAGTTGCCGATCGGCGCAGAGGACAGCTTCGAGGGCATCGTCGACCTGATCGAGATGAACGCGAAGGTCTGGCGCGGAGAGACGAAGCTCGGCGAGACCTACGAGACCGTCGAGATCCCCGAGGAGCTGAAGGAGCGGGCCGAGCAGTACCGCACCGAGCTGCTCGAGACCGTCGCCGAGTCCGACGAGGCACTGCTGGAGAAGCACTTCAGCGGTGACGAGCTGACCATCGACGAGGTCAAGACCGCGATTCGCAAGATGACGGTCAACTCCGAGCTGTACCCGATCCTGTGCGGTTCCGCGTTCAAGAACAAGGGCGTCCAGCCCATGCTCGACGCGGTCATCGACTACCTCCCGTCCCCGCTCGACGTCGCCGAGACCATCGGTCACGCCGTGGGCGACGAGGAGAAGGAACTCACCCGCAAGCCGTCCGCCGACGAGCCGTTCGCGGCGCTCGCGTTCAAGATCGCGACGCACCCGTTCTTCGGCAAGCTGACGTACGTGCGCGTGTACTCGGGCAAGGTCGACTCCGGCTCGCAGGTCATCAACTCGACCAAGGGCAAGAAGGAGCGTCTGGGCAAGCTCTTCCAGATGCACTCCAACAAGGAGAACCCGGTCGCGACCGCCAGCGCCGGCCACATCTACGCCGTGATCGGTCTGAAGGACACGACGACGGGTGACACGCTCTGCGATCCGCAGAACCAGATCATCCTCGAGTCGATGACGTTCCCGGACCCGGTCATCCAGGTGTCGATCGAGCCGAAGACGAAGTCCGACCAGGAGAAGCTCGGCACGGCCATCCAGAAGCTGGCCGAAGAGGACCCGACCTTCTCGGTCAAGCTCGACGAGGAGACCGGCCAGACCGTCATCGGCGGCATGGGCGAGCTCCACCTCGACATCCTCGTCGACCGCATGCGTCGCGAGTTCAAGGTCGAGGCCAACGTCGGCAAGCCGCAGGTGGCCTACCGCGAGACGATCACCAAGATCGTCGAGAAGCAGGAGTTCACCCACAAGAAGCAGACGGGTGGCTCCGGCCAGTTCGCGAAGGTCATCATCGGCCTCGAGCCCTTCATCGGCGAGGACGGCGCGACCTACGAGTTCGAGAACAAGGTTTCCGGCGGTCGTATCCCGCGCGAGTACATCCCGTCCGTGGATGCCGGCGCGCAGGACGCGATGCAGTACGGCGTTCTCGCCGGCTACCCGCTGGTGAACGTCAAGCTGATCCTGCTCGACGGCGCGTACCACGACGTCGACTCGTCCGAGATGGCGTTCAAGATCGCGGGTTCGCAGGCCTTCAAGGAAGCTGCCCGCAAGGCCGGTCCGGTCATCCTCGAACCGCTCATGGCGGTCGAGGTGATCACGCCCGAGGAGTACATGGGCGACGTGATCGGCGATGTGAACTCCCGCCGTGGCCAGATCCAGGCCATGGAGGAACGCAGTGGTGCCCGTGTCGTCAAGGCGCTGGTTCCGCTGTCGGAGATGTTCGGTTACATCGGTGACCTGCGGTCTCGCACCCAGGGCCGAGCGAACTACTCCATGGTCTTCGACTCCTACGCAGAGGTTCCCTCGAACGTCTCGAAGGAGATCATCGCGAAGGCCACCGGAGAATAGTCTCCGAAGCTGGACCCGGTACCACCGTCACACCGCACCACCCGTAAGTACATCCGTAATGCTGCATAACGCAGGCAATAACAGTCCAGGAGGACACAGTGGCCAAGGCGAAGTTCGATCGGACCAAGCCGCACGTCAACATCGGCACCATCGGTCACGTTGACCACGGTAAGACGACGCTGACGGCTGCAATCACCAAGGTTCTGCACGACAAGTTCCCGGACCTGAACGAGGCGTCGGCCTTCGACCAGATCGACAAGGCTCCGGAGGAGAAGGCTCGTGGTATCACGATCAACATCTCCCACGTCGAGTACCAGACCGAGAAGCGTCACTACGCACACGTCGACGCTCCCGGCCACGCCGACTACATCAAGAACATGATCACCGGCGCGGCACAGATGGACGGCGCGATCCTCGTCGTCGCAGCGACCGACGGCCCCATGCCCCAGACGCGCGAGCATGTCCTGCTCGCTCGCCAGGTCGGCGTGCCGTACATCCTCGTCGCGCTGAACAAGGCCGACATGGTGGACGACGACGAGATCATCGAGCTCGTCGAGATGGAGGTGCGCGAGCTCCTCGCCGCACAGGAGTTCGACGAGGACGCTCCCGTCGTCAAGGTCTCCGCTCTCAAGGCCCTCGAGGGCGACGAGAAGTGGGCCGAGTCGGTTCTCGAGCTCATGCAGGCAGTGGACGACTCGGTTCCGGACCCCGTCCGTGAGACCGAGAAGCCCTTCCTCATGCCCGTCGAGGACGTCTTCACCATCACCGGTCGCGGCACCGTCGTCACCGGCCGTATCGAGCGTGGCTCGGTCAACGTCAACGAGGATGTCGAGATCGTCGGCATCAAGGAGAAGTCGACCAAGACCACGGTCACCGGCATCGAGATGTTCCGCAAGCTGCTCGACTCGGGCCAGGCGGGCGACAACGTCGGCCTCCTCGTCCGCGGCATCAAGCGCGAAGATGTCGAGCGTGGACAGGTCGTCGTCAAGCCCGGCACCACCACTCCCCACACGGAGTTCGAGGGCCAGGCATACATCCTGTCGAAGGACGAGGGCGGTCGCCACACCCCGTTCTTCAACAACTACCGCCCGCAGTTCTACTTCCGTACCACGGACGTGACGGGCGTCGTGACCCTCCCCGAGGGCACCGAGATGGTCATGCCCGGTGACAACACCGAGATGTCCGTCGTGCTGATCCAGCCGGTCGCCATGGACGAGGGCCTGCGCTTCGCGATCCGCGAGGGTGGCCGCACCGTCGGCGCCGGTCGCGTCACGAAGATCAACAAGTAAGACCGCCTCACACCGAACGGCGCTCACCCTGCGGGGTGGGCGCCGTTCGGCGTGTGTGGAATCAGGGCAGCACGACGACGTCCGCGGGAGAGCGCGGATCGATCTCGTAGTGGTCCTCGTACTGGCTGCTCATGCCGGTGACGCGCAGTGTCTGCCCCGCGCGGATCGCGCTCACGTCGATGCCCGTCTGCGTGTTGACGAAGACGGTGGTCTCCCCGGTCCGGTCCGCGATCGTGAACTTGTACCCGTACGGCAGATCGTCCACCACGGCGCTCGTGACGCGTCCGACGACCGTCACCAGCGACGCCTCGGTGGACTCGCCGACCACGCGGACCACAACCGGTCTGGGTGCCACCGCATCGACCGGTCCCAGCGACACGATGCTCGTCGGTCGCACCACCAGAAGTCCGGACTGGTCCGCGAGCGACCCCGTGACACGCACCGATGTACCCGGCACGACGTCGGTGGGCGCCGAGGCGCTGATGTAGATGCCGGCGGTGCGGTCCTGGATCCCGAACCCGACGTCGAGGAAGCTCGATGCGAAGGCACCGGGCGGTGTGGTGACCGTGCCGACCACGGTGACCGTGGCGCCGGCGGAGAGAGTGCGCACCTGCGCGATGGGCGGAGCACCGCCCGGAGCGGCCGATGCAGGGGATGCTCCGAGCGTGAGTGCCACGAGGGCGGTGAGGGTCGTGCCGACAGTGCGGCGAAGGATCGTGCGCATCATGTGAGTTCCGTTTCCGCGCCGATCCCGCGTCGGCGCGCGCGCAACCCTCGTCCTCTCGGGTCGCGACGGCAACCGTGCCGAAAAGCGTTGTGACGCCGACTCACTCGACGGCGAAATCCTCCACCGTGACCACAACGGGAATCCGGACGACACGCGCGAGCGTCTCCTGGACGGCGTGGACGACGGAGTCGGGATCTCCCGGACAGCGGACCGTGATGTGCACGGCGCAGGACTCGTGCCCCACCACCACGCCCTCGATGCGTCGACCCGGCAGCAGCGTCACGGCCTCACCGAAGAGGCCGGAGTGCAGGCCGGCCACACCGGGGACCGCGAGCACCGCTGCGGCGATGAGGTCGGCCTCATCGGGCTCGAGCGGAGCGGTCATCCGCTCAGTCTGCGCTCTGTCACATTCCGACCGGCCTCCGGCCTTCCCGCATCCATCGTGGCCGCGCGCCGACGTCCGGAGGTCGGCCGGTGCCGGGGCGGTAGATTGTCACCGTGAACGTCGCGCTGATCGACTCGGGCCTGGGGTCGTTGCCCACGGCAGCCCGCCTGCGTCGACTGCGCCCGTCGCTCGACCTTCATCTGTACCTCGACCCGGACAACGCGCCGTGGGGACCCAAGCCCACCGCGTGGACGGAGGCGCACGTCGTGGAGACGGCGCGGCGCGCCGTCGACGGTGGAGCCGAGGTGGTGGTGCTGCCGTGCAACACCGCCAGCGTCATTGCGCTCGACGCGACCCGCGCGGCCCTGGGGTCCACCCCCGTGGTCGGGACGGTTCCGGCCATCAAACCCGCTGCACTGCAGTGTGACTCGATCACGGTGTGGGCGACGGCGGCGACCACCGCGTCGTCGTATCAGGCGCGCTTGATCGCGGAGTTCGCGTCGGGTCGCACGGTGTCGGCCGTCGCGTGCCACGGGCTCGCCGATGCCATCGACCGTGGTGATCTCGCGGCCGTCAGCGCGGCCATCGCGTCGGCAGCGGCGCGGACGCCGGACGACGTGCAGGGCATCGTCCTGGGGTGCACCCACTATCCGCTGGTGGCGGACGAGATCATGGCGGCGCTGCCGCCGGGTGTGCGGATGTTCGACAGCGCCGAGGCCGTCGCGGCCCAGACTCTGCGCCGCCTCGACGAGGTGTCGTCGCCGCGTGAGGGACACGGGAGCGTGTCGGTGACCCTGTCGGGACGCGACGGTTCCCTCCCCGACAGTGCGTTGCGCTTCGCGGCCGGGCGATCGCTCGCGGTGCCCGCGACGCTCTGACGCCGTCACCGTCCCGGGAATGAGGAGTCGGTGGGGGGAGTTGGACCCACGGTGACGACGACCGAGGTGCGACCCCAGTCCTGGATGACCCCCGTTCGCTCGTTCTGGGTGGTGGCCCTCGTGTTCTTCACCGTCATGGGATCGTCGGCGGCGCCGTCCCCGCTGTACCCCGTGTACCAGTCCCGATGGGGATTCGGCGCGTCGACGCTGACCATCGTGTTCGCCGTGTACGTCTTCGCACTACTCGCCGCCCTGTTGACCGTCGGGTCGCTGTCCGACCACCTCGGCCGTAAGCCCGTGATCGTGACGTCGCTGCTCGTGCTGATCGCCAGCCAGGTCGTCTTCGTGTTCGCCGACGGGGTCGGCTGGCTCATCGCCGCGCGCGTCGTGCAGGGCCTGGCGGCCGGCGCGGCCATGGGTGCCCTGACCGCTGCGATCATCGATCTGCAGCCGACCGACCGTCTCGGCCCCCTGGTGAGCTCGGTCGCACCGGCCTTCGGGCTGGGAGCAGGCGGTATCGCGGCCGGACTGCTGGTGCAGTTCGCGCCGTTCCCCACGACGCTCGTGTACGTCGTGATGATCGTCGCGCTGGTCGTCCTCACGGCGCTCGTCGTGGCGGTGCCGGAATCCGCGGTCCGGGCAGGCTTCGACGACCGTCGACACGTCGTGCGGGTGCTGACGCCGACCCTCGGTCTGCCCGTGTCGATCCGTGCCCACTTCTGGCCGGTCGTCCCCGCGCTCGTCGCGACGTGGTCGCTGGGCGGGTTCCACCTGTCGCTGGGGCCGTCCATCATGGGCACGGTCTTCGATCTCCGCGGCGCCGTCGTGGGCGGGCTGGACATCTTCACGATGTTCACGGCCGGAGCGATCGGTGCCGCGTCCGCTCGTACTCTTCTCCCGCGCACGGCCATGACCGCCGGTGCACTCACTCTCGCCGCGGGCATCGTGGTGAATCTCGTCGGGCTGCACATCGCGGCGGCGCCGCTGTACTTCGTCGGGACCGCGGTGTCCGGGTTCGGCTGGGGCGCGACGTTCCTCGGCGCGATGAGCATCATCGGCGCTCTCGCACCGCCGGAGCATCGCGGCAGTGTCTTCGCCACGACGCTCGTGCTGAGTTACCTCGCCTTCAGCGTGCCGGCCATCGTCGCGGGTGTGGCGATCCACTCGGCCGGTCTCCTCGTCACCGCGACGGTCTACGGAGCGGTCGTCGTGGCGCTGGCGTCGGGTGCCGTCACGACGACGGTGCTCCGCTCACCCGCGCGCGTCTGACCCAGCACTGCGCGGACGGGTTCCATGAGGAATATTGGTGTCCCATGACGTCTGCCGACACCGTGACCGGACGTGCGCGTTTCACGCGCGACGAGATCCCCCGGCTCCTGGGCCTGGCAGCAGTGCTCGTGGCGCTGCACGTCGTCGGGTGGGGCCTGTTCCTGCACTACGACTCGATCCCGGCGATCCACGGCCTCACCGGCGCGGACGGCACTCTCGTCTACGCGGGCGCCGGGGTGTTGGCCTACACGTTGGGCATGCGGCACGCCTTCGACGCCGACCACATCGCGGCCATCGACGACACCACCCGACTGCTGCTGCAGAAGGGCAGGCGGCCCCTGGCGGTCGGACTGTTCTTCTCGCTCGGGCACTCGACGGTCGTGTTCGCGTTCGTCGCCGCGATCGCGTTCGCCGCATCGCGCGCGACGGACTTCCGGGACGCTTTCGCGGACACCGGCGGCATCATCGGCACCCTCGTCTCCGGCACGTTCCTCTACCTCATCGCGGCTCTGAACCTGGTCGTCCTCGTCGGCATCGTGCGCATGTGGCGTGCCGCGCGGCGCGGACAGTTCTCCGACGAGACGCTCGACGATCTCCTCGCACGCAGAGGACTGCTCAATCGGATCTTCCGCGGCCGCTACGACCGGATGATCAGCCACTCGTGGCAGATGTATCCGCTGGGGCTGCTCTTCGGCCTGGGGTTCGACACCGCCACGCAGGTCGGTCTGCTCGCCGTGGCGGGCACCAGCGCCATCGCCGGTGGCCTGCCGCCGATGGCCATCATCGCGCTGCCGGTGCTGTTCGCGGCCGGCATGTCGACGATGGACACGCTCGACGGCGTCTTCATGTCCAAGGCGTACGGCTGGGCCTTCGTCACGCCGGTCCGGAAGATCTACTACAACATCACGATGACGGGCCTGTCGATCTTCCTCGCCCTCGTGGTGGGCACCGTGCAGATCCTGTCGTTGCTCGGTGAGGAACTCGGACTGTCCGGCGGCATCTGGGACGCGGTGGCCGCAGTGGATCTCACCCTGGCGGGCCAGATCGTGGTGGTCGTGTTCGTGGTGGTCTGGATCGGCTCGATCGTCTACTACAAGGCGGCGCGCATCGACGACCGGTTCGAGCGGGAGACGCCGGCGAGCTGAGCCGCGGCAGTCATCGGGCGACGATCGCGTCGTGCAGTTCGGCGTGATCGTCGAAGTACACGGTTCGACTGCCGAAGTGCTGCCAGGTGTCGCTGCCTCGCCCCGCCACGACGACGGTGTCCCCGGCCGCCGCGTCCGCCACGGCGTGGTGGAATGCTGCGCGCCGGTCCGCGATCTCCACCACGCGGACGCCCCGATCACCGGACCGGGCGCCGCGCACGACGTCGGCGCGAATCGAGTGCGGATCCTCGCCGTTGGCACTCTCGTCCGTGACGACGATGTCGTTCGCATAGGCCGCGGCGACCGTGCCCAGCTCGACGCGCTTGCCCACGTCACGGTCACCGGTCGCCCCGATGACCAGGATCAGGCGCCCCGGGGTGATGCGCCGCAGGTACGGCAGGATCGCGCGCTGGCCGGACACGTTGTGCATGTAGTCGACGAGGGCGGTGAAGTCCTGGCCGGCCGACACGGTCTCGCACCGGCCCGGAATGCTGTGCAGCGCCGAGATGCCGGCGGCCGCACGCTCCGCGTCCACCCCACCGGAGACGAGGGAGGCGAGTGCGACCAGAGCGTTCGCCACCTGGTGGGGGCCGAGAACCTGCAGTGAGAGCGGGATGTCGCCCACCGGGGTCCGGGCGAGGAATCGGGTGCGATGCGTCGTGCAGTCGATGCGATCGGCGCGGAAGTCCGCCGAAGGATCGGACACCGAGCACGTCACCGTCGGCACCGCGCACTCCGACGCGAGCCGCCGCCCGTACTCGTCGTCGATCATGACGACGGCCCGTCCGGTGCGGTCCGGGGTGAACAGCGAGGCCTTGGTCCGGTAGTACTCCTCCATCGAGCCGTGGAAGTCGAGGTGGTCCCGGCCGAGATTGGTGAAGGCGGTGACGGCGAACTCCACCCCGTCGACGCGGTGCTGGGCGATGGCGTGCGACGACACCTCGAGGGCGGCGGCCGTGCATCCGTTGTGGACGAACGTCGACAGCGTGCGTTGGAGCACCGTCGCCTCGGGAGTGGTGCGCACCGGGGCCTCGTCGCTGCCGGCGCCGCTGACCGCCACCCCGGAGATCATCCCCGCACGATGACCCGCGGCGCGCAGGCCGGCGTGGTGGAAGTGCGTCGTGCTCGTCTTGCCGTTGGTGCCCGTCGCTCCGAACACGGCCATCGACGAGGACGGGCTCCCGTGGAACCATGCGGCCAGCGGACCGACGACGACCCGCGGATCCGCGACCACGATGCTCGGCAACCGGGTGCCGGGCCGATCGCTGAGCACGGCCACCGCGCCGGCGCGCTGGGCGTCCTCCTCGAAATCGAGACCGTGCCAGCGTGTTCCGGGGAGCGCGACATACAGATCGCCGGGCCGCACCGCACGCGAATCGTCACAGAGATCGTCCACCGTGACCGGCTGGGCGGGACCTGCGACCGATCCGCCCGCGCGGTCGGCGACGTCGACGAGGGACCTCGCCCCTTGGCCACCGGCATGCCGGATCGGACGGCGGGACACGACACTCACCAGGATGCGGTACCCGAAAGTAGAACGCTCAACCACCTCGGTGCGGCACCCGGGACACTGGAGGGGTGAGCGCAGCCGACGGAGACTCCACGCAGGCCCGAGTGGTGCTGAGGACCATGCCCGACGATCGACTTCCCGAATGGGTCGAGCGCAGCCGCGGCGACTACCGCGCCGATCGCGTCCGGGCGGGTGACACCCTCGAACAGGCGACCGACAACGCCGAGCAGAGTTTCTCCGCCTACTTCCCCGACGGTCGTCCGGCACCGCATCATCAGGTGTACGACGTGCTGGACGGCGAGACCGTGGTGGGGTCACTGTGGATCGGGCCCCAGTCGATCGCGACCACGACCGACTGGTGGGTCTGGGACGTCGCCATCGACGAGCGGTACCGGGGTCGCGGTCTCGGCCGGGCGGCGATGCTCCTGGCGGAGGACGCCGTGCGGGAGAACGGCGGAACGGTACTCGGGCTCAACGTCTTCGGCTTCAACACGGCGGCGCGTCGGCTGTACGAGTCGCTGGGGTACGACACCGCGTCCCTCCGGATGCAGAAGGTTCTCCGGAAGGACGCGCGATGAGCGTGGACGAGCCGGTGGTGTTCGACCTCACCGCGGCGCGCGACGAGTTCACCCGCTTCATGATGTCCTACCGCTTCGGCATGCAGGAGCTCACCACCAAGATCGACATCCTGAAGGACGAGTTCACGCACCTGCATTCCTACAGCCCCATCGAGCACGTGGTGTCGCGGCTGAAGACGCCGCGCAGCATCGCCGAGAAGGCCGTGCGCAAGGGGATTCCGTTGACGTTCCAGGCGATTCGCGCCGGTCTGTTCGACATCGCCGGCGTCCGGATCACCTGTAGTTTCATCGCCGACACCTATGCGGTGAAGGAGATGCTGGCGTCGCAGAGCGACATCCGAGTGCTCGAGTTCGAGGACTACATCGCGAATCCGAAGCCCAACGGGTACCGCAGTCTCCACCTCACCATCGAGATTCCGGTGTTCCTGTCCGACCGCACGGAGCACGTCTTCGTGGAGCTGCAGATCCGGACCATCGCGATGGACTTCTGGGCGAGTCTCGAACACAAGATCTTCTACAAGTACGACGGTGAGGTGCCGCAACGCCTGCGGGACGAGTTGCGCGAGGCGGCGATGGCCGCGGGCACGCTCGACATCACGATGGAGCGACTGCACGCCGAGGTGGTCCGTCTCGGCGACGCCCGCACCGACGCCGGCCCCGACTACGAGGAGCTGTTCCTGCGCTCGCTCATGCCGGGACTGGCGCCGGATCCGCGGTCAGGCGGGGACGTTCCGCACCCGTAGCGAGGTCTTCGTGGCCAGCACCCAGTAGAGGGCGAAGCCGATGCCGCAGCCGATGAACCAGCTGTACTGCGCCGCGGTGTGCATTCCGGTGAGGGTGCCGCCCGTGAGCACGGGGAACATCGCGAAGACGGCACCGACGGCGGTGGCGATCAGTGCGGCCGGGTTGTAGCCCTTGGCGTAGTGGTACGTGCCGCTCTCGTCCATGGTGAACAGGTCGTCGACGATGACCTTCTGCTTGCGGATGAGGTAGTAGTCCGCGATGAGGATGCCGAACAGCGGTCCGATGAACGCTCCCAGGGTCTCGAGCGTGTAGTGGATGACGTCGGGATTGTTGTAGAGGTTCCACGGCGTTATGAGCACGGAGCCGACGGCGGCGATCATGCCGCCGGCGCGCCAGCTGATCTTCTGCGGGCTGACGTTGGAGAAGTCGAAGGCCGGCGAGATGAAGTTCGCGACGATGTTGATACCGATCGTGGCGATCGTGAAGGTCAACGCGCCCAACACGATCGCGAAGGTGCTGTCGATGCGCGCCACCGTCGTGACGGGGTCGGTGATGAGCTCGCCGAAGACGGGAACGGTGAGGGACGCGGTGACGACGACGAGGATCGAGAAGAGCAGGAAGTTGACGGGCAGGCCCAGGAAGTTGCCGCGCTTCACGGCGGCGTAGCTCTTTCCGTAGCGCGAGAAGTCGCCGAAGTTGAGCATCGGACCCGAGAAGTAGGAGACGACGAGCGCGATCGCGCCGAGCATGACGGGCACCGCGGCGAAACCCGTGTAGGTGACGTCGCCGAGGTTCAGGTCGATGGCGCTCCAGCCGGCTTCGTGAATCAGGTAGCCGCACAACAGGAACATGACGACGTAGACGGCCGGGCCGCAGAAGTCGATGAACTTGCGGATGGACTCCATGCCGCGCCAGAAGACCGCCGCCTGCAGGACCCACAGGAGCATGAAGCTGCCCCACCCCAGAGTGGACAGTCCCGCGAAGCCGTGGAGGTCTCGGTCCGCCCACGGACCGAGCGCCGGGAACAGCTTGATCAACACGATGTCGAGCGCGGCGGAGGCCAGGAAGGTCTGGATCCCGTACCACGCCACCGCGATCAGTCCTCGGATGATGGCGGGAACGTTGGCCCCGAGGACGCCGAAGACCGATCGACAGATCACCGGGTACGGGACACCTGCGACCTGACTGGGCTTGGCCACCAGGTTGCAGAAGACGTAGACGATCGAGATGCCGACGAGGAGACAGACGAGCACCTGCCAACTGGCCAGTCCCAGCGCGAAAAGGCTGCCCGCGGTGACGTATCCGCCCACGGAGTGCACGTCGGACATCCAGAACGCGAAGATGTTGTAGGACGACCAGGTCTGCTTCCGCAGCGGGGCGAGGTCCTCGTTGGTGAGCCTCGGGTCGTACCCCTCCTTGATCACTCCACCCCCCACCGGATGTCCCTCTGCTGTCGACCCGCCTCCGGCGTACCCGTGTGCCTCGATCAGATCGTTCACACCGGAGCGGGACCCGGGAGGCGGGTCGAACGGGCCGGTGTGCGGAATGGTGTCGGTCATCGTGTCTCCGTCGCTGGTGCGGACCGTGGTCGGTGCTGCGGAGAAGTCTGAGCCCGTTGTATTTCCGTGTCGTGACGAAACCGATATATCTCTTTACCGGCAGGTTTCCGGGTCCGGTCTGTCCGGTTCCGGCTCAGGAGAGCAGGCCGGAACCCGCCGGAAGCGTCGCGATGACGTCGTTCAGCCGCTCGTTGTGGTGCCCTGCCGCCGCCAGGAGTGCCGCCGAGTCGCGGTCGACGAACGCGCGGACCATGACGCTGTGATCGTCGTTCAACGCCGCGCGGTCCGCACCCTTCACGTGCACCATCGGTTGGACCGGCTCCGTGACGTTCCACGCGACGTCGAGCATGTGGAGCAGGCGGTACATCCGGGACGGCGCGGTGAGGGCGACGTGGAACTCGCGGCTCAACCGGTGGTAGCGCTGGGGATCGTCGTCCGCGATCGAGGATCGGAGGTCTCGCTCGATCTGTTCGGCACGACGCCGTTCCCCGTCGGTGGCGGCCTCGGCCGCCACCGCGAGGGCGGCGTTCTCGAGCACCTCCCGAACGATGTACATCTCGCGCAGTTCCTGAGACGTCAACTGCGCGACCGTGTATCCGAGGTTGGGTCGATGCGACACCAGATTCTCGCCGATGAGGGTCTTCAGCGATTCGCGCACCGGGATGCGGCTGACTCCGAACACGTCGGCGACGTCGCCCAGGGGAATGGGCGTTCCCGGCGGGGCGTCACCCGACAGGATGACCCGGCGGAGTTCGGTGAGGATCTCCTCCTGTGAACCACCCGCGACGTCGCGGGACAGTTTCGCGAGCAGGGCCGAGCGGCGACGCGGCGGCATCGTGACCCCTTCTGCGAACCGGGACGGGACATGGCGACTCTAACCGGGGGAGTCGTCGGACGCTCGCGTGTCGCCGCATCGGTGCGACGAGAGTTGGTGAACGTTCACGTCGGCGGACGCCGGTCGATCGATCCGCTGCCGGGCAGTCGGCTCGCCTGCCCGAGCTCGCGGCGCGGGCTCCCCGGTGCACGTCGATCTGCCGTGGACGATCCGGTCGGCGGCCGCTCGATCCGAGCGAACCTCAAGTCTCGCTTGACAGTCGAGACCAGGCACGCCGACCGGTCGGGGTCACGGCGCGCCGAGCAGCGCCGATGCACGGTGCGCGCGGGGCGGGTGTCCCTCGAACGGACCACAGCGCGATTCCCGCGTCGGCGGGTGTTCGGGCCGATCCTGCCCGACTTATGACAAATACCGAGAGAGGCCCTTACGATGACCCGATGCGCGACGGTCGTCTTCCCGATGGATTCGGAGTGCGTATCGATCCTCGAGTGCGGACTCTCTCGAACGGTCGAGTTCTCCTCGGCGGATCGCCCACCAGGATGGTGATGCTGGCACCCGCCGCGGCCGCGATGATCGGCGACGGATTCCTGCGGGTGTCCGATCCCGACTCCGCCACGGTGGCGCGTCGACTGCTCGACTCCGGTGTCGCGAACCCCCGGCCGATGAGCACTCCGTCCGCCGCGGACGTGACGGTCGTGATCCCGGTCCGCGACAACCACGAGGGACTGCTGCGGCTGATGCGCGCGCTGCGTGGACTCCGCGTGATCGTCGTGGACGACGGGTCCCGCGTTCCCGTCCGGCACGCCGAGATCGCCGTGGACGAACTGTGTGCCTCGGTCGCGGTGGTGCGGCACGACGCCCCGCGGGGACCGTCCGCGGCGCGCAACGCCGGCCTTGCCGCGGCCACGACCGACTTCGTCGCGTTCCTCGACTCCGACGTGGTGCCGCGCAAGGGCTGGCTCGAAGTCGTCCTCAGTCATTTCTCCGACCCCTCCGTCGGGCTGGTCGCTCCGCGCATCGTGGCGCTCGAGCCGGAGGGCAGTGCGCTCGCCCGCTACGAGCGCGCACGGTCCTCCCTCGATCTCGGTCGCCGGGAGGCCCCGGTGTTCGCGGGTGGCCCGGTGTCGTACGTCCCCAGTGCGGCGGTCGTCGCCCGGCGACGGGCCGTGCTCGACTGCGGAGGCTTCGACGAGGCGATGCACGTGGCCGAGGACGTCGATCTGTGCTGGCGACTGCAGGACGCGGGATGGCGCCTGCGGTACGAGCCGGTGGCCCGCGTCGCCCACGATCACCGCGTCACTCTGCGAAAGTGGTTCGGCCGCAAGCTGTTCTACGGTACCGGTGCCACCGAGCTGGCCTCCCGCCACCACGGGAAGGTGCCGCCCGTGGCCATGGCGCGGTCGACCCTGCTCGCACTGCTGCTGGCCGCCTCGGGGACGCGTGCGGGCATGGTCGGTGCGCTGGTCACGCTGATCACCACGGTGGTCCGCCTACGGCGCCTGTTCGTCGATCTGGATCACCCCACTCGCCTCGCCGCGGTGTTCGCGGCACGCGGAACCGTCGGGGGCGCTTGGCAGTTGGCCTCCGCGGCGGTGCGGCACTACTGGCCGGTCACGCTGGTGGCCGTGCTGTTCTCCCGGCGCATCCGACGTCTGGCGCTGGCCATCGCGGTGGCGGAGGGTGTGCGGGACTGGGTCGAGCACCGGGAGCCGGGCGGCCTCGGTCCGGTGCGCTACGCGGCGTACAAGCGCATCGACGACGTCGCCTACGGCACCGGACTCTGGGTGGGTGCCGTGTCGCACCGCGACCCCCGTGCTCTGGTGCCGCGTCTCGGCAACCAGTAGTCCCTGCCACCCGCTCTGTGAGCTGGGTTACAGTGGAGGCCGGTCGAGTGTGCCGACCTGCCGGGCGAGGCTGTTGACGGAAGCGGGGTCTGTGGTGACGGTCAATCCGTGGGTCGCGATGAGGCCCGGGGACGACGCCGCCACGCTCGCGCGCTCCGTCTCCCGCGCTCACGAGACCTTCGTCGGGCCGGGCCTGTCGACCGTGGGACTCGCCCGTCCCGTCGATCCCCAGTCGCCCGTGCGGTCCGTCGTTCTCGACTCCTGGCTGCGCAGCCGCGACATGGGCGTCGACCCCGATCGTGGTGCGGACGATCTCCTCGACGACGTCACGCTCGCGCAGTACCGCGCCGATCACCCGATGTCCGTCATCCGACCCGTGGTGCGCAAGCTCCTCGTCGAGGACGCCGCCGACACCGGCCTTCTCGTGGCCATCACCGACGCGTCGGGCCGGCTGCTGTGGGTCGAGGGCGACACCGCGGCGAAGGATCGCGCGAACGCCATGAACTTCACCGAGGGCGCCGACTGGAGCGAGGGGCGGATGGGCACCAACGCCCCCGGCACCGCGTTGGCCATCGATCACTGCGTGCAGATCTTCGCGGCCGAGCACTTCTCGCGGCCCGTGCACGAGTGGAGTTGCAGTGCGGCTCCCGTCCATCACCCCGTCACCGGCCGCATCCTGGGGGCCATCGACATCACGGGCGGTCCGCGCGTCGCGGTTCCCGAGGTGCTCTCGTTGGTCCGCGCGACGGTGGCGGCGGCCGAGTCCGAACTGCGATTGCATCTGCTCGAGTCCCCGCGTCCCGATCTCGACACCGGAGTCCGGCTGGAGGTGCTCGGAGCCGGGCGCCCGTCGTTGGTCCGCGGCGGTGAACGCGTCGCCCTGTCCGGACGGCACGCCGAGATGCTGCTGCTGTTGCGGGCACATCCCGAGGGGCTGAGCTCCGACCATCTCGCCGCGCTGCTCGACGAGAACGAGCTGGACTCGGTCACCGTCCGAGCCGAGATGTCGCGCCTGCGCAAGGTTTTCGGTGCCGATGGCGTGGCCTCGCGGCCCTATCGACTGGTGGCGGAACTGTCGTCGGACGTCGAGGACGTGCGGGCGGCTCTCGACCGCGGGGACGTCGACGCGGCGCTGCGGCTCTACTCCGGCGTGGTGCTCCCGTCGTCGTACGCCCCGGGTATCGCGGAGATCCGCGAGGAGTTGCGAGTGCGCGTCCAGGCGGCGCTGCTGCGGTCCGGTGACCCGGTGCTGCTGGCGCGGTGGACGGCGTCGGTGCACGGCCGCGAGGACGCCGCCGCGTGGTCGGCCTACCTCGCCACGCTCAGCCCGTCCTCGGCGCTGTACGGGCAGGTCCAGGCTCGCCTCGCCCTGCTGGGCTGACCGAGTCGGCTCTGCAACGGTCATGCAACCGTCGTCATTCTAGTGTCCTGCATCACAGCCCCCGATGACCGTGGGGGTGGATCACCGATGAAGGAGCATGTTCGATGACTGTCTTCGCTCGCCCGGGTACGCCCGACGCCGCCATGTCTTTCGAGGCCCGCTACGACAACTGGATCGGCAACGAGTGGGTCGCTCCGGTCAAGGGTCAGTACTTCGAGAACCCGACGCCCGTCACGGGACAGAACTTCTGCGAGATCGCGCGCTCCACCGCCGAGGACATCGACCTCGCCCTGGACGCCGCACACAAGGCCGCGCCGGCGTGGGGCAAGACCTCGCCCGCCGAGCGCGCCGTCATCCTGAACAAGATCGCCGACCGCATCGCCGAGAACCTCGACTCCATCGCGCTCGCCGAGTCGTGGGACAACGGCAAGCCGATCCGCGAGACGCTGAACGCCGACATCCCGCTCGCGATCGATCACTTCCGCTACTTCGCCGGATGCATTCGTGCGCAGGAGGGTTCGCTGTCCGAGATCGACAGTGACACCGTCGCGTACCACTTCCACGAGCCGCTCGGCGTCGTCGGCCAGATCATCCCGTGGAACTTCCCGATCCTGATGGCCGTGTGGAAGCTCGCCCCCGCACTCGCCGCCGGTAACGCCGTCGTCCTCAAGCCGGCCGAGCAGACACCCGCGTCGATCATGTACCTGATCAGCGTCATCGGTGACCTGCTGCCTCCGGGCGTGCTCAACATCGTCAACGGCTTCGGCACCGAGGCAGGCAAGCCCCTCGCGTCGAGCCCGCGCATCAAGAAGATCGCCTTCACCGGTGAGACCACGACCGGGCGCCTGATCATGCAGTACGCCTCGCAGAACCTCATCCCGGTGACGCTCGAGCTCGGCGGCAAGAGCCCCAACATCTTCTTCTCCGACGTGCTGTCGCAGAACGACGACTACCAGGACAAGGCACTCGAGGGCTTCACGATGTTCGCCCTCAACCAGGGCGAGGTCTGCACCTGCCCGTCGCGTTCGCTGATCCAGCAGGACATCTACGACGACTTCCTCGCACTCGCCGCGATCCGCACCAAGGCCGTCCGCCAGGGTGATCCGCTGGACACCGAGACGATGATCGGCGCCCAGGCCTCGAACGACCAGCTCGAGAAGATCCTGTCCTACATCGAGATCGGCAAGGGCGAGGGCGCCAAGATCGTCACCGGCGGCGAGCGCGCGCAGCTCGGCGGCGACCTCAACGGCGGCTACTACGTGCAGCCCACCATCTTCACCGGTAAGAACAACATGCGCATCTTCCAGGAGGAGATCTTCGGACCCGTCGTCTCGGTCACGTCGTTCACCGACTACGCCAACGCCATCGAGATCGCCAACGACACGCTCTACGGCCTCGGCGCCGGTGTCTGGTCGCGTGACGGCGGCGTCGCCTACCGCGCCGGCCGCGACATCCAGGCCGGTCGTGTGTGGACCAACACGTACCACCAGTACCCGGCCCACGCGGCCTTCGGTGGCTACAAGCAGTCGGGAATCGGCCGCGAGAACCACAAGATGATGCTCGACCACTACCAGCAGACCAAGAACCTGCTGGTGAGCTACGCCCCGAAGGCTCAGGGCTTCTTCTGATGCAGCCGAACCACGGGTCGGCACCGCCTCCGAGGCTCAAAGCAACCGCCGGGGCGATGGAGCTTCTCCGTCGCCTCGGCGGGCTCCACGGCGCGCTGATGATGCATCAGAGCGGCGGATGCTGCGACGGGTCGTCGCCGATGTGTTACCCCGCAGGCGAATTCATCGTCGGGGACCGCGACGTCCTGCTCGGGCTCCTCGACCTGCGCGCGGAGGTCGGCACCGTCGCGGACGACCTGCCGAGCGACGGCGACGCCGTTCCGGTGTGGATCTCCGGGTCGCAGTTCCAGGCGTGGAAGCACACCCAGATGGTGCTCGACGTGGTGCCGGGCCGGGGCAGCGGCTTCTCCCTCGAGACGCCGGAGGGGTTGCGGTTCCTCAGTCGTGGGCGGGCCTACACCCCCGAGGAGAACGCGGAACTCGAGTCGCAGGACCCCATCACCGGCGCGCAGTGGGAGGAGGGCGCTCGCCCGCCCGTCCCCACCGAGTCCATCGTCGTCGCCGAGGCCGTCGACGCCTGCCCGGTGCCGGGGATGGCGATACAGGGTTGAGTCGGGTGCGCTGAGCCGCGGTCACCGCGGTTCAGCGCACCGTCGGAGCGCCGCTCGGACTTCGGCGATCACCTCGTCGGGTCTCTGCGTGAGGTCGCGCCAGGTGTACCGCAGCACCGTCCACTCCTGGACGACGACGTTCTGCCGAGTTCGGTCTCGGTGAAAGGCGGTGGGGTCCGAATGGAAGGCCCATCCGTCGACTTCGATGCAGACGCGTTCGTCGAGGAACACGAAGTCCAGCACGTAGTCGCGCCACGGAAAGTTGACCAGGAACCCTGTGATGCGTCCGGTGCGCATCACGATGACGAAGAGGCGCTCGGCCTCCGACCGAGTTCCTCCTTCCGCTGCCACGAGAAGCTTCTCGGCCGCGGGGGCGCCCCGTCGCCGAGGGTTCCGATCGTGTGCGCGCCGGAGCACCGCCGGCGACATCCGCCCGCGCAAGGCGACGTCGACGATGCCCATCCCCAACTCCTCGGACGCTTCGAGAACCGTGAGACCCGAGGCCGTGACTCGGATTCCGCGCATCGCCACCACATCGGCGGGGTCGAGGTTCCGTCGCCGCACCCGGACACCCGACGGTGCCCTGCTCCGTCCTCCGCGCGGGACCGTGACATCGACGATGCGTGGTGCAACCGAAACGAGTCCGTGCCAGTACGCGGCACTCACCGATGTCACGACGGCCCCGTCGCCGGCCCAGTACGCGGCGCACCGCACCCGAGCGGCGTCCGTCCACGGTCTGTCGCAGGCGACGTAGACACCGCGCGTGACCCGGCGCCAATGGCCCGCTCGGACGCGCCGATCGATCGCGTCCTGGCTCATCCCGGCGTCGTGAGCCTGCGTCGCGGTGATGACACCGTCGTGGAGCGCGAGAAGTCGATCGATCACAGGCGTTGGACGGCCGCGTCGGCTCTCCTGGTTCCGCCGGGTGCGCGGGGCCGCGGTTACCGCGGGTCAGCGCACCGTCCAGTGGAAAAACAATCGCAACGTCCCCGCAACACGGCAGTCCTAGCCTCACCTCACCACCCGCTCACACTCCGAAAGAGGCTCACCCATGGCCGTGAAGGAACCGCGCCCCGTGGCGTCCGATTCTCAGGCAGAATCGTCCGACTACCTGGCCAAGCGCACGCTCAAGACCGGCAGCGCGGGGTGGGTGCTGCTGGCCGGGCTGGGCGTCAGCTACGTCATCTCGGGTGACTATTCGGGATGGAACTTCGGGCTCGAGCAGGGTGGGTTCGGTGGTCTGCTGATCGCGGGCATCCTGATCGCCGGCATGTACCTGGCGATGGTGCTGGGCATGGCGGAGATGTCGTCTGCGCTCCCGGCAGCGGGCGGCGGATACACGTTCGCCCGGCGCGCGCTCGGACCGTGGGGCGGATTCGCCACCGGCACAGCCATTCTCATCGAGTATGCCATCGCCCCCGCGGCCATCGCGACCTTCATCGGCGCCTACGTCGAGTCGCTCGGCCTGTTCGGGATCACCGACGGGTGGTGGGTGTACCTCGCCGTCTACGCCATCTTCATCGGCGTGCACCTCGCCGGTGTCGGTGAAGCGCTGAAGGTCATGTTCGTCATCACCGGCATCGCTCTCGTAGGCCTCGTCATCTTCGCTGTCGCCGCGATCTTCCAGTTCGACGCCTCCAACCTCACCGACATTGCCCCGACGGATGCCGCGGGCGCCTCGAGTTTCCTGCCGATGGGGTACCTGGGGATCTGGGCCGCGGTGCCGTTCGCGATCTGGTTCTTCCTCGCGATCGAGGGCGTGCCGCTCGCGGCCGAGGAAGCGAAGGATCCGGCGCGCAACGTGCCACGCGGCATCATCGCCGCCATGGCGGTGCTGCTGGTGACCGCCACCGCCATGCTGATCCTCGTGACGGGCGCCGGCGGAGCCGACGCGATGCAGGCGTCGGGCAACCCGTTGGTGGAGGCGCTCGGCGACAGCGGCGCCGCGACGGTGGTCAACTACATCGGCCTCGCCGGTCTGATCGCCAGCTTCTTCTCCATCATGTACGCCTACTCCCGGCAGCTGTTCGCGCTGAGCCGCGCCGGCTACCTGCCGAAGTCCATGTCGGTGGTCAACAGCCGGAAGGCGCCGACGCTGGCACTGATCGTGCCCGGCGTCATCGGCTTCGCCCTGACGTTCACCGGCAAGGGCTCGATGTTGTTGAACATGGCCGTCTTCGGGGCAGCGCTGAGCTACGTTCTGATGATGGTGAGCCACATCGTGCTGCGTCGCCGCGAGCCCGACATGCCGCGCCCGTACCGCACCCCGGGCGGCACGGTCACGACCGGATTCGCGCTCGTCATCGCGGCCTTCGCCGTGATCGCGACGTTCCTCGTGGACAGCCAGGCGGCGCTGTGGTGCCTGGTCGTCTTCGCGCTCTTCATGGTCTACTTCGGCGTCTACAGCCGCCATCACCTGGTGGCCAATTCTCCGGACGAGGAGTTCGCGGCGCTCGCCGCTGCCGAGGACGAACTCGGGTGAGCACCTACCACCAGCAGATCTCGGGATCGACCTACACCTTCGACGGTCTCGTCGAGGTCATGGCGAAGGCCACCCCGGCGCGATCGGGCGATCAACTCGCAGGCTGCGCGGCGGAGTCGGACGCCGAACGTGCCGCCGCCGCCTGGGTTCTGGCGGATCTCCCGCTGCAGACGTTCCTCGACGAGCAGGTGGTGCCGTACGAGAGCGACGAGGTCACCCGCCTCATCATCGACAGCCATGACGCGCAGGCATTCGACGCTGTCTCGCATCTGACGGTGGGCGGTCTGCGGGACTGGTTGCTCACGGTCGCAGCGGAACCCGACAGCGCCCGGACACTGCGGGAGGTCGCGCCGGGGCTCACCCCGGAGATGGTGGCCGCGACGAGCAAGATCATGCGCAACCAGGATCTCATCGCGGTGGCGCGGGCGGCGACGGTGATCTCGGCGTTCCGCACCACCATCGGTCTGCCCGGAACGATGGCAACCCGGCTGCAGCCCAATCATCCGACGGACGACCCGCACGGTATCGCCGCGGCGACGCTCGACGGTCTGCTGATGGGCTCGGGCGACGCCGTCATCGGCATCAACCCGGCCACCGATTCACCCGCCGCGACAGCGGATCTGCTGTACCTGCTGGACGAGATCCGGCAGCGTTTCGAGATCCCGGTGCAGTCGTGCGTGCTGTCCCACGTCACCACCACCGTGGATCTCATCGGCAAGGGTGTCCCGGTGGATCTCGTGTTCCAGTCCATCGCCGGAACGGAGGGGGCGAACTCCAGTTTCGGGGTGACGGTGCCGATGCTCCTCGAGGCGAACGAGGCGGGAAAGTCGTTGCACCGCGGCACCGTCGGGAACAACGTCATGTACCTGGAGACGGGCCAGGGTTCGGCGCTGTCCGCGAACTCGCACGTCGGTACCGGGGGCAAGCCGGTCGATCAGCAGACGCTCGAGACCCGCGCGTACGGGTTGGCGCGGGCGCTCGATCCGCTGTTGGTTAACACCGTCGTGGGCTTCATCGGACCCGAGTACCTCTACGACGGCAAGCAGATCATCCGCGCCGGCCTCGAGGACCACTTCTGCGGCAAGATTCTCGGCCTGCCCATGGGTGTCGACGTCTGCTACACCAACCATGCCGAAGCGGACCAGGACGACATGGACACGTTGTTGACGCTGCTCGGTGCCGCGGGCGCTGCCTTCGTCATCGCCGTGCCGGGTGCCGACGACATCATGCTCGGCTACCAGAGCCTGTCCTTCCACGATGCCCTCTACGTCCGGCAGGTGTTGGGCCTCAAGCCCGCTCCCGAGTTCGAGGCGTGGATGCACCGGCTGGGGATGACCGACGACGCGGGGCGGGTCCTGCCCGTCGACGCCGCGTCGTCGCCGCTGCGAGCACTGACGACGCCGGCATGAGCACACCGGACTTCTGGACCGACCTGCGCGTGACGACGCAGGCGCGCATCGGGCTCGGCCGGGCGGGGGACGCCCTTCCGACGACGCGGGTGCTCGAGTTCCGGGCCGCCCACGCCGCGGCGCGGGACGCTGTCCACATGCCGCTCGACACCGACAGCTTCGCTCGGGAGATCGCGACTGTCGGACTCGGGGATCCGGTGGTCGTGTCCAGCAAGGCGTCCACCCGCAGCGAGTATCTGCGTCGTCCCGATCTGGGACGGCAACCCGACGACCTGTCCGGTGTCGACACGGTCGACGCGGACATCGGAATCGTGTTGTGCGACGGGCTCTCCCCGCGCGCACTGATGGATCACGGCGCAGGATTGCTCGCTGCGCTGAAGGAGTCGCTGGGTACGTTCACGATCGCGCCTCCGGTGATCGCGACCCAGGCCAGGGTGGCGCTGGGTGACCACGTGGGCGCTGCGCTCGGGGTGTCCACGCTGATCGTCGTCATCGGCGAGCGTCCCGGCCTGTCGGTGGCGGACAGCCTCGGCATCTACCTGACGCACGGTCCGAAGCCGGGCCGCAACGACTCCGAGCGCAACTGCATCTCGAACATTCACCCGCCCGGCGGCATGCACTACGACCATGCGGCGCGGGTGACGGCATCGTTGGTCGCGGGTGCGCGCACGCTCGGGCGGTCCGGCGTCGATCTCAAGGACTCCTCTCGCGAACTGACCTGACCCGCGCACCGTTAGGGTCTGACATCGTGCTGCTGCAACGTGTGCGCGTCGATCCCGCGCGGGACGACCTCTCGGACGTCCGCATCGTCGACGACCTGGTGAGCGAGATCTCGGCACCCGGGGAGCGCCTGACTCCCGCCTCCGCCGAGACCGTCGTCGACGGGCGCGGGGGAGTGGTGCTGCCCGGGTTCGTCGACGGGCACCTGCACATGGCGCAGTGGGCACTCGCGCGCCGCCGACTGGACGTCGGCGCGGCCACCAGTGCACGGCACCTCGTCGACCTGCTGGTGGCGTCGGGCCTCACCGGCGACGTTCGTGCACAGGGCTTCCGGGGTGCCCTCTGGCCGGACGCACCGCACAAGGACATGCTCGAGGCCGCGCTGCCGGGTGTGTCCGTCGCGGTGACGAGCATGGATCTGCACACCGTCTGGCTCTCCCCGGCGTTGCTGCGCGAGCTCGCGGTCGATCACCCCACCGGTGTCTTCCGCGATCACGACGCCATCGCGATCGCGAGTGCCGTCGACGCGCGTGTCGGTACGGGCGTGCTCGACGAGTACGTGTGCGAGGCGACCGAGGATCTCGCCGCGCGGGGCGTGACCGAGGTCCTCGACTTCGAGTTCGACGACAACCTCACCGCGTGGACGCGGCGCTTCGCCTCCGGTCGTCCGGCGGTGCGGGTGAGCGCGTCGACGTGGCCGACGTGGCTCGACGAGACTCTGGCGGCCGGACACCGGACCGGCGACGTCGCCGCGGACACGGGCCGCATGCTCCGCATGGGGCCGCTGAAGATCATGGCCGACGGGTCGCTCAACACGCGGACGGCCTGCTGCCACGACCCCTATCCCGACGCGGGGCACGCGGCGCCGGCGACGCACGACGCCGAGGCACACGGGCTGCTGCTCGTCGACCATCCGGAGCTGGTGCGATTGATCTCGCGCGCGGCGGGCGGTGGGATCGCCGCCGCGGTGCACGCCATCGGTGACCGCGCCAACACCGTCGTGCTCGACGCCTTCGAGACCGTGCGCGCGCTCATGGACTCGGGTGCTCTCCCCGTCGTCGGTGGACGCGTCGAGCACGCGCAGCAGGTCCGCCCGGAAGACCTGGACCGGTTCGCGGCGCTGGGCGTCGTCGCCTCTGTCCAGCCTCAGCACGCGGTGACCGACCGCGACGTCGCCGACGTGCTGTGGTCCGGCCGACGATCGATCGCGTACGGCTACCACTCGCTGCACCGCCACGGCGCGCTGCTGCAGTTCGGGTCCGACGCTCCCGTCTCCCCGCCCGATCCGCGGTCGGCCGTCGCCGACGCCGTGTTCCGCACCGACGACGAGCGACCGTCCTGGCATCCGGGCGAGGCGGTGCCGATGGACGTCGCACTGCGGGCGGCATCGGGTGGGCGCGCAGGTGTCGACGTCGGATCCGCCGCCGATCTCGTCGTGCTCGCCGAGTCCCCGTACGTCCTGTCGAACGCCGACCTGCGGTCCGTTCCGGTGATCGCCACGATCAGCGGTGGGCGCGCGACCCACGTGTCCTGAGCCTTCGCCACCGTGTCGGAGACACACGCGGTGGCCGAGCAACCCGACCAGTGTCGCTACCCGGCGGTAGTGTCGATGTGTGACAACAGTCTCGCGGTGTGGGTGCATGTTCCACGCCCGGTCGACGCCGCCGGGAGCGTCGCGGGCCGCATTCGGCGCGTCGGTGGGCCACGGGCGGCGCCTGTTCGGTGGAAAGTCCGACAATCCCTCCGGAAACGGGATCGTCGACCGTTTTCGTGCCATTCCTCGTGACGGGGGTGGGGACCGTGTTCCGAGGGCGTCGTCCCTGCTCACACACCCTTTTCTCGCGTTGCGCGGCGAGCGCGTTGGGTCGTACCCGACGTGGTCGACTAGCATGGAGGGCTGCTTGCCAACGAAAGGACTGTCATCGACCACGTCGATTCATCGTCACTGATCAGCGACGTAACGAGTGGCGCCCGCATTCCGGTAAGGAATGAGGTGGAAGTGGAGCACGACGCCCACGGGCGAATCGACGGGCACAGCGCCGGGTACGGATCGCGAATCGGGGGAATCGCTGTCCTGCCACCGTTCACGACGGTGGGCTCGGTCGGCCGGGGCGCGGTGCGCGAGCACGGTGTCGCGAGAGATCACGGGGAGTAGACGAGTGGATGACGGTGCACGGTTCGACGGCGGACCGGCTGACGACGACCGCTCCGACGAGACGGTGACGAGCGAGACGCAGGTGAGCTCGGCGGGAGTGCTGCCCGAGGGCGCGTTCCCGCTGTCGGGAGCACAGCGCGGCATCTGGTTCGCGCAGCAGTTGGCCGGGGACGTGCCGATCGCGATCGCGCACTACGTCGAGCTGAACGGAAGCCTCGACCTCGACCGTCTCGAGTACGCGCTGGACCGGGCGGGCCGCGAGTTCGGATCGGGCTATCTGCGTCTGGCCGAGGTGGACGGCGAGCCGTTCCAGTACGTGGACCTCAGCATGCGTGATCACATCTCCTACTTCGACCTGCGCTCCGAGTCCGACCCGGAAGCCGCGGCGATGGACTGGATGACGCGCGAGTACAGCACGCCGGTGGACATGCTCGTCGACCGCCTCGTGGTGTCCCACGTGCTGCAGTTGAGCGACGAGCGGTGGTTCTGGTACTCCCGAATCCATCACGTCGCGCTCGACGGTTTCGGCGCGATGACGATGATCCAGCGCACCGCTGCGCTGTACACGGCAGCGGTGGAGGGCAGGGAGCCCGAACCCTCCAAGGCCGTCGATCTGAACGATCTCTATGTCGACGACGCCAAGTACCGCTCGTCGGACCGCTTCGAGAAGGACGCCGCGTACTGGGCGGAGAGAGTGCGCAGCCTCCCGGATCCGCCGTCCCTCTCGGCCGTCACCGCTCCGCCGACGTCGCCCGCGCTCATCGCCGGTGGCTTCGTCTCCACCGACCTCGCCGAGCGCCTCGACCGGCGGGTCACCGAACTCGGCACCGCGTCGGCACCGTTCGTGGTCGCCGCCTTCGCCGCGTTCGTCTCCCGCATGACGGGGGCCGAGGACACGGTCCTGAGCCTGCCGGTCTCGGCGCGCACGACGGCGGCCATGCGTCGCTCGGGCGGCATGGTCTCCAACGTCGTCCCGCTGCGTCTCGCACTCCCGCCGAGCTGCACGGTCGCCGAGTCCGCGTCCCGCGCCCAGCTCGAACTCACCGGCGCCCTGCGCCGGCAGCGCTACCGCCACGAGGACATTCGTCGCGACAGCGGCGAGTCGGCGACCCAACGCGGACTGTTCGGCCCGTCGATCAACATCATGCTGTTCCACGACGAGCTGCGGCTCGGCGACCTCAACGGCTCGTACAACGTCCTGACCACGGGTCCGGTCGAGGACCTGGCGCTGAACATCTATCCCGGTGCGGACAGCCGCGAACTGCGGATCGACTTCGAGGCGAACCCGCTGCGGTACACGCAGGACCAGCTGAACGCGCATCGTGCCCGCTTCGTGCGCTTCCTCGATGCGCTGATCGATGCCGAGCCCGACGCACCGCTCGGGTCGCTCGAGGTGCTGACCGACGACGAGCGGCGGCGTTTCGTCCCCGCACTGGGCGGCGAGAGCTTCCCGCAGGTCACTTTCGGCGACATCATCGCCCGCGCCGTCGACGCCGCGCCGGACACGGTGGCCGTCACGTGCGGGTCGGAATCGGTCACGTACGCAGAGCTCGACGCGCGCTCCAACCGCCTGGCCCGGCTGCTGATCTCGCGGGGCGTCGGACCGGAGAGCGTCGTCGCGGTCGCACTCGGTCGATCGGTCGAGATGATCCACGCGACGTGGTCGATCGTGGCGTCGGGCGGCGCCTTCCTGCCCATCGACCCGGCGTATCCGCTCGAGCGCATCGTGCACATGCTCGGGGACTCGGGCGCCCGGATCGGCGTGACCACCCGACGACACGTCGCGGACCTGCCGGACACGATCGACTGGCTCGTCGTCGACGACGACGAGCTGTGCGGCGACCTCGAGGTCTGCTCGCCCGCCCGCATCACCGACGCCGAGCGATCGGCTCCGGTCCGACCGTTCACCGCTGCGTGGATGATCTACACCTCGGGATCCACCGGCTTGCCGAAGGGCGTCACCGTCGGCCACGACGGACTGTCGAACATCATCGGCGAGATGACCGTCTCGTACGGGGTGTCGACGAAGTCGGTCGTCCTCGGTGTCGCGTCGCCGAGTTTCGACGCGTCCATCTTCGAGCAGCTGATGGCGCTCTCGTCGGCGACGACTCTGGCTCTCGCTCCGTCGGGGGTGTTCGGCGGAGAGGAACTCGCGGACTACATCCGCGAGAAGAACGTCACGCACGTCGTCATCACGCCGGCCGCGTTGGGATCGTTGGACCCGGACGGTCTCGAGCAGATCGAGTCGATCATCAGCGCCGGTGAGGCTTTGCCGTCCGAGGTGGCGGCACGCTGGGCTCCGCGCACCGCGCTGCGGAACGCCTACGGCCCCACCGAGACCACGATGATCGGATCGATCTCCGATCCACTGGTGCCCGGTGCTCCCGTGACCATCGGGTCGCCCATCCGAGGAACGCGACAGGTGGTGTTGGACAACAGGCTCCGGCCCGTTCCCGTGGGTGTCGTGGGTGAGCTGTATCTCGCCGGT
Organism: Rhodococcus sp. NBC_00297; assembly: GCF_036173065.1. Taxonomy (NCBI): domain Bacteria; kingdom Bacillati; phylum Actinomycetota; class Actinomycetes; order Mycobacteriales; family Nocardiaceae; genus Rhodococcus; species Rhodococcus sp. NBC_00297. Next base: position 3,031,475 of record NZ_CP108041.1, read on the forward strand.
GTGGACCTCGCCCGCGGGTACGCCAATCGCTTCGCGCTCACCGCCACGCGCTTCGTGGCCGGACCGTGGGCCGAGCCGGGCGGGCGCATGTACCGCACCGGTGACCTGGTCCGGTGGACCGAGGACGGCGACATCGTCTACGTCGGTCGCGCCGACTCGCAGGTGAAGATCCGCGGCTTCCGCATCGAACTGGGCGAGATCGACGCGGTGCTCGCCGAGCATCCCAGCGTCCGTACCGCCGTCACCGTGGCGCACCGGCAGTCGTCCGGGGCCACGGTGCTCGCGGCGTACGTCGTGCTGCGTCCGGACACGACGCTCGAGCACACCGAACTGCTACGCCATGCGGCGCAGCATCTTCCGTCGCACATGATCCCTGCCGCCGTCGTGGTCCTGGACCGCCTGCCCGTCACCGTCAACGGCAAGATCGACCACCGGCGGCTGCCCGAGCCGGTGCTCGCGACGCGCGAGTTCCGCGCCCCGACCACCGTCGTCGAGGAGATCGTGGCATCCGTCTTCACGCAACTGATGGGTGTCGACCGGGTCGGACTCGACGACGACTTCTTCGCTCTCGGCGGCAACTCGCTCATCGCGACGCGCGCCGTCTCCCGTCTGGGTGCCGCACTGGGGACACAGGTCTCGGTGCGCACGTTGTTCGAGGCACCCACCGTCGAGTCGCTCGCGTCCCGACTGCAGCAGGGTGGCCACGGCGAGACCCGCACGCCGCTGGTGCCCCGCGAGCGGACCGGGCAGGTGCCGCTGTCGCTCGCGCAGCGCCGCATGTGGTTCCTCAATCAGTTCGACCCGTCGTCGGTCGCCTACAACATCCCGTTGGCCCTGCGCCTCGAGGGTGATCTGGACATCGCCGCGCTGCAGGTCGCGATCATGGACGTCGTCGACCGCCACGAGGCGCTGCGGACTTCCTACCCGGACACCGAGAACGGACCGGTCCAGGTCGTCCACGATCCCGAGGCCGTGGTGCCGGACCTGACACCCGTGCCGGTCGACGCGGAGGATCTGCACGGCGTGCTGATCTCCTTCGCGATGACCACCTTCCAGGTCACGGAGCACGTCCCGCTGGTCGGTCGCCTGTTCCAGATCAGCGAGACCGACCACGTGCTGGCCATCGTGGTGCATCACATCTCCGCCGACGGTGCATCCCTGACACCCCTCGCGCGCGACCTGATGGCGGCCTACAGCGCCCGCATCGCGTTCTACGCGCCCACGTGGACCCCACTGCCCGTGCAGTACGTCGACTACACGTTGTGGCAGCGGGAGGTGCTGGGGTCCGAGGACGATCCCACGTCGCTCATCGCGCAGCAGGAGCGCTACTGGGTCGAGACCCTGCGCGACGCACCGGATCTGCTGCCGCTCCCGATCGACCGGGCCCGTCCGTCCCGGTCGTCGCTCAGCGGCGGAGCGCACGCGTTCGAGATCGATGCCGAGCTCCACGCGAAGATGATCGACCTGGCCGGGCGCCACCGCACCACGCTCTTCATGGTGGTGCACGCGGCGCTGGCCGTGACGCTCGCCAAGATCAGTTCTACCGACGACATCGTCATCGGTACCCCGGTCGCGGGACGCGGCGACGCGGCGATCGACGACCTCGTCGGCATGTTCGTGAACACCTTGGCGCTGCGCACCACCGTGGGCAGTCGCCAGCCGTTCGACGCGCTGCTGGACCACGTCCGCGAACGCGACCTGCAGGCGTTCGCCAACAGTGACGTGCCGTTCGAGCGTCTCGTGGAGGTGCTGTCCCCGGCGCGGTCGGAGTCGCGTCACCCGATCTTCCAGGTGATGCTGGCGTTCGAGAACATGGGTCACTCGACGGTGGAACTCACCGGACTGCGCCTGTCCACGGTCGATCTCGACCTGCAGGTGGTCAAGTTCGATCTGCAGCTGACCATGACCGATCGCACCGACGACGCGGGCCGTCCCGCCGGTATGCCGGCCACCTTCTCGTACGCGTCGACACTGTTCGACGCCTCGACCATCGAGGCGATCACGCGCCGGTTCGTCCAGGTGCTGACCACGATCGTCGACGATCCCACCGTGTCGGTCGCCGACATCGACGTGCTCGACGCCAGTGACCGCGTGGTCGCCGAGAGGTCGATCCAGCGCGTGTCCGAGGGCCGTCCCGTGGGTGACGACACCATCGTCTCGCGGGTGCTCGATCACGCGGCGAGCCACCCCGAGGCGAGTGCGGTGCGGTTCGGCGAGGTCTCGATCACGTACGGGGAGTTGGACTCTCGTTCGCGCGCTGCTGCAGCGAGGCTGTACGCGATGGGGGTGCGGTCCGGCGATCGGGTCGCGGTGGTGTGCGACCGATCGGTGGATCTGGTCGCCGTGCTGTTCTCCGTCATGCGGGCCGGCGCGACCTACGTGCCGATCGACCCGGAGTATCCCGGTGACCGTGTCGACTACGTCGTCGCCGACTCCGGTGCGCGCTTCGCCGTGGTCTCCGCTCGGCTCGAGGACCAGGTGCGCCGCGACGGCCTGACCGTCGTCGTGGACACCGATGTGGTTGCGCCGGAATCGGATTCGGAGGCGGGGTCCACCGCGCTGCTGCCCATGGCACGGCCGGACGACGTCGCGTACATCATCTACACCTCCGGATCCACCGGGAACCCGAAGGGTGTCGCGATCCCGCACACCAACGTGGTGACGTTGCTGACGAACACCGAGCAGTACTTCGGCTTCGGACCCGACGACGTCTGGACGATGTTCCACTCCTACGCCTTCGACTTCTCGGTGTGGGAGTTGTGGGGCGCGCTCACCACGGGCGGCAGCGTCGTCGTGGTGGACCACTGGACCGCGCGCTCGCCGGGCGACTTCCTGGACATGCTCGCCGACCGGGGCGTGACGGTGCTCAACCAGACACCGTCGGCGTTCTACCAACTCGCCGAGGCCGAGCGCGATCGGGCGGGCACCGAGCTGTCCCTGCGCCACGTCGTCTTCGGCGGTGAGGCGCTGGATCTGTCGCAGCTGCAGCGCTGGTACGCGCGGCACGCGGACGACAGTCCCCGCCTCGTGAACATGTACGGCATCACCGAGACGACGGTGCACGTCACCTACCAGGAGCTGACGGCGGCATTCGCGGCCGCGGCCCAGGGCAGTGTGATCGGCGTTCCCGTCCCTGGGCTCGGCGGCATCGTGCTCGACGACGCCCTGCGGCCCGTGCCCGTCGGAGTTCCCGGTGAGCTCTACGTCCTGGGTGATCAGTTGGCACAGGGCTACGTCGGTCGCCCCGACCTGAACGCCACCCGGTTCGTGGCCAACCCGTACCTGGCCGGTCAGCGGATGTACCGATCCGGTGACGTCGTGCGGTGGAACCGCGACGGTGCACTGGAGTACCTCGCACGTGCGGACGCGCAGGTCCAGATCCGCGGTTTCCGCGTGGAACTGGGCGAGATCGAGACCGTGGTGGCGTCCACGCCCGGTGTCGCGGGGGCCGCGGCGTCGGTGGTGCGGCGTCCGGCCGGCGACGTGCTGGTCGCGTTCGTGGTGCCCGAATCGGGCTCCACGGTCGACGCGGCGGCAGTCACCGAACACGTCGCCTCGCTGTTGCCGGCGTACATGGTTCCCGCGCGCATCGTCGAGCTGGACCGTCTGCCGCTGACCGTGAACGGCAAGCTCGACCGCAAGGCGCTGCCCGAGGTCACCGAGGACTCCGATCGCACGTACCGCGCACCCGAGACGCGGGTGGAGAAGGCGATCGCGGGGGTCTTCGAGGACATCCTCGACGTCACGCCCGTCGGCCTGGACGACGACTTCTTCGGACTCGGCGGCAACTCGCTCGTCGCGACGCAGGTCGCGTCCCGCATCGGTACCGAACTGGGCGTGCACGTTCCGGTCCGCGCCGTGTTCGACGCGACCACCGTCGCCCGACTCGCGGCGGTCGTCGCCGAGCTCGGTGCCTCCGATCGACCCGCGCTCGTCGCCGGTCCCCGTCCCGACGTGATCCCGCTGGCACTCGCACAGCAGCGTATGTGGCTGAGCAACCGGCTCGACCCGTCGTCGCCGATGTACAACCTGCCGTTGGGCATTCGACTCGAGGGCCGTCTCGATCTCGACGCCCTGCGCCGGGCCGTGCACGACCTCGTGACGCGGCACGAGATCCTCCGCACCGTCTATCCCCACACGGACGGCGTACCGCGGCAGGAGATCCTCACCGTCGACGAGGCGGGCGTCGAGCTCGCGGTGGAGGACGTTCCGTCCGCGCGCTGGATCGACGAGTTCGTCGCTCTCGCGACGAGCGGCTTCGACGTCACCACGGCGGTCCCGCTGCGGCTCGCGGTCTTCCGTGACCCGGAGGTCTCCACCGAGGCCGTGCTCGCGATCGTCGTGCACCACATCGCCGCGGACGGCGTGAGCCGCGTGGCGCTGACCCGCGACCTCGTCACCGCCTACCTCGCACGCACCGAGGGCGTCGACCCCGCGTGGGCTCCGCTCCCCGTCCAGTACGCCGACTACGCGGTGTGGCAGCGCGACGTCATCGGCTCGCCCCGCGACGCCGAGTCGGTCGCGTCCGCCCAGATCGCCTACTGGAAGCAGGCTCTCGACGGCCTGCCCCCGGAGCTGGACCTGCCGCGTGACCGGGAGCGGCCGGCGTCGCCCACCCGCGAGGGTGCGTCCGTCCACTTCGCCGTGGACGGGTTCGCGGCGGACCGGGTGGAGGCACTGGCGCGCGACCACAACGCGACGCGATTCATGGTGGTGCACGCGGCACTCGCCGTCGTCCTCTCCCGCCTGTCCGGATCGACGGACATCGCGATCGGCACCGCTCTCGCGGGCCGCGGAGATCCGGCGCTCGACAACCTGGTCGGCATGCTCGTCAACACGGTGGCCCTGCGTCTGCGGGTCGACGAGGATCTGAGCTTCGCCGAACTGGTGGCCGCAGCCCGTCGCGTGGACGTCGACGCGTTCGCGCACTCGGAGGTGCCGTTCGAGACCGTCGTCGACGCCGTCGCGCCGCAGCGCACGGGATCGGTGCCGCCGCTCTTCCAGACCGCACTGGCGTTCCGCAACATCACGCCGGCGCGGGTGGAGCTGCCCGAGATCACCGTGTCCGAACTGGAGAATCCGTTCGAGCCCGCCAACTTCGATCTGTTGCTCACGGTCGACGACGACGGCTCGCGGAAGCCGGGCGGCGACATGACGATGATGTTCACGTACTCGACCGAGCTGTTCGACGAGGAGACGGTGGAGACCTTCGGCCGGCATCTGGCGTCGGTGCTGCGGGCCGGGGTCACCGAACCCACGCGCGTCGTCGCCGATCTGCCGCTCGCCGAGGTGGTCACCGCGGCGCCCGTGGTGGAGCCCACGACTCCCGCGGCGTACTCGGGACCGTCGGTGGTCACGTCGTTCGCGTCGGCCGTGGAATCGGATCCGGACGCCCCCGCCGTCGTGATCGGCGAGAACGAGGTCAGCTACGCCGACCTCGACGCTCGTTCCAACCGCCTGGCGCGCTGGCTCGCGGGGGCAGGAGTCGGTGCCGGGTCGACGGTCGCGGTCCGGTCCGGCGACTCCGGCCTCGACACGGACACCCTGGCCCTGTGGTGGGGGATCCTCAAGGCAGGCGCGGCGTTGGACATCGGCCGAGTCGCACCCGACGTGATCGTGCTGTCCGGCGCATCCCGCAACGGGAGTCGGGCGCCGCTGATCCTGTCGGTGGACGACGCCGCCGACGACGTGGCGCAGTTCTCCGCGCGCCCCGTCACGTACGCGGATCGGGCACGCCCGCAGAACGGAGCCGATCCGGCGCTGGTCCTGCCGACCGGGACGGGCTCGGTCGGCGTGCTCACGTTCGACGAGCTCTCCGGCATCGTGTCCGCCGAACTCGATCGACTCGCCGTGGACTACGAGTCCCGGTTGTTCGCGACGGCGGCGGTCTCGACCGTGTCGCAGGCGCTGCGGGCGCTGGTCGCCGGTGTCGCGGGCGCCGCTGTGCTGGTGCAGGACAGTGCGGCGGAGTCGCTGACGGACGTGCTGCTCGATCAGTGGGTGACGCACCTGTTCGCCACCCCGTCGGACCTGTCGGCGGTGGACGCCGGGGAGTTCGAGGATCTCGCCGTGGTGGTCACCGACGCGGGCCGGGGCGACAGCGAGTCGTGCGACGGCTTCGCCGACGGCACCGAGATCGACGTCGTGCCGTTGACCTCGACGGGTATCGGACTCGCCATGCGGAGCTCATGACGGGATCCGTCCACACCACGGTGACAGGCGCCGTTCACACCACCCGGGTGAGCGGCGTGCGCGCCGCCCTGCTCGATAGGGTGGATCAGATGGGGCGACGCCCCATGAAGCACGCGTGCGCGCATCCGCGGGGAGTGTCGCGAGTACGCAGCGGGATCGTCGGTGGGCAACCACGGGCGGGGCTCGGTATCGATTCACGAGGAGCACGACGATGACGGATGGCACTCCCGACGAGACCTCGAACGAGGACCGGTCGCGGGCGGAACGTCCGGGACGCGCGGGGGCACCCCGCCGCGAGCGTCCGACCAGGGAACGCCCGCGTCGCCGGCAGCGTCCTCGCGCGGCCACCCTGCCGCAGATCCTCGCGGCCGCCGTGGAGGCGAACGCCGACGGTGTGGCTCTGGTGTTCCGCGACGAGTCCGGCGCGACCACCGAGTGGACCTACCGCGAGCTCGACGCGGCGTCGTCGAAGCTGGCGCGCGAGCTGATCGCGCGCGGCATCGGCGCCGAGGACGTGGTGGCGCTGGCCGTCACGCGGTCCGCCGAGTCGATCCTGTCGATCTGGGCGGTCGCCAAGACCGGTGCGGCATACGTGCCGGTCGATCCGAAGTACCCCGCGGACCGCATCGAGTACATGCTCACCGATTCGGGGGCCACCCTCGGGATCACCACCACGGAGCACCGCGAGACCCTGCCGGAGGGAGTGGGCCCCAGCTGGCTCGTCCTGGGCGACGCCGACCTGGACGCCGCCGTCGACGCACGGTCCGCCGAGCCGGTCACCTACGCCGATCGCGTGCGGGTGCTCGGCCCCGCGAACACGGCCTACATGATCTACACGTCCGGATCGACGGGTCGACCCAAGGGCGTCGAGGTGACGCACGCCGGCCTCTCGAGCCTGGTCGCCGAGCAGCGTGAGCGCTTCGGTATCGACGCGTCCGCCCGCACCCTCGCCGTCGCGTCCCCGAGTTTCGACGCCTCGGTCTTCGAACTGCTCATGGCCGTGGGGTCCGGAGCGACGATGGTCGTCTCGCCGCCCGACGTCTTCGGTGGCGACGATCTGACGGCTCTGCTGCGCGAGCAGCGGGTGACCCATGCCGTCATCACCCCGTCCGTGCTGGCCTCGGTCACGCCGTCGGAGTTGCCCGACCTGCGGGTCGTGGTCACCGCCGGTGAGGCGTGCCCGCCGGAACTGGTGTCCCGCTTCGTGACCGACACCCGCCGCATGTTCAACGGCTTCGGTCCGACCGAGGCCACCATCATGACCAACTGCGCGGAGCTGTTCCCGGACGCGCCCGTCTCCATCGGCGGCGCGATCCGCGACTTCCGCACGCCCGTGCTCGACGGCCGCCTGCGCGACGTCCCGGCCGGTGTCGCCGGTGAGCTGTACGCGGCCGGCCCCGGTCTGGCCCGCGGGTATCACGGTCGGCCGTCGCTCACCGCGGAGCGTTTCGTCGCGGACCCCTTCGGTGAACCCGGCTCGCGCGTGTACCGCACCGGTGACCTCGCCCGCGTGCGCAGCGGCGGCGCGGTCGACTACCTGGGCCGCTCCGACTTCCAGGTGAAGGTCCGCGGGTTCCGCATCGAACTCGGCGAGATCGACGCCGCCCTGACGGCGCACCCGGACGTCCGCTTCGCCGCGGCGGCCGGTCATCAGCTGCCCGACGGCTCGACGGTGCTCGTGGCCTACGTGCAGCCCGAGCCGGGCCACGAGATCGACGTCGACGACGTCACGGCCTTCGTCGGCCGGAGCCTCACCGCGTACATGGTGCCGTCCGAGATCATCGTCATCGACGCCGTGCCCCTCACACCCGTCGGCAAGCTCGATCGCGCGGCGCTGCCGCAGCCGACCATCGGCACGTCGACGAAGGAGTACCGGGCCCCGGAGACCCGGACCGAGATCACGGTGTCCGAGGTGCTGGCGGACCTTTTGTCGGCCGAGCGCGTGGGTCTGGACGACACCTTCTTCGAACTCGGTGGCAACTCGCTGCTCGCGACCCAGGTGGTCGCCCGGATCAACCAGGCGGCGCAGTCCCGCATCGCGGTGCGGGACGTGTTCGAGGCGACCTCCGTCGCGGATCTCGCTGCGCGCGTGGATCTCTCGCTCGGTGCCCCCGAGCGGCCGCCGCTCGTGCGTCGTGATCGCTCGGGTGACCTGCCGCTGTCCTACGCCCAGCAGCGGATGTGGCTCACCAACCAGTACGACGTGACGTCGCCCGCGTACAACCAGCCTGTCGTGCTGCGGATGACGGGTGCTCTGGATCTCGAGGCGCTCGGCCACGCGTTCGAGGATCTCATCACGCGGCACGAGACGCTGCGCACCGTCTACCCGCAGACCGACAGTGGTCCGGTGCAGCGCATCGAGCCCGCGTCGTCGGTGTCGGTGGTGCTCGATCCGGAGCGGATCGACGAGAGCTCGGTGTACGAGCGACTGACCCCGGTGGTGCTCGACGGCTTCGACGTGTCGTCCTCGGTGCCCTTCCGTGCCAAGCTCTTCCAGATCGCGGACCAGGACTACGTCCTCGCCGTGGTCATGCACCACATCGCCAGTGACGGTGGATCGCTCGCCCCGCTGGTGCGCGACCTCACCACGGCCTACGTGGCGCGCAGCGCCGGTGCGGCTCCCGAGCTGCCGGAGCTCGAGGTGCAGTACGCGGACTACGCGATGTGGCACCGTGAGCTCCTCGGCGACGAGAGCGACCCCGAGTCGTTGAGCGCCAAGCAGATCGACTTCTGGACGCGCGCCCTCGCCGGCACTCCCGAGGTCATCGAACTCCCCACCGACCGGCCGCGGCCGGCGCAGCCGTCGTCCCGTGGTGCGACGGTGCCGTTCCGACTCGAGACGGACGTCGTCGAGGGTCTGAACGACCTCGCGCGACGCACCAACTCGACGCTGTTCATGGTGGTGCACGCCGCCCTGGCCGTGCTGCTCTCGCGCATGGCCGCCACCGACGACGTGTCCGTCGGCACGCAGATCGCGGGCCGCGGCGAGCAGGCGCTCGATCCGCTCGTCGGCATGTTCGGCAACACGCTGGTCCTGCGATCGCATCTGGAGCCGGGGGAGTCGTTCGAGGACTTCCTGCTCCGCACCCGCACCGCGGACCTCGATGCGCTGGGCAACTCGGACCTGCCGCTGGACCGGCTGGTCGAGATCCTGCGACCCCAGCGCTCGCTCGCCTACGCGCCGCTGTTCCAGGTACTGCTCATGCTGCAGAACTTCGAACGCACCGAGATCGAGCTGCCCGACGTCACCATCGGTCTCCTCGACTCGGACGTGCCGGTCGCGAAGCTCGACCTGACGCTGACGCTCATGGAGCAGGTGAACCCCGACGGGTCGCCCGGTCCCATCGACGGATCGCTGCTGTACGCCACGGATCTGTTCGACGAACCCACCGCACGCACCATCGCGGAACGCTACGTCGGCATCCTCGCCGCCGTCGTGGCCGATTCCTCCACCGCCGTCGGCGATCTCCCGCTGACCACCTCCGGCGAGCAGACGCAGCTCGCCGCGCTGCGCGGCATCGACGCTCCGCTGCCCGCCGAGACCCTCGTCGACGCGTTCCGCCGCGGCGCCGCACAGGATCCGACTCGGACCGCGCTCGTGTACGAGGGGACCTCTCTCACGTATGCCGAGTTCTCCACGCGGGTGAACCGGTTGGCACGGCACCTCGTCGCACTGGGGGTCGGTCCCGACGCCCGCGTGGCCGTCGGCATGCGTCGCTCGCTCGAGATGATGATCGGCATCTACGCGGTGCTCGAGGCCGGTGGCGCCTACGTGCCGGTGGATCCGGACCACCCGCACGAGCGCACCGAGTACGTCCTGTCCAGCGCCGCACCCGTCGTCGTCCTGACCACCACGCGCGATCACCGGGACCTGCCCGAGCACCACAACGTGATCGACGTCGACACGGTCGATCTCGCCGACGTGTGCGCGGAGCCGCTGACGGACGCGGAGCGGACGGGCACGCTCGTGCCGTCCAACATCGCCTACATCATCTACACGTCGGGCTCGACCGGCCGCCCCAAGGGCGTGGCGGTCTCGCACCGCTCCGTCCTGAACCAGATGCTCTGGATGCACGAGACGTACGACCTCACGGTCGGCGACACGATGCTGCAGAAGACGCCCGTCACCTTCGACGCGTCGGTGTGGGAGCTCTTCCTGCCGCTGCAGCTCGGCGCCACCCTCGTCGTCGCGCGTCCGGACGGCCACCTCGACGTGCAGTACCTGCTCGACCAGGCGCGCTCGCACGGCATCGCGATCCTCGAGTTCGTGCCGTCCATGCTCGAGCTCTTCATGTCCGATGCCGGTCTGGCCCTGCCGGGATCGTTGCGCTACCTGTCCGTGGGCGGCGAGGCGTTGTCCGCCGATCTGGTGCGTCGGTTCGCGGCCTCGTCGGCCGCCGAGCTCGACAACACGTACGGCCCCACCGAGGCGACGGTCACGTCCACGCTGCACCGGACCACCGACGCCGACGTCCGTACCGTGCCCATCGGTCGCCCGATCCGTAACACCGGTGCGCGCGTGCTGGACTCGCGTCTGCACGACGTTCCGGTCGGTGTCCCGGGAGAGCTCTATCTCACGGGCGCGCAGCTGGCTCGTGGGTACTTCGGTCGGCCCGACCTCACCGCCGATCGCTTCGTCGCCGATCCCCGCACGACCGGTGAGCGGATGTACCGGACCGGCGACCTCGTCTCGGTCACCGCGTCCGGTGAGCTGGAGTTCCTCGGCCGCACCGACTTCCAGGTCAAGCTCCGTGGTCTGCGCATCGAGCTCGGCGAGATCGAGTCCGCTCTCACCGCGCACCCGGACGTGGCCCGCGCCGTGGCCATCGTGCACTCCGACGAGCGCACCGGCGAAGCTCTGGTGGCGTACATCGTGCCGGAGGCCGGGCGCGCACCGGAACTGGCGAGTGTCCTCGACCTGGTCGCCGAGCGCGTCCCCGCGTACATGGTGCCGTCACACCTGACGGTGCTCGACGAGATCCCGCTCAGCCCCAGCGGCAAGCTCGACCGCCGCGCTCTGCCCGAGCCCGTGGACGTGTCCGGACCGCGGGAGTACCGGGCTCCGGAGACGGTGTCCGAGAAGGTCGTCGCGGACGTCTTCTCCGCACTGCTCGACGCCCCGCGCGTCGGCATCGATGACTCGTTCTTCGAGCTCGGCGGCAACTCGCTGGTCGGCATGCGCGCCGTCGCGCGGGTCAACGAGGCGCTGTCCAGCTCCATCGGCGTCCGCGATCTGTTCGAGAAGCCCACGGTGGCCGCGCTCGCCGCCCGGATCGACGCCGCGGCACACACCGGCCGTACCCGGCCCGTGCTGGCGCCGAGGGAGCGCCCGGAGCGAATTCCGCTGTCGCTCGCGCAGTCCCGCATGTGGTTCGTCAACCAGTTCGACACCGAGTCGGCGGCCTACAACATCCCGCTCGTCATCACGCTGCGCGGTGCGCTCGACGTGGGCGTGCTGCGCGCGGCCGTCGGCGACGTGCTCGAGCGCCACGAGTCTCTGCGTACTCTCTACCCGCAGGTGGACGGCACGCCGTACCAGGTGATCCTGCCCGCCGACCGGGTCGCCGGACAATTCGCCGTGACCGAGGTCGCCGCGGACGACGTGCAGGCGCGCGTCCTCGACATGGTGACCTCCGGTTTCGACGTCACCGCGGAGGTGCCGCTGCGCGGCGCACTGCTGCGGACGTCGGACACCGAGGCCGTGCTGGCGTTCGTCGTGCACCACGTCAGTGCCGACGGATTCTCGATGGGCCCGCTCGCCCGCGACGTCATGACCGCCTACGCGGCACGTCAGGCCGGCACGCCGGCGTGGTCCGAGAACGGCCCGCTGCGTCCGCTGACCGTGCAGTACGCCGACTTCTCCCTGTGGCAGCGCGAGATGCTGGGCTCCGAGTCCGACCCGGAATCGCTGGCGTCGCAGCAGGAGTCGTACTGGGTGACGCAGCTCGACGACCTGCCGGAGGTGCTCACGCTCCCGTCGGACCGCCCGCGTCCCGCGGTGTCCACCGGGGCCGGGTCCGCGGTCCACCACACGATCGATGCCGAGATCCACACTCGCGCGGCAGACTTCGCACGCGCCCACGACGCGAGCCTCTTCATGGTCGTGCACAGTGCGCTCGCCGTCGTACTCGCCCGACTGTCGAACACCACCGACATCGCCGTCGGTGCCCCCATCGCCGGTCGCGGCGAAGAAGCGCTCGACGACCTCGTCGGCATGTTCGTCAACACCCTCGTGCTGCGCACGCAGGTCTCCCCGCACGCCACGTTCACCGAGCTGCTCGCCGAGACGAAGACCGTGGACCTCGGCGCCTTCGGCAACGCGGACATCCCCTTCGAGCGGCTCGTCGAGGTCCTCGCTCCGGAGCGCTCGACATCGCACAACCCGCTCTTCCAGGTGGCGCTGGCGTTCCAGAACCTAGAGCGCACGACGTTCGAGCTCGGTGGCCTCGAGGTCGCCCGGTACGACGCCGGCATTCACTCCGCGAAGTTCGACCTGTCCATCGAGATCACCGAGACGGTGGAGGACGGCGGGCAGGCCGGAGGCCGGTCGGGCGACGTACAGGCCGCGGGCATGACGATGGAGGTGACGTTCTCGACCGACCTGTTCGATGCGGAGACCGTCACGCTGTTCTGCGAGCGCTTCGAGCGCGTGCTGGCCGCGGCGATCGAGACGCCCGACCGCGCCGTCGGCGACATCCCACTGCTCGACTCCGAGGAGGCGGCGTCGTTGGCACCCGTCACCGGGGACGACGCTGTGGCGGAGCGGACGCTCGGCGACCTCCTCGTCGATGCCGTCGAGAGCAACCCCGACGGCCCGGCACTGGTCTTCGACTCCGCGGTCCTGTTCGACGGGACGTCGGCGTCCTACCGCGAACTCGGCGAGTTCTCGGCTCGACTCGCCCGCGTGCTCATCGACCGGGGCATCGGAGCCGGATCCGCCGTGGCGCTGTCCGTCCCGCGCTCCGCGGAGTCGGTCGCGTTGATGTGGGCGGTGACCCGTACGGGTGCGGCCTTCGTCCCGATCGACCCCAACTACCCGGCCGATCGCATCGAGCACATGGTGATCGACTCGGGCGTCCGTGTCGGCCTGACGCTCGGCGTGCACCGGGCGTCCCTGCCCGACGAGATCGACTGGCTCGTCGTCGATTCCGACGAGATCCGGGCACAGGTCTCGGCCGCGTCGGCGGATCCGATCACCGACGCCGACCGCCGGACGGCCGTCACGCCGGCCGACCGCGCGTACATCATCTACACCTCCGGCTCCACCGGTCTGCCCAAGGGCGTCTCGGTGTCCCATCGTGGTCTCAACCAGCTCGGGGTCTCCCAGCGCGAGCAGTACCGCGTCGAGAGCGACTCGCGCGTCATGCACTTCGCGTCGCCGAGCTTCGATGCCTCACTGCTCGAGCTGCTCCTCGCGGTTCCCGCTGCCGCCGCGATGGTCATCGTTCCCACCACCGTGTACGGCGGTGAGGAGCTGGCGCAGTTCCTGCGCCGTCACGCGGTGACGCACGCATTCATCACCCCGGCCGCGCTGGCCTCGGTGGACCACTCGGGTCTCGAAGCGTTGCAGACCATCTCGGTCGGCGGCGAGGCGTACTCGCAGGACCTGGTCACCAGGTTCGCGCCGGGTCGCCGCATGCTCAACGTGTACGGACCGACCGAGACCACGATCGTCTCGCACATCGGCAAGCCCATGGTGCCGGGTGGCCCCATGCCGTTCGGCGGCCCGATCCGCGGCGGCCGCGCCATGGTGCTCGACAGTCGACTGGGTCCCGTTCCCGTCGGTGTGCCGGGTGAGCTCTACACCGCGGGACCCGGTGTGGCGCAGCACTACCACGAGCGCCGGGCACTCTCGTCCGAGCGCTTCGTCGCCGATCCGTACGGCGAACCCGGTGCTCGCATGTACCGCACGGGCGACGTCGTGCGCTGGTGGCGCCGCCCCGAGACGGGTGACCTCGAACTCGAGTACGTGGGTCGTGGCGACTCGCAGATCAAGATCCGCGGGTTCCGCATCGAGCCCGGCGAGATCGACGCCGTCGTGTCCTCGCACCCCGAGGTGCAGTTCGCGCTGACCACGCCGTTCACCACGGCAGCGGGGGCGAAGGTGCTGGTCACGTACGTCACGCTGACCGCGGGATCGTTGCTGCGCGAGTCGGACGTCACCGAGTGGGCAGCGGAATCACTTCCCGCGCACATGGTCCCGTTCGCCGTGGTCGTCATGGACGAGGTGCCGCTGGGTGCCACGGGCAAGGTCGACCGACGGGCTCTGCCGATGCCCGAGTTCGGTACCGACACAGACACGTACCGCGAACCCGCCACCGAGACCGAACGCGCGCTGGCAGCGGTCTTCGCCGACGTGCTCGGCGTCGATCGGGTCGGCGCGGACGACGACTTCTTCGCACTCGGCGGAGACAGCATCGTCTCCATTCAGCTTGTCTCCCGCGCCCGCGCGGCCGGGCTGTCGCTCAGCCCGCGTGACGTCTTCGAGCGCCGCACGGTGGCTGCCCTGGCGGCCGTCGTGTCGTCGGGGGAGAACGCCGTCCGCATGCTGCCCGAGCTCGAGGGTGGCGGCGTCGGATCCCGTCCGCTGACCCCGGTGGAGCACTTCATGACCCGCCGCGGCGGTGCCTACGAGCGCTTCTCGCAGAGCGTCGTACTGGACCTGCCGACAGGTATCGACGAGGCCGGTATCACCGCGACACTGCAGGCCGTGCTGGACCGTCACGACATGTTCCGCGCGCGCCTCACCGGGTCGCTCGACGACGGCTTCGAGATCGTCACCGCGGCACCGGGTTCGGTGGACGCCGCGTCGCTGCTCACCCGAGTCGACGTCGACGCCGACGTCACGGGCGACGACCTCGAGAAGGTGGCCCGCACGGCACTCGACTCGGCACTGGATCGCCTCTCGACGGCCGACGGTCGTCTCGTGCAGTTCGTCTGGCTGGACCGGGGGCCGTCGACCGGCGGCCACCTCGTCGTCGCCGGCCACCACCTCGCCGTCGACGGTGTCTCGTGGCGCATCATCGTGCCGGACCTGGTCACCGCGTGGTTCGGCGTGTCCTCCGGGACCGAGCCGACTCTGCAACCGGTGGGCACGTCGATGCGTACCTGGGCGCACGCGCTCGTGGACCAGGCGCCGTCGCGTCGCTCGGAACTGCCATTCTGGAGTTCCGTCGTGCGGTCCGAGGACGTGTTGCTCGGCGACCGCGATCTCGACCCTGCCGTCGACGTGCAGGCCACGCTCGACAAGGTGCGCGTCACCGTCCCGGCGGACGTCACGACCGCCGTCGTCACCGCTCTGCCGCAGGTGTTCCGGGGCGGTGTGAACGACGGACTGTTGTCCGCACTGGCTCTGGCCGTGGCGAAGTGGCGCCGTGAGCGCGGCACCGAGACGTCGTCGCTGCTGCTGCGCCTCGAGGGCCACGGCCGCGAGGAGGACGTGCTCGGTGACGCCGGACTCGCGGATCTGTCGCGGACCGTCGGCTGGTTCACGTCGATCTTCCCCGTGCTGCTCGACCTCACCGACGTCGACCTCGACGACGCGTTCGCCGGTGGCGCCGCGGCCGGCCGAGCTGTCAAGGCCGTCAAGGAACAGCTGCTCGCGGTGCCCGATCGCGGTATGGGCTACGGCATGCTGCGCTACCTCGACGAGACGGGACGCTCGGTTCTCGCGCGATCCGTCGGCCAGATCAGCTTCAACTACCTGGGCCGCCTGTCCGCGGGCGAGCTGCCCGAGGGTGCGGAGGGTCTGGGCTTCCTCCCGTCGTCCGACATAACCACCCTCGCGGACGTGCCTCTCGATGCCGACATGCCGGCGATCGCCGTGCTCGACATCAACGCAGTCCTCGCGGACGAGCAGCTCGGTGCCACGTTCGCCTTCCCCCGCGGCATCCTGTCGTCGGAGGACGTGTCCGCGCTCGGCACCTACTGGGTCGAGGCACTCACGGCGCTCGCTCAGCACGTCGGGAGCGGCGATGTCGGCGGCCTCACGCCGTCGGACGTACCGCTGGTGCCGGTGTCGCAGAAGGACATCGAGGTCTTCGAGAACGAGATGTCCGATGCCGGGTCTCATCTCGAGGACGTCTGGTCCCTTGCTCCGCTGCAGGCGGGTCTGCTGTTCCACTCGTCGATGCAGCCGGCCGGCGCTCCCGACGTCTACGTCATGCAGGTCGTGATGGACCTGACCGGCGACGTCGACCGGGACCGGTTCGTCGCCGCGGCCGGTGCGCTGCTCGCGCGCTACGACGGGCTGCGGACCTCGTTCCGCACCACCGCGGACGGTCGTGCGGTGCAACTGGTTCCGAGTTCCGCCGAGGTTCCGTGGGTCGACGTCGACCTGCGCGGCCACGACGACATCGAGGGCGACCTGCGCGTCGAGCTCGAGACCGAGCGGGACCGCCGGTTCGCGATGGACAGCGCGCCGCTGGTGCGCTTCCGGATGATCCGCACCGCCGACGACGCGGTCACGCTGTCGTTCATGGCGCACCACATCGTCATCGACGGATGGTCGATGCCGCTGGTGCTCAAGGATCTCCTCACGCTGTACGCGCTGCGCGGAGATGTGTCGCTGCTTCCCGAGGTCCGGTCCTACCGTTCCTTCCTCGAGTGGCTGTCGGTCCGCGACCGCGCCGTCTCGGTCAAGGCGTGGACCACCGCCTTCGCCGGCGCGGAAGAGCCGACGCTGTTGTCGGGAATCACCGATACGTCCGGGGTCTCGACCGACACGGGTCGGGTCGAGGTCGTCATGGACGAGAAGGTCACGTCCGAGCTGACCGATCTGGGGTCGCGTCTCGGTGTCACGCTCAGCACGATCGTGCAGGCGGCGTGGGGCCTCGTGCTCGCGCGCCAGCTGGGCCGCGACGACGTCGCGTTCGGTGGAACGGTCTCCGGTCGCCCCGCCGACCTCGAGGGCGTCGAGACCATGGTCGGCCTGTTCATCAACACGCTGCCCGTCCGCGTGCGCATCGACGAGTCCGACAGCATCGAGTCCTTCCTGCTCCGGTTGCAGGAGGAGCAGACGGCGTTGCTCGACCACCACTACCTGGGGCTGGCGGACATCACCACCGCTGTCGGCCCGGGCGCGGTGTTCGACTCGATCACCGTTCTCGAGTCCTACCCGGTGGACGAGGAGGGCCTGAAGGCCGCCGCGTCCATCGACGGCATGGCCGTCACCGGCGCTCAGGTGCTCGACGCGACGCACTACCCGATCAACGTGGTCACGTTCGCGGACACGCAGATCCGCATGACGCTGCGCTACCTGCGCGACCTGTTCTCCGACGAGTACGTGTCCGCACTGGGCAGTCGCCTGCAGGCCGTGTTCGCGGCGCTCGCCACGTCACCGGGTGCACCCGTCGGCCGCATCGAGACGCTGCTCGCCGACGAGCGCACCGACCTGCTGTCGCGCCGCGGATCCGCCGACGTCGACGAGCGCACGCTCGTCCGGATCCTCGAGGACGCCGCGGATCACGCTCCCAGCAGACTCGCCGTCCGCCAGGGATCGGTGCAGTGGACGTACGAGGAGCTCGACGCTCGTGCCACGCGCCTCGCGCGCGTCCTCGTCGACGCGGGTGTCGGACCGGACGTCGTGGTGGCCGTGGCGGTTCCGCGGTCGCCCGAGTTCGTGCTCTGCGTCTGGGCGGTCGCCAAGGCGGGCGGTTACGTGGTGCCCGTCGACCCGGCACACCCTGCCGAGCGCATCGACTACATGGTGCACGACTCGACGGCGGCGCTCGGCATCACGACGGTCGCCGATCGCCCCGCCGACGTCGACGGGCTGCGGTGGCTCGTCCTCGACGACGAACAGTTCGCGGCCGACGTCGACTCCCGCTCGCCCGAGCGCCTCACCGACGGTGAGCGTCTCGGCACCGTACGCATGAGCAACGCGGCGTACATGATCTACACGTCCGGATCGACCGGTCGCCCCAAGGGTGTCGTCGTCCCGCACACCGGTCTCGCCAATCTGGTGGCCGCACAGACGGACTCGCTGGGTATCGACCACGCGTCGATCGTCCTGGCCGTGGCGTCGACGAGCTTCGACGCGTCGATCTTCGAGATCCTGCTGGCCGCCGGCAATGCCGTGCCGCTGGCACCGGCGCCCGCCGGGTTCTACGGCGGACCCGATCTGGCGCGCTTCGTCACCGACGAGGGTGTCACCCACATGGTGATCACGCCGTCCGCGCTGGCGACCGTCGAGCCGGACGCGGTGCCGTCCGTGCGCGCCGTCATGCCCGTCGGCGAAGCTCTTCCGCCGGATCTGATGGCGGCGTGGGCGACGTCCGGCCGCACCGTCGTCAACGGGTACGGACCCGCCGAGACGACGATCATGATCAACGCGTCGGTGCCCCTCTCTGCAGGCGATCCGATCACGGTGGGCGGTCCCAGCAAGGGCACTCGCGAGTACGTGCTGGACGGCCGACTGCGGCCCGTGCCCGTCGGCGTTCCCGGTGAGCTCTACGCCGGAGGACCGGGTGTCGCGCGCGGCTATTTCGGCCGCCCGACGCTCACCTCCGAGCGCTTCGTCGCCGATCCGTACGGTCCCGCGGGGAGCCGTCTGTACCGCACCGGCGACGTGGTCCGCTGGACCGAGGCCGGCACCGTCGAGTACATCGGCCGCAGCGACTTCCAGGTCAAGATCCGGGGCCAGCGCATCGAGCTCGGCGAGATCGACGCCGCGCTTGCGGCGCACCCGGACGTGGACTTCGCCGTGACGGTCGGCCACCGATCCGTCGGTGGCGTCACCGATCTCGTGTCCTACGTCCTGCCGGCGGCATCCCTGCTCGAGGCGGGCGCGACCCTGGACGTCGCGGCCGTGCACGCCTCCGTCAAGGAGAGCCTGCCCGCGCACATGGTGCCCGCGGTGATCATGCCGCTCACCTCCGTGCCGCTGAACCCGGTCGGCAAGCTCGACCGCGCCGCGTTGCCGGAGCCCACCCTGGTGCGGCAGCAGGCCGAGTACCGCGCCCCGGAGACGCCCGAGGACCAGGCCGTCGCCGAGGTGTTCGCCGATCTTCTCGGCGTGGAGCGTGTCGGTGTCGACGACAGCTTCTTCGATCTCGGCGGCAACTCGCTCGTGGCCACCCAGGCCGTCGCGCGTATCAACGCGGCACTGGACACCCACATCGGCGTGCGCGACATCTTCGACGCGTCGACCGTGGGCGAACTCGCGGCGCGCGCACTCTCGGGTGGAGTCGGTCGTCGCCCCGCGCTCGTCGCGGGCGAGCGGCCCGATCCGGTGCCGCTGTCGCTCGCACAGCGCCGCATGTGGTTCCTCAACCAGTTCGACACCAGCTCGCCCGCGTACAACATCCCGCTGGCGGTGCGCCTCACCGGCACGCTCGACGTCGCCGCGCTGGAGGAGGCCGTCCGCTACGTCCTCGCCCGGCACGAGACGCTGCGCACGGTGTACCCCGGGTCGGAAGAAGGTCCCTACCAGGTCATCCTGGGTGTGGACGACGTTCCCCTCGACCTGGCGCCACGTCCGGTCGAGACCGCCGGTGTGCCCGGCGCGTTGTTCGAGTTCATCGCGTCCGGGTTCGACGTCACGGCCGCCGTGCCCGTGCGCGGTCTGCTGCTCGAGGTCGTCGACCCGGCCGGCGACGCGGCGGAGTACGTGCTGTCCATCGTCGTGCACCACATCTCCGCTGACGGATTCTCGCTCGGCCCGCTGGCACGTGACGTCATGGTCGCCTACTCGGCGCGCGTCGCCGGAGCGATCCCGGAGTGGGCACCCCTGCCCGTGCAGTACGCCGACTACGCGCTGTGGCAGCGCGAGGTGCTGGGATCGGAGAGCGACCCGGAGTCGTTGACCGCCCAGCAGATCGCGTACTGGAAGCAGCAGCTCGCCGGTCTGGACGATCCGATCGAGCTGCCGACCGACAGGCCGCGCCCGGCGGTCCAGTCCATGCTCGGCCACTCGGTGCAGTTCGCGCTGACACCCGAGCAGACGGCCGGACTGCGCGCCGTCGCCGCGTCGCGTCAGGGCACGCTGTTCATGGCCGTGCACGCGGCGTGGTCCGTGCTGCTCGGCGCCCTGTCGGGCTCGCGCGACATCGCCGTCGGAACCCCGATCGCCGGACGTGGCGAGCGCGAACTCGACGACATGGTCGGCATGTTCGTCAACACGCTGGCACTGCGTCTCGACGTCGATCCGGATGCGTCGTTCGCCGATCTGGTCGCGGCCGCCCGCGCGGCCGACCTGGCCGCGTTCGGTCACGCCGACGTGCCGTTCGAGCAGCTCGTCGAGGCCGTCGACCCGCGTCGGTCGACCGCGTACCACCCGATCTTCCAGGTGGGCTTCTCGTTCCAGAACCTCGCGCCGGTGACGTTCGAGCTCCCCGACCTCACCGTCGGGGACGTCGGGCTCGAGGCCGCGGTCTCGCAGTTCGATCTGCACCTCATCGTCAGTGAGGGAGCCGAGGACGGCTCGCTGCAGTCGGTGCTCACCTTCGCCGAGGCGCTGTTCGACCGTGCCACGGCCGAGTCGTTCACCGAGCGCTTCTCCCGCGTGGTCGACGCGCTGATCGCCCGTCCGGACGCACCGGTGCACACCGCGGACGTCCTGAGCGCGGACGAGCGTCGGTCGATCCTGGTGGACACCAACGACACTCGTGTCGCGGGTGCGCCCACCTCGGTCGCACGGATGTTCGCCGACCGGGTCGCCGAGCGTCCCGACGTCGCGGCCCTGACCGAGGGTGACGTCTCACTCACGTACGGCGAGTTCGGCTCTCGCGTCGCACGGCTGGCGCGCAGGTTGCTCGCCGACGGCGTGCGGACCGGTGATCTCGTCGCCGTGGCGATGCCGCGGTCGACCGAGTCGATGGTCGCGATGTACGCGGTGGTCCAGGCCGGTGCGGCCTACCTGCCGATCGACCTCGACCACCCGGCCGAGCGGACGGAGTACGTGCTGGGTGATGCCCGGCCGTCGCTGATCCTGCTGGGCGGTCGAGCTCTGTCGGCGCCCTCGGACGTCCCGACGATCGACGTGCTCACGGCGGAGCTCTCGGACTTCTCCGACGCTCCCGTCACCGACGACGAGCGCAGCCGCCCGCTGTCGGCCGAGGACCCCGTGTACGTCATCTACACCTCGGGGTCGACCGGACGTCCCAAGGGCGTCGCGCTGCCGCATCGCGCTGTGGCGAACCAGCTCTGGTGGATCCAGAACGAGTTCGAACTCACGGCGGACGACGCGATGGTGCAGAAGACACCGTCCACGTTCGACCTGTCGGTGTGGGAGCTGTGGTGGCCGCTGACCGCGGGCGCCCGGTTGGTGATCGGTTCGCCCGAGGCGAACCGGGACCCCGCCGAACTCGCGCGACTGATGCGCGAGCAGAACGTCACCGTCGCCGACTTCGTGCCGTCGCTCCTCGGTGCGTTCGCCTCGGTGGCGACGGCCGAGGACGTCGCGTCACTGCGAGCGGTCCTGTGCATCGGCGAGGCGCTGCCGCGCGATGTGGTCACCGCGTTCGGCCGACTGTCCGACGCTCCGGTGGTGAACCTCTACGGACCGACGGAGGCTGCGGTCTCGGTCACCGTGCACCACATCGCGTCCGACGAGACGGGTCCGGTGTCCATCGGTGGACCCGAGGCGAACGTGCAGGTCTACGTTCTCGATTCGCGACTGCGGCCGGTACCCGTCGGTGTCGCGGGTGAGCTCTACCTCGCGGGCGATCAGCTGGCGCTCGGCTACTTCGGCAACACCACCCTGACGGCGGAGCGCTTCGTCGCCGATCCGTTCGGGTCCGGCAGGCTCTACCGCACCGGTGACGCGGTCCGCTGGGTCACCCGCGGAGACGCGCGGGTGCTCGAGTTCGTCGCCCGCACCGACGACCAGGTCAAGGTGCGCGGTTTCCGTATCGAACTCGGCGAGGTCGAGGCCGCGCTGACCACCGCCGACGGTGTCGCCGCATCGGCCGCCACCGTCGCCCATACCGCCGGCGGCGAGCTGCTGGTGGGCTACGTGGTGCCCGAGAAGGACGTCACCCTCGACGTCGACGCGGTGCGGTCCGCTGCGGCCGAAGCGGTTCCGGGCTACATGGTTCCCGCGCGCATCGTGGTGATCGAGGAGTTGCCGCTGAGCGTCAACGGCAAGCTCGACCGTCGCCGATTGCCGTCGATCGATCTGGACGTGGCGCGGGAGTACCGCGCGCCGTCCACCCCGGTCGAGGAGATCGTCGCGGCCGCGTACGCCGCGGTGCTCGGTGTCGAGCGAGTCGGCATGGACGACAACTTCTTCGAGCTCGGTGGCAACTCGCTGTCGGCGACGCAGGTGGTGGCGCGGGTCAACGCCCGGCTGAACACCCGCATCGGCATCCGTGAGATGTTCGAGTCGGCCGACGTCGCGACGTTCGCGGCGCGCGCCGAGTCGGCGTCGACGTCGGACACCCGTGCACCGCTGGTGCCCGTCGAACGTCCTGCTCACGTGCCACTCTCGCTCGCGCAGTCGCGCATGTGGTTCCTCAACCAGTTCGACACGTCGTCGCCCGCCTACAACGTGCCGCTGGCCATCCGCCTCGAGGGTCGCCTGGATCTCGACGCACTGACGCTCGCCGTCCGGGACGTCCTCGACCGCCACGAGTCGCTGCGCACGGTCTACCCGCAGACTCCGGACGGCCCGACCCAGGTGGTTCTCCCCACTCGCGACGTGCCGCTCGACCTCGCGGTCGAGGACGTCACCGAGGAGAACATCGCCGCACGGCTGTTCACCTTCGTCTCCGGCGGCTTCGACGTCACCGCGGAGGTGCCCGTCCGCGGACTCCTGCTGCAGGTGACGGACGCGGCGGGAGACGCCCCCGCGCACGTGCTCGGCATCGTGATCCACCACGTGTCGTCGGACGGCTTCTCGCAGGGCCCGTTGGCCCGTGACGTCATGGTGGCCTACACCGCCCGCGTCCGCGGCGAGGCTCCCGGCTGGACGCCGCTCCCGGTGCAGTACGCCGACTTCGCGCTGTGGCAGCGGACCGTCCTGGGATCGCTGGACGACGACACCTCCGTCGTCTCGCGGCAGGTCGCGTACTGGCGGACCCGTCTCGCCGGCCTCGGCGACGCGCTGCCGCTGCCCACCGACCGCCCCCGCCCCGCGGTGCAGTCGTTGCAGGGCAAGTCGATCCGCTTCGAGATCTCCGCGGACACCACCGCCGCGCTCACCCGCATCGCGCAGGAGCGCCGCGCGACGCTGTTCATGGCGATGCACGCCGCCTGGTCCGTCACCCTGTCCGCACTCAGCGGCAGTCGCGACATCGCCGTCGGCACCCCGATCGCCGGTCGCGGCGAGCCGGAGCTCGACGACATGGTCGGCATGTTCGTGAACACGCTGGCACTCCGCGTCGACGTGGACCCGGACCTCACGTTCGGCGCCCTCGTGGACGCGGTTCGCGAGTCCGATCTCGCGGCCTTCGGCAACGCCGACGTGCCCTTCGAGCAGCTGGTCGAGGCACTGAACCCCGTGCGCTCCACGGCGTACCACCCGTTGTTCCAGGTGGGCTTCTCGTTCCAGAACCTCTCGCCCGTCCGGTTCGAACTGCCCGACCTCACGGTCTCCGACGCGGGCTTCGACTTCGACGTGTCGCAGTTCGACCTGCACCTCATCGTCAGCGAGGACGCCGCCGCAGGACAGATCGCGATGCTCACCTTCGCCACGTCGCTCTTCGACGAGTCCACGGCACAGGTCTTCGTCGACCGCTTTCTGCGCGTGCTCGACGCCGTCACCGCACGGCCCGAGGACCGCATCGCCGCCGTGGACGTCCTGTCGCCCGAGGAGCGCCGCGACATCCTTCTCACGCGAAACGACACCGCGGTGGCCGGCGTGCCCGAGCTCCTCACGGACATGTTCGCCGCGCGCGTCGCGGCGGCGCCCGACACCACGGCCCTGACGTATCTGGACGACTCGATCACCTACGGTGAGTTCTCCGAGAGGGTGTCCCGTCTCGCCCGGTTCCTCATCGGTGAGGGCGTGCGGACCGGTGACCTCGTCGCCGTCGCGATCCCGCGCTCGATCGACGCGATGGTCGCGATGTACGGCGTCGTCGCGGCGGGTGCCGGCTATCTGCCGATCGACCTCGACCACCCTGCCGAACGCACCGAATACGTCCTCGACAGCGCGTCCCCGTCGGTCGTCGTCATCGCGGGCACCCCGCTGTCCGTCGAGACCACGATCCCGACGGTGGATCTGGCGACCGTCGACGTGTCTCTCTTCGACGGCTCGCCCATCACCGACATCGATCGCAGTCGGCCCCTGTTGCCGCAGGACCGCGCCTACGTCATCTACACGTCGGGATCGACAGGTCGTCCCAAGGGCGTGGCCCTTCCGCATCGCGCCGTCGCCAATCAGATGACGTGGATCCAGAACGAGTACCGGCTCACGGCGACCGACGCGATGGTGCAGAAGACGCCCGCGACGTTCGACCTGTCCGTGTGGGAACTGTGGTGGCCGCTGACCGCCGGCGCGCGTCTCGTGCTGGCGTCGCCCGAGGGGAACCGCGACCCGTCGTACCTCGCTCGTCTGATGCGCGAGGAACGCGTCACCGTCGCCGACTTCGTGCCGTCGTTGCTCGGTGCGTTCTGCGCCGTCGCGTCGCGGGAGGACCTCGTGTCCCTGCGCGCCGTCCTGTGCATCGGCGAGGCGCTCCCGCGTGACGTCGTCCGGGCGTTCGAGGCACTGTCCGACGCGCCGCTCGACAACCTCTACGGACCGACCGAGGCCGCCGTCTCCGTGACCGCCCACCGCACGGTGCGCGGCGCGACCGGAGCCGTGCCCATCGGTACCCCCGAGGCAAACGTGCGCGTCTACGTTCTCGACGACCGGCTGCGTCCGGTCCCGGCCGGCGTCGGGGGAGAGCTCTATCTCGGCGGCGTCCAGCTCGCACTCGGCTACGTCGGTCGCCCGGATCTGACGAGCGACCGCTTCGTGGCGGATCCGTTCGGCGAGAACGGGTCTCGGCTCTACCGCACCGGTGACGCCGTGCGATGGAACGCCGACGGCGCACTGGTGTTCCTCGATCGCACGGACACCCAGGTCAAGATCCGCGGGTTCCGCATCGAGCTCGGCGAGATCGAGAGCGTGCTCGTGTCCCACGAATCGGTGGCCGCGGCCGCCGCCGCCGTGTCCTCGGGACGCGGTGGAGACACCCTCGTCGGCTACGTCGTCGCCCGTCCGGACACGACCGTGGACGTCGACGCCGTACGGGCCGCGGCAGCGGAACAGCTGCCGTCCTACATGGTTCCGCAGCGCGTCGTCGTGATCGACGAACTGCCGTTGAGCGTCAACGGCAAGCTCGACCGACGTCGTCTGCCGCAGGTCGGCGTGGACACCGCCTCGACCTACCGCGCGCCGTCGACGCCGGTGGAGGAAGTGGTGGCGGGAGCCATCGCCTCGGTGCTCGGCGTGCCGCGCGTCGGCGTGGACGACAACTTCTTCGAGCTCGGCGGCAACTCGCTGTCGGCGACGCAGGTGATCGCCCGCGTCAACGCCGCACTGAACGCCCGCGTCGGGATCCGGGAGATCTTCGAGGCGCCCACCGCGGCCGGTCTCGCCCTGCGCGCCGAGCGTGCGGTGGAGTACGGCACCCGCGTACCGCTCGCTCCCCGCGAGCGCCCGGACGAGATCCCGCTGTCGCTCGCTCAGCAGCGCATGTGGTTCCTCAACCGGTTCGACGCGTCGTCTGCGGCCTACAACATCCCGCTCGCCATCAAGCTCACCGGCGATCTCGACGTCGCGGCACTCGAGCAGGCGGTCGTGGACGTCGTCGGGCGGCACGAGGTGTTGCGCACGGTCTACCCCGAGGGCGAGAACGGCCCGCACCAGGTGGTGCTGCCGATCGACCGCACGGGGCTGTCGCTCACGGTCGACGACGTCGACGAGGCGGACGTCCGCGCACGCCTCTACGGCTTCGTGACTCGCGGGTTCGACGTCACCACCGAGGTGCCCGTGCGAGCGGCGATCTACCGGACCGGACCTTCGGAGCAGATCCTGGCGTTCGTCATCCACCACGTGTCGTCGGACGGGTTCTCGCTCGGGCCCCTCGCCCGCGACGTCATGGTGGCGTACTCGTCCCGCATCGCCGGCAACGCTCCGGTGTGGGCGCCGCTTCCGGTGCAGTACGCGGACTACACCCTGTGGCAGCTCGAGGTGCAGGGAGACGAGTCGGATCCCGAGTCCGTGCTCGCCCGGCAGGTCGAGTTCTGGCGTACCGCACTGGCGGGCATCGAGGGACCGATCGAGCTGCCGTTCGATCGCCCGCGCCCGGAGATCCAGGCCATGGACGGCGAGTCGGTGCGCTTCACCATCTCCGCCGACCGTGCGTCCGCTCTGAACCGTGTCGCCGCGGCGTCGCGTTCGACGCTGTTCATGGCGATGCACGCTGCGTTCGCCGTGACCTTGTCGAAGCTGTCGGGATCGCGCGACATCGTGGTCGGCACCCCCATCGCCGGCCGCGGCGAGCAGGAGCTCGACCAGATGATCGGCCAGTTCGCGAACACGCTGGGCCTGCGGCTCGACGTCGACCCCGACAGCACGTTCGCCGATCTCGTCGAGCAGGCGCGCGGCCGCGATCTCGCGGCATTCGGCAACGCCGACGTCCCGTTCGAGCGTCTCGTCGAGGCGATCAACCCCGAGCGGTCGACGGCGTACCACCCGCTGTTCCAGGTCGGCTTCTCGTTCCAGAACCTCGAGCAGATCTCGCTGACCCTGCCCGGTCTCGAGATCTCCGACCTCGGCGTCGAGACCGGCGCGGCGCAGTTCGATCTGCAGTTGCTCGTGGGTGCGGAGGAAGGTGGCGACGGTGTCACCAGTGCGCTCGACTGCGCGTTGACGTTCTCGACGGCGCTCTTCGATCGCAGTACCGCAGATCAGCTCGTGGAGCGGCTGCTGCGCGTTCTCGACACGGTGACGGACGATCCGACGGTGCCGGTGCGCGCCGTCGACGTCCTGTCCGACGCCGAACAGCGCACGCTGATCGACTCGGTCAACGCCACCGATCGCGACGGTGCGCCGTCGCTGCTCTCCGCGATGTTCACGTCGCAGGTCGCGGCCACCCCGGACGCGGTCGCCGTCACGTTCGAGGGCGAGTCCCTGACGTACGCCGAACTCGGCGCCCGTGTCGCTCGCTCCGCTCGCCACCTGATGGCGTCGGGAGTGGGCACCGGCGATCTCGTCGCCGTCGCGGTTCCGCGGTCGCTCGACTCGATCGTCGCGCTGTACGCCGTCGTGCAGACCGGCGCCGCGTACCTGCCGATCGATCCGGATCACCCGGCGGACCGCACCGAGTACGTGCTCGCGGACGCCGGGCCGTCACTCGTGATCACCGGACCCGACGGTCTCGCCGTGTCGAGCGACCTCGTGCAGATCGATCTGTCCTCGGTCGACCTCTCGACGTACCCGTCCGATCCGGTCACCGATGCCGAACGCAGCCGCACACTCCTGCCAGGTGACATCGCGTACGTCATCTACACCTCCGGGTCGACCGGCAGGCCGAAGGGCGTGGCCCTGCCGCACTGTGCCGTCGCGAACCAGATCTGGTGGATGCAGTCGGAGTTCGCCCTCACGGTCGACGACGCGATGGTGCAGAAGACGCCCTCGACCTTCGATCTCTCGGTCTGGGAACTCTGGTGGCCCCTCACCACGGGCGCCCGGCTCGTCGTGGCGAACGCCGAGGGCAACCGCGATCCGGTGTATCTCGCGCGCCTCATGCGCGACGAGCGCGTCACGGTGGCCGACTTCGTGCCGTCACTGCTCGGTGCGTTCACGGCCGTCGCGACCCGCGACGACGTCGCCGCGCTGCGTGCCGTCGTCTGCATCGGCGAGGCGCTGCCGCGCGACGTGGTCACCGCGTTCGCACGCCTGTCCGACGCGCCCGTGATCAACCTGTACGGGCCGACCGAGGCCGCGGTCTCGGCGACCGCCCACCGCATCACGGCGGCCGAGTCGGGTGTCGTGCCCATCGGCGCACCCGAGGCGAACGTGCGTGTGTACGTGCTCGACGACCGGTTGCGACCGGTGCCGCAGGGCGTCATGGGAGAGCTCTACCTGTCCGGCGTGCAGCTCGCCCGCGGCTACCACCGTCGGCCGGGTCTGACGTCGGAGCGCTTCGTCGCCCACCCGTTCGGCGAGGGCCGCCTGTACCGGACCGGCGACGCCGTGCGCTGGAGCGCCGGCGCCGACGGGCCCGAACTGGAGTTCGTGGCGCGGACCGACGACCAGGTGAAGGTGCGTGGTTTCCGCATCGAGCTCGGCGAGGTCGAGTCCGCGCTCACGTCGGCCGACGGTGTGTCCGCAGCCGCGGCCGCGGTCAAGCGCATCGCCGGCGGCGACGTCCTCATCGGCTACGCCGTGCCCGAGGCCGGCAGCACGGTCGACGTCGACGCCGTCCGGGAGACCATGCGAGGACTCGTCCCCGCGTACATGGTTCCGGCGCGGATCGTCGTCATCGACGAGCTGCCGCTCAGCGTCAACGGCAAGCTCGATCGCCGACTGCTCCCCGCGGTCGACGCGTCGGTCACCCGTGAGTACCGCGCACCCTCCACTCCCGTCGAGGAAGCGGTCGCGGACGCGTTCGCCTCCGTCCTCGGGGTGCAGCGTGTCGGCGTCGACGACAACTTCTTCGAACTCGGCGGCAACTCGCTGTCGGCCACGCGGGTCATCGCGCGGATCAACGCGCGCCTCGGAACCTCCGTCGGCATTCGCGAGATGTTCGAGACCGCGGATGTCGCCGGGTTCGCCGCGAGGGTGGAATCGGCGACGTCCGACACCCGCGCGCCGCTGGTCGCCAGGGAACGGCCGGACCGCATCCCGCTGTCGCTCGCGCAGCAGCGCATGTGGTTCCTGAACCAGTTCGACACCGTCTCGCCGGCCTACAACGTGCCGCTGGCCGTGCGACTCACCGGGCCGCTCGACGTCGACGCGCTCGTGCGTGCGGTGCAGGACGTCGTCGCCCGGCACGAGAGCCTGCGCACGTACTACCCGCAGGACGAACTCGGACCGTTCCAGAAGATCGTTCCGGCGGCCGAGCTCACCCTCGACTTCGAACGGGACTCCGTGGCCGAGGACCGCGTGCGCGGGCGACTGGTGTCGTTCGTCGCCCGCGGGTTCGACGTCACCGCGGGGGTGCCGGTGCGCGGTCTCCTGCTCGAGACCGGCGCGGACAGCCACGTGCTGATGATCGTCATGCACCACATCTCGGCGGACGGTTTCTCCGTCGCTCCGCTCGCACGTGACGTGATGATCGCGTACGGATCCCGGTCCGAGGGCAACGCACCCGTGTGGAGTCCGCTCGAGGTGCAGTACGCGGACTACACGTTGTGGCAGCGCGACGTTCTCGGAGCCGTGGACGATCCGGATTCCGTTCTCGCCGAACAGCTCTCGTACTGGAAGGAGTCGATGGCCGGGCTGGACGGGCCCATCGAACTGCCCTTCGACCGACCTCGTCCCGAGGTCCAGTCCATGAGCGGACACGAGATCGGGTTCTTCGTCCCGGCGCGGGTCATGGACGCGTTGCAGGAGGTGTGCCGAGGATCGCGGGCGACGCTGTTCATGGGTGTGCACGCGGCCTTCTCGGTGTTGCTCTCCAAGCTCGGCAACACCCGCGACGTCGTCGTCGGCACCCCGATCGCCGGTCGCGGCGACGAGGCGCTCGATCACCTCGTCGGCATGTTCGTGAACACGCTCGCGCTGCGACTGGACGTCGATCCCGATCTGTCGTTCGTCGATCTGGTGCGCAGTGCGTCGGCGGTCGATCTCGGCGCCTTCGCCAACGCGGACGTGCCGTTCGAGAACGTGGTCGAGGCGGTGGACCCGGAACGGTCGACCGCCTTCAACCCGCTCTTCCAGGTGGGCTTCTCGTTCCAGAACCTCGCACCGGTACAGGCGACGCTCTCCGGCCTGGAGGTCGCGGCGCTCGAACCGGGCTCCGAGATCTCGCAGTACGACCTGCATCTGGTCGTCGCCGAGGGACACGAGAACTCCGAGTACGGACGCGGTCTGGAGATGGCGTTCACCTACGCGACGTCGCTCTTCGACGAGGCGACCGTGCAGAGCTTCGCCGATCGTCTGCTGCGCGTGCTCGAGTCGGTTGCCTTCGCACCCGACACTCGGGTCCGCGACATCGAGATCATGAGCGACGACGAGCGGTCCGTCGTGGTGGTCGAGCGCAACCGCACCGAGATGGCGGGAGTGCCGCCGACGGTCACCGAGATGCTCGATCGTCAGTTCTCGGCGTCACCGGACGACACCGCGATCGTGGCGGGCGACGTCTCGCTCACGTACCGCGAGTTCGACGAGCGGGTACAGGCGCTCGCCCGCTATCTGATCGCCCACTCCGTCGGACCGGGAGACCTCGTGGCGGTCGCGATTCCGCGATCGTTCGACATGATGATCGCCCTGCACGCGATCGTGCGGTCCGGGGCGGCGTACCTGCCGATCGACCTCGAGCATCCGCCGGAGCGCACCAGGTACGTGTTGGCGAACGCGCGTCCGCGCGGCGTCCTGACGGTCTCCCCGGTGGTCCTGGATCTGGACGAGACGGGATGCTCACGCGTCGACGTGGACACGTTGGATCTGGACGAGTTCGCCCTCGGACCGATCCGCGAGGAGGAGCGCACCAGGCCCATCACGGGCGACGACCTGATGTACGTCATCTACACGTCGGGATCGACGGGCAAGCCGAAGGGCGTCGCGGTGGGTCATTCCGCCGTCGCGAACCAGCTGGCCTGGATGACGCGGGAGTACTCGCTGTCCACGGCGGACGCGGTGATCCAGAAGACGCCGGTCACGTTCGACGTGTCCGTGTGGGAGCTGTGGTGGCCGCTGACCGCGGGCGCCACGGTGGTGCTGGCCAAGCCGGGCGGGCAGAGCGATTCGCTCTACATCGCGGATCTGATCCGCACGCGGAACGTCACCGTCGCGGTGTTCGTGCCGTCCCCGTTCGTCGCCTTCCTCACGGTGGCCGAGGCCGCCGACGTGGCGTCGGTGCGTGCAGTGCTCTGCGCCGGCGAGGCGCTGCCGAGAGACAGTGTCGACGCGTTCGGCCGGATCAGCGACGCGCAGGTGGACAACCTCTACGGCCCGACCGAGGCCGCCGTCACCGTCACCCGTTTCTCGGGCGCGTACACCGGTACCTCGTCGTCGATCCCCATCGGGCGTCCGGCCGCGAACACCAGCGTCTACGTGCTCGACGGTGCCCTGCGTCCGGTCCCGGACGGTGTCGTGGGCGAGCTGTACCTGGCCGGCGACCAGCTGGCATGGGGATACTTCGGCCGGACCGAACTCACCGCGGACCGATTCGTTGCCAACCCCTTCGAGCCCGGCCGGATGTACCGCACGGGTGACGCCGTCCGGTGGACCACAGCCGGCGACATCGAGTACATCGGCCGTACCGACGATCAGGTGAAGGTCCGCGGCTTCCGCATCGAGCTCGGCGAGGTCGAGAAGGTTCTCGCCTCGTTCGACGGCGTGACCGTGGCCGCGGCCGCGGTCAAGCGCTTCGGCGGCAGCCCAGCCCTGATCGGCTACGTCGTCCCACAGGAGGGCTCGACGGTCGATCTCGCCGCGCTCGAGGAGTTCGCGGGAACCAGACTGCCGTCGTACATGGTGCCGAGCCGGATCGTCGTCATCGACGCCATCCCACTCGGAGCCAGCGGCAAGATGGACCGCAAGTCGCTGCCCAGCCCCGAGATGGCGGCCCAGCGGGAGTACCGGGCGCCCTCCACCCCGATCGAGGCCGCGTTCGCCGAGGCCTTCGCGTCGGTACTGGGCGTCGACCGGGTCGGCGTGGACGACAACTTCTTCGAGCTCGGCGGCAACTCGCTGAGTGCGACCAAGTTGCTGAGTACTGCCAGGGCGTCCGAGGCCATCGAACGCGACGTTCCGTTGCAGTGGATCTTCACCTCACCCACGCCGGCGACGCTCGCGGCGAAGGTCGAGGCGGGATCGGTCGGGGACGACAAGGACGCGCTCGGCGTGCTCCTGCCCATCCGCACCACGGGCAGCCAGGCGCCGCTGTTCTGCTTCCATCCGATCGTCGGGTTGGCGTGGAGCTTCACCGGTCTGGCGTCGCGATTGAGCCCGGAGATCCCGATCTACGGCATCCAGACGCCGGCCCTGTCCGGGGACGACACCCTGGAGGAGTCGATCACAGCGGTCGCCGAGCGCTACCTGGCGGAGATCCGCACCGTGCAGTCGGAGGGCCCGTACCGGTTACTCGGGTGGTCGTTCGGTGGCACCGTCGCCCAGACGGTGGCGAGCATGCTGCGCGAGGCAGGGGAGACCGTCGACCTGGTGGCGATCCTCGATTCCCGTGGCGGTCCTGCACCGACCGAGGCGAGCGGCGAGGAGACCTCACTGTCTCTGGCCGAGCTCCTCGGCGCTCTGGGCGTGAGCACCGAGGGCGTCCCGGACGTGCCCCTCGGCAGCTTCGAGGAGGCCGCTCGCATGATCGCGTCCGCACCGGCTGTCGCGGATGTCCTCGACGAACGCACGGTCGAGCTGATGCTGCGGGGTGCTGCGCACAACGGTGTGCTCATGGAACAGCACGAGTCGCCCTACTTCGACGGGACGCTGCTGTTCTTCGCGGCTGCGGCGGACGATCCGACCGGCCGCGTGTTCGCCGACAGCTGGATCCCCTACGCCGACGTGGTCGACGCGTACTCGGTGCCCGTGACGCACTGGTCGATGACCACCGACGCCGCGTGGGACGTCATCGTCCCGGTGATCCGCCGGGCCATCGGGGGCTGACGACGCCGGACCGGCGGGCGGGACGACGCGACCAGCGCCGTCCCGCCCGCGGTCAGGCCCGAGTCGTGTCGACGTCCGGGTCCAGCAGATCGAGTGCGTGTCGGACGACGTCCATGTAGTGCTCGATGTCCGGCAGGGACAGTGCGTTCGCTGCGACGGACAGGGAGATCGACGTGCCGACCGACCGCGCCGAGTGCGTGAGATGCACCCCGCGCACGGCGGGAAGAACTCCGTAGCAGCCGACCACCGGCGCGCCGAGCAGCGCGAGTGGCCCGCGTCCGTAGCTCACGTTGCTGAGCATCGTGGTCACCGGCGCGGTCGCGGGATCGGTCGACGGCGCCCGCGTGAGGGCACCGATCACGGGGACCACGACGGAGGGCAACGCACCGAGAGGGTGTGGTGGGCCCGTGCGCTCGGTGGAGCGAGCCACCGATTCCTTCGCCGCCACCAGCGACTCGTGGATTCTGCGGAGGCGTTCCGCCGGATCCGGCACGTCGGTGTGCAGGTCGACCATCATCGGCGTGAGTTGGTTCGCGGTGGTCGCGTCGGTGAGCGAGCGTGTGCTCATCGGCATCGAGATCGAGAGACTGCCCGCGGGCAACTCGCCTCGTTCCTCGAGATAGGTCGAGAGGGCGAGCGAGATGATCGCGGTCAGCATGTCGTTGACCGTCGTGCCCGGGTACGCGGACTTGACGCGCCGGATGCGGTCGAGGTCGAACCAGGCCAGGTCCCACGACATGTCCGGTTCCTTGTCACCGTTGAACCGTGTCGCGGGCACTGCGGTCGGCGCGGTCGACGACGCCGGTGGGGTCCCGGCACGAGACCGCGTCGACCAGCGGACCGCCACCGCGGCGAGGCGCACCAGGTCGGCCGGAACGCGAGAGAGTGCCCGCACTCGACCGGGAACCGGAACCTCGGCGGTCTCCGGTCGCGGCTCTGCCGGAGTGGGGGACAACATGCGGGAGATGAGGTCGGAGGCACTCACACCGTCGATCGCGCTGTGGTGGAACTTGGCGATCATCACCGTGCCGCCGTCGGGGACCCCGTCGACGCCGTGCAGATCCACCAGGAAATGCAGTTGCCACGCCGGCCCGGTGGTGAAGTCGAAGAACTCACGGGAGAGGTCGACCGTCCGGCGGCGCACGATCTCGACGTCGCCGTCCTGCTGGTGCGTCACGGTGACGTGCGAGTCGACGTCCGCGTCGGGGTCGTCCACCCAGAAGGGGTAGTGGATGTCGCCGGGGTAACGGTGGAGCCGCTGCCGGAAGATCGGGTCGAGGTGCACGATCGAGCGGGCGTAGGCCACCGCATCGGCGTGCGTGCGTAGTCCGGTACCGGGGCCCGCGGCGACGTCGACCACGAAGGCGTGGATGAGGATCGCCGACGTGTGCGGCGACTCGAGATAGAGGTTGAGGGCGTCACGGGACGTCATCGGTCGCCCTCGGGTGGGGGTGGAGCGTCGTATGGTTCGCCGGAATCGGCTCACGGGATCTCCTGTGCATGTCACGTCGGGTGGTGCCGCTTCCACGGTAGACAGCGGTGTCTCCGTCCAGGTGGTTCGTGCCTGATCCCGACAAGGTTCGGTCTGCTTTGTGTACTCTCCCGAATCGTGACGAATCAGTGATCGCGTCTCGCTTTCGCCGACCGACTCGGGTCGTACGTCGTCGGCGGACCGTGCAGCGAACTCGATGGTCGGACCCGGTTGCCTTGTCGGGGTTTTGGGACTGTGAAACACTGAATAACCGGATCGAGGACCAGCAGTCGAGGGTGGCGCGGACCGGGTTGCGATCCTCATCGACGACGCAGAGTGCGGTCGTCCCCGGATTCGGAGGTCCAGATCGGTGCAGTCGTTCGACACCGCGCGCGTAGCGAACCGAAGCGTCGGTATCGCCGAGGCGACGGACGCGGAGGACGACGGCGCCCGTGAGGACGGCCCCGCGCCCGTTCCCGACGCGGTTCCCCTGACCGCGGCTCAGCGCGGGATCTGGTTCGCTCAGCAGCTCGCCGGCTCCGTGCCGGTGTCGATAGCCCACTACGTCGACCTGCGTGGACCGGTCGACGCGGCGGCTCTCGAGGCGGCGATGATCTCGGTCGGCCGGCAGTTCGGGTCCGGGTTCGTGCGCATCGTCGAGGAGGACGGAGTGCCGGCCCAGGTGGTCGACCTGTCCATCACCGACACGGTGCGTTTCCTCGATCTGCGCGAGGATGCGACTCCCGTCGAGACGGCGATCGAGTGGATGCGCGCCGAGTGCGCCGCGCCCCTCGACATGACCTCCGACCGGCTGGTCGTCACCTACCTGATCAGGGTCGAGGACGAGCGCTACTTCTGGTACTGCCGGATCCACCACATCGTGTTGGACGGCTTCGGTGCGATGACCATGATCCGCCAGGTCGCGGCGCACTACACCGCGCTCGTCGAGGGCCGCGAGCCGACGCCGACGCGGGCGGGCGACCTCCGCACGGTCTACGACGACGACGTCGCCTACCGCGAGTCGACGCGATTCGAGAACGATCGCCGCCACTGGGCCGAGAAGTTCGAGACGCTCCCCACCGGAGTCTCGTACGTCGACAGCACCGCACCGGTCTCGGTGCCGTGCAGGGCTGCGTCGGGACGCACTCCCGTCGAGGTCGCGGAATCTCTCGCGAAGGGTGTCGACTCGCTCGGCACCACCACGGTCACGCTGGCCATCGCCGCGTTCTCGGCGTTCGTCTCCCGCACCACCGGAACCACCGACGTCGTGCTGTCCCTCCCCGTGTCGGGCCGCGCGAGCGCGGTCCTGCGGCGCTCGGGCGGCATGGTCTCCAACGTCGTTCCCCTCGTCGTCCGCGTCGACGCCGCCGCCACCGTGTCCGACGTCATCGACCGCGTGCAGCGCGAACTCACCGGTGCGCTGCGCCGACAGCGGTACCGGCACGAGGACATCCGGCGCGACGCGGGTGAGATGACGAACACGCGCGGCCTCTTCGGTCCCACCGTGAACCTGATGATGTTCGACAACGAGATCGTGCTCGGCGACGTTCGTGGGTCGTACCACGTGCTCACCACCGGCCCGGTCGAGGATCTCTCGATCAACCTGTACCCGGCTCCCGGCGACGGCGACGAGCTGCAGATCGACTTCGAGTCCAACCCGAACCTCTACACCCAGCAGCGCGTCGAGGACCTGCGGTCGCGGTTCCTCGACTACCTCCGGCGCTTCTCGCACAGCGCTGCGGACGGCCGGGTCCTCGACATCGAGGTCCTCTCCCCGCACGAGCGCGCCACCCTGGTGCCCGCGCGGGGAGCATCGAGCGTTCGACCCCGGCGATTCGTCGACGTCATCGACGACGCCGTCGCAGGGTCGCCCGACGCCATCGCGGTCGAGACGGCGCACGGCGCCCTCACCTACGCGCAGATGGACGCCTCGGCGAACCGCATCGCTCGACTGCTCGTCTCCCGCGGCGCGGGGCCGGAGACCACCGTGGCGATCGCCCTCCCACGGTCGCTGCACTCGATTCTCAGCACGTGGGCCGTGGCGCGAACGGGCGCGGCGTTCCTGCCGATCGACCCGGCGCTGCCCACCGCGCGCATCCTGCACCTCGTCTCCGACTCCGGGGCCGTCCTCGGGATCACCGACACCACCCGCGCGGGCAGCCTCCCCGATGCGCTCGACTGGCTCGCGATCGACGCCGTCGAGACCGACCGGCTGGTGTCGCAGTACTCGCCGGCGCGCGTCACCGACGCGCATCGGCTCTCGCCGATCCACCTCGAGACTCCGGCCTGGATGATCTACACCTCCGGATCGACCGGTCTCCCGAAGGGCGTCGTCGTCGGCAACGGCGGTGTCGCGAACCTGACGCGGGACATCGCTCTGCGTCTGGACGTCGAGTCGTCCTCCCGTGTCCTGGCCCTGGCCTCGCCCAGCTTCGACTCGTCGTTGTTCGAGATGCTCTCCGCCCTGAGCCGGTCGGCGACGCTGGTGGTGTCGCCGGCGGACGTCTTCGGCGGCGAGGAACTCGCGCGCTACCTGTCGGAGAAGGCGGTCACCCACGTGACCATCACCCCCGCCGCGCTGGCCTCCGTCGATCCGGACGGGCTCGATCACGTGCAGCACGTCGTCACCGCAGGCGAGGCCTGCCCACCCGATCTCGTGGCGCGGTGGGGTACCGGCCGACGCATGTACAACGCGTACGGACCCACCGAGATCACCATGATCAGCCACATGTCGCGGCCGCTGGATCCGGCCGCGCCGATCACCGTCGGCCGCCTGGTGCGCGGAGCATCGTGCCTCGTTCTCGATCCGTGGCTCCGGCCCGTGCCCGAGGGCGTCGTCGGCGAGTTGTATCTGTCGGGACCGTCCGTCGCGCGGGGCTACGTCCATGCACCCGGCGTCACGTCGGGGCGCTTCGTCGCGTCGCCGTACGAGCCGGGCGCACGGATGTACCGCACGGGCGATCTGGTGCGCTGGTCGGCCGACACCGAGATCGCGTACGTCGGCCGAGCCGACTTCCAGATCAAGATCCGCGGGATGCGCGTCGAACTCGGCGAGGTCGACGCGGTGCTGTCGATGCACGAGAGCGTCCGCGCGTCCGTGACCATCGCGCACCGACCGTCGTCCGGCTCCCTCGCGCTCGCGTCCTACGTCGTCCTGCAGGACGGCCGCACCGTCGACAGCGACGAGATCCACCGCTTCGCCGTGCAGAGTCTGCCGTCGCACATGGTGCCGTCGTCGGTGATGGTGCTCGACGCGCTCCCCATCACCGTCCAGGGCAAGATCGACCGGCGGAGTCTGCCCGAACCGGTCGTCGAGGTGCACGAGTTCCGGGCGCCGTCCATGCCGGTCGAGGAGATCGTCGCGTCGGTGTTCGGCGAGCTGCTCGGCGTCGACCGGGTCGGTCGCGACGACGACTTCTTCGCCCTCGGCGGGAACTCGTTGATCGCCACTCGCGCGGTCGCGCGACTCGGCAAGGCTCTGGACACCACGGTGACCGTGCGGACGCTGTTCGAGGCGCCGTCGGTGGCGGCCCTGGCGGCACGGGTGCAGTTCGAGTCCGGAGTCCCGCCGCGGCCACCCCTGGTCCGCCGCACGGCCGCCGACTCGGACGCTCTCGAGGACGCGCCGCCGTTGTCGTACGCGCAGCGCCGCATGTGGTTCCTCAACCGATTCGATCCGACGTCGGCCGCCTACAACATCCCGTTCGCCGTCCGGTTGGTCGGCGATCTCGACGTGCCGGCGCTGCAGGTGGCGATGCTCGACGTCATCGATCGGCACGAGTCGCTCCGCACGATGTATCCGGACACCCCGAACGGTCCCGTGCAGGTCGCACTGACGGCGGAGTCGATCGTTCCCGACCTCACCCCGGTCGACGTCCACGAGAACGCGCTGCCGTCCGCGGTGGCCGCGCTCGCCGGTCGTGCGTTCGACGTGACGGAGGAGGTCCCCGTCGCGGCGACCCTGTTCCGGACCGCGTACGACACGCACGTGCTCGCCGTCGTCGTGCACCACATCTCCGCGGACGGCGCCTCGATGGCTCCGCTCGCCCGCGATCTCATGGCGGCCTACAGCGCCCGGGTGTCGTGGTTCGCACCGACCTGGGCACCGCTTCCCGTCCAGTACGCCGACTTCTCGGTGTGGCAGCGCGACGCCCTGGGCGACGAGAACGATCCCGAGTCGGTCATCGCGCAGCAGGAGCGGTACTGGCTCACCGCGCTCGCCGACCTGCCGGACGAGCTGCCCTTCCCGGTCGACCGGTCGCGGCCCACCGAGCCGACGTATGCCGGTGCGTCGCACACCTTCTCGATCGAACCGGAGCTTCACGCGGCGCTCGTCGACGTGGCGCGCGCCCACAGCTCCACGCTGTTCATGGTCGTGCACTCGATCCTCGCGATCGTGCTCGCACGCCACTCGGGCACGGACGACGTGACGGTGGGGACACCGGTCGCCGGTCGCGGCGACGCCGCCGTCGACGACATGATCGGCATGTTCGTCAACACCCTCGCGCTGCGTACCCGCGTCGACGTCGGCACCGGATACCGCGACCTGCTCGCCCACATCCGCGAGCAGGACCTCGGTGCCTTCGCCCACGCCGACGTCCCGTTCGAGCGGCTCGTGGAGGTCATCGATCCGCCGCGCTCACGTGCGCGGCACCCCATCTTCCAGGTGCTCCTGTCGTTCCAGAATCTCGGCCAGGCGCACTTCGAGCTGACCGACCTGCGCCTCGAGACCGTCGAGTTCGATCTGGGTGTGGCCAAGTTCGACCTGCAGTTCACCCTCGTGGACTCCCTGACACCGCTCGGAGCTCCGGACGGTCTCGCCGCGACCATCGCGTACGCGACGGACCTGTTCGACCGGGAGACCATCGGGTCCCTCGCGGAACGTTTCGTGGCCGTCGCCCGCGCGGTGGCCGCGGATCCCGAT
Organism: Rhodococcus sp. NBC_00297; assembly: GCF_036173065.1. Classification (NCBI taxonomy): domain Bacteria; kingdom Bacillati; phylum Actinomycetota; class Actinomycetes; order Mycobacteriales; family Nocardiaceae; genus Rhodococcus; species Rhodococcus sp. NBC_00297. Next base: position 3,070,781 of record NZ_CP108041.1, read on the forward strand.
GTCGTCCTCGACGAGATCGACCTGCTCGGCGGAGTGGAACGCGAGCGCATCACGGCGCCCGTGTTGCCGGAGGGGACCACGGAGGCGGTCTCGCTGACCTCGCGATTCCGTCGGCGCGCAGCCGAGAACCCCGATGCGACGGCACTCGTCGACGCCGCGGGTTCGCACACGTACGGAGACTTCGCGGCGCGCGTGAATCGCGTCGCCCGATCCCTGGTCGAGCGTGGCGTCGGCCCGGAGGTCGCCGTCGTCGTCGCTCTCCCTCGCTCGGTCGACGCACTCGTCGCGGTGTACGCCGTGCTCGAGGCCGGTGGCGCGTACGTCCCCGTGGATCCGGAGCAGCCTGCGGCCCGCATCGATCAGATCGTCGCCGCCACCGCGGCGCGCTGCGTTGTCGTGGCCGAGCCCGACGCACTCCCGGTGGCGGGCGAGAGAGCCGTGTCGTTGGCGACACTCGACGATCCGTCCGTCTCGTCCGCTCCGCTGACCGACGCCGACCGGACGGGCGCCGTGCGCGCCGGCACCACCGCCTACGTCATCTTCACGTCCGGCTCGACGGGTGTGCCGAAGGGTGTGTCCGTCCCGCACGGTGCCGTCACGCACCAGGTGGACTGGTTCGCGCGCACCTATGCGCTGACCGAGAACGACGTGGTGCTCGCCAAGACCCCGATGACCTTCGACGTCTCGGTGTGGGAGATGTTCGCGACACTGGCGGTCGGGGGCACCCTCGCCGTCGCCGATGCCGACGGTCACCGTGATCCCGAGTACCTGATGCGGGCAATCTCGCGGTACGGCGTGACGGCCGTGTCGTTCGTCCCGTCGATGTTCGCCGTCTTCACCGAGGCCGCTGACGACTACGCCTGCCGCTCACTGCGTCTGGTGTTCCTGGCAGGCGAGGCCCTCGGTCGCGCCGCGGTGGACACGTTCCGCGAGAAGTGCGACATCGACGTGCACAACCTGTACGGCCCCACCGAGTTCGCGGTCCACGCGACGGCACATCCGGTCGGGCGGGGCGAACCGCCGTCCGTGCCGATCGGGATCCCGGTCGACGGCACCGCCGCGCTCGTGCTCGACGGTCGCTTCCGGCCCGTGCCGGACGGTGTCGTGGGCGAGCTGTATCTGTCCGGCGTCCAGGCGGCGCGGGGGTATCACGGGCGTCCGGACCTGACGGCGGACCGGTTCGTCGCACTGCCCGGCCACGACGGTGCGCGCATGTACCGCACCGGTGACCTTGCCCGGTGGAATCACCACGGCCATCTCGAGTTCGCGGGGCGCGTCGACCACCAGGTCAAGCTGCGTGGACTGCGCATCGAACTCGGCGAGGTGGAGGCGGCGGTCTCCGCGTCGTCGCGCGTCGCCCGTTCGGTCGCCATCGTCCGCGACGACACGCTCGTCGCCTACGTCGTGCCCGCGCCGGGAGCGACCGTCGACACCGACCTGCTCCGAGCGGACGCGGCGCGCATCCTGCCGGCGTACATGGTGCCGGTCGTGGTCGTCCTGGACGCGCTGCCCGTCAGCGCGAGCGGCAAGCTCGATCGCTCGGCGCTGCCCGACCCGGTGGTGGACGTGCAGCGATACCGCGCACCGCGTACGCAGGAGCAACGCGTCGTGGCCGAGGTCCTCGCGGAACTCCTGGGCGTGGAGCGCGTCGGGCTCAACGACAACTTCTTCGCTCTCGGCGGGAACTCGCTGGTAGCGACCCGCGTCGCGGCCCGCATCGGAGACGAGTTGGGTGTGCGGGTGCCGTTGCGCGCCGTCTTCGACGCGGCCACGGTGGCAGACCTCGCGGACAGCCTCGACACCGTCGTCACCACCAGCCGACACCTGACGTCGACTCCCCGCCCCGAGGTCGTTCCTCTCGCTCCGGCACAGCAACGGCTCTGGCTCGCCAACCGTGTCGATCCGACGGCGGCGACCTACAACCTGCCGATGGGCCTGCGGCTCACGGGACCACTCGATGTGGATGCCCTGCGCGTCGCGGTCGACGACGTCGTCGCCCGACACGAGACGCTGCGCACCGTCTACCCCGACGTCGACGGTCACGGGCGTCAGTCCGTGCTCGCACCGGTGGGCCGGCCGCTGACCCCGATCCCGGTGACGGAGGCCGAGCTCGCGGCGCGTGTGGTGGCGGCGGCGACCACGCCGTTCGACGTGACGACGCAGGTGCCGCTGCGCGTCGAGTTGTTCCGCCTCGGCGACGAGGAGCACGTGCTCGTCGTGGTCGTGCACCACATCGCGGCCGACGGCTTCTCGATCGCGCCCCTCACCGTCGACGTCGTGACGGCATTCGCGTCGCGCACGGCGGGCGTGCTGCCGGCGTGGACGCCGCTCGAGGTCCAGTACGCGGACTACGCCCTGTGGCACCGCACGCTGCTGGGCGACCCGGCAGATCCCGAGTCGGTCTCGGCACGTCAGCTCGCCTACTGGCGCGAGACCCTGGCAGGGCTCCCTGGTGAGCTGTCCTTGCCGCAGGACCGTCCGCGTCCTCCGGCACCGTCCGGTGTGGGTGCCTCCGTGCGCTTCGAGATCCCGGCGCAGACGTACGAGCTGGTCCGCGATCTGGCGCGGGAGCGGCGCGCGACTCCGTTCATGGTGGTGCACGCGGCGCTGTCCGTCGCCCTGTCGCGCATCAGCGGGTCGACCGACATCTGCGTCGGCACCGCGGTGGCGGGTCGAGGCAGCGCCGAACTCGATCCTCTGGTCGGCATGCTCGTGAACACCCTGGTGCTGCGCCTGGCGGTCGACGAGGACGCGTCCGTCGTCGATCTCGTCGACGATGCGCGGGGTGTCGCCCTCTCGGCGTTCGCCCACGCGGACGTGCCGTTCGACACCGTGGTCGACACGGTGGCGCCTGCGCGGTCGTCGTCGCTGTTCCGCGTGGCTCTGGCGTACCAGAACACCGAGCGTTCGGAGATCGATCTCGCGGGTCTGCACGTCGAGCAGTTGCAGAACCCGTTCGATCCCGCCCAGTTCGATCTCACGCTGACCATCGAGGACTCGCCTCACCGCGAGCACTCGGACCCGGTGACCGGCATCGTCACCTATGCCACCGATCTGTTCGACGAGGCCACGGCGGCCACCTTCGCCACCGTCTTCTCGTCCGCGCTCGACGCGGTGGTAGCGGATCCGGGCGGTGCCGTCTCCTCGATCGCCCTGGCCTCGGGCCCGTCGACCGACGCCGACGAGCCGGTGGCCGCGGCCGTGCAGACGAGTCGGCCGCAGCCCGTCGACCTGGCCTCGATGATCACCGCGTCCGTCGAGGCGGATCCGGGAGCTCCCGCGTACGCACGGGGCGAGTTCGAGATCAGCTGGGCCGAGATGGACGCCCGGTCCAATCGCATCGCCCGGGTCCTGCTGGCCGAGGGGGGTGGACCCGGCCGACCGGTGACCCCGCTGGTCGAGGCACCCGAGGACAGGATCGCGGCGACCTGGGCCGCGGCGAAGATCGGCGCGACGCTGACGGACGCGGACACCGCGATCCGGGTGACGTCCGACGACCGTTTCACGCAGGGCCCGGTCGGACCGCTGTCCGCGGCGGACGGCATCGTGTCCGCCGGTCCCGGCGATCCGCTCGTCGCCCTGGGCGATGCCACGCTGACGCACGCAGCGCTCGCCTCGTGCATCACCGCGGACAGTCTTCAGGTGACGTACGAATCGCGGGTGGCGGTGGCCGCCGGGGCGCCGCTGGACCTCGAGGTGCTCGCCGTGGTGGTCGCTGCCGCGGCCGGAGCGACGACCGTGAGTCTCGACGCCTCCGACGATCTCGCCGACGCGCTCGCCGACGAGTGGGTCACCCATGTCGTGCTGTCCGAGTCCCAACTCGCGTCGCTCGACACGCAGGGACTGGACGACCTCGAGGTCATCGTCGTGAGCGATGCCGATCAGGCACCCGCGGCAGCGCCGCTGGACGTCACGGTGCTCACCGGGACGGCGCTGCGAGGCTAGTCGGTGTCGACGCTCGCGGGGGCCGCTGCGCGCGGCGCGGCGACGTCGTCGAGCGTGGCCGCCGCGAGCGCGTCCACGGCGTCCCGGATCATCGCGCAGTAGCGGTCCGGCTCCGCCATCATGGTCGACTCGACCGTCACGGTGAGTGCCAGACGGTTGCCGAGCGAGGTGATGTGGTGGATGAGGCCCATGCCGTCGACCGTGGGCATCGGCATGAACGCGGCCACCGCGCGGGCGCCCAGGAACCACAGGTCGTCGCTTCCGTGCGGCATGTTCGACACCACGGTGGTGGACGGCACTGTCGGACGGTCGTGAGGAGCCAGAGTGGACAGGGCGCCGATCGCCCGCAGGAGGAGGGGCGGGGCGACGTCGAAAGGGCTGACCTCGTGCCGAGACGTCAGATCCTGCACCCGCCTCTTGGCGTCGGCAGCCGAAGCGTGCACAGCGCGGAGGCGCAGGAGCGGGTCGACGACCGTGGTGTGCAGGTCGACGTCCGCGAACGTGGTCTGATTCGCCGCTGCGGTGTCGTGGGTCGCGTGGATGTCGAGCGGCATGGTCGTGCTCAAGGTGGCCGCAGGGTGTTCCCCTGCCTCGTCGAGGAACCGGGTGAGTGCCAGGGAGACCGCCGTGAGCAGCACGTCGTTCACGGTGATTCCGGGAACGGCTCGCGAGATCGTCCGGACGTGTGCGAGGTCCAGCCAGACGATCCGGACGCGGTGGTCGAGTGCGATCCGGGCGTTGAAGCGGGTCGCGGGCCGCGGTGGCCGCGGTGTCTCGGGGGCAGCCCGGCGCACGGCCGCCATCGTCCGGACGAACATCGCCGTCCGGCGGGGCATCGTGGCGGCGTCCTTCCACAGCGGCGGAATCGGGCCCGGAACCGCGGTTCCGCGGCGCTCCGCGACACGTCCGTCGTGCGAGAGGTCGGGAGACGCGAACAGGGCTCGGACCACGGCCACCAGCCCCAACCCGTCCATCGACGCGTGATGGACCTTGATCACCACCGCGGTCGCGCCCTCCGGAAGGTGCGGCACGCCGTGGATGCCCGTCAGGACGTGCAGTTCCCACCCCGACGACGCCAGCGTCATCGGAGTGGCCATGACCCGAGCGATGTGGCGCTCGACGGGGTCCCATCCCGGTCGATCGATCGGAGTGACGACGACGTGGTCGTCGAGGTCCACGTCGCCGGTCACCCAGAACGGGTCACCGAGATCGCCGGCGCGCCGTCGGAGCCGCCGGCGGAACACGGGGGAGACGTCGAGACGTCCACGCATCCACGCGCACACCGTGGCGTGGGTCGGGGATGCTCCCATCGTGCCGGCGGCGTCGAACACCATCACGTAGACGAGGTTGGCGATCACCCGCTCGCTCTCGGCGAGGACGTTGATCGCGTCCCGGGGTGATACTCGAACGCCGATGAAGGGCTGTCGGAATCGTGTCACGGCGTCGGTCCTCGCGTTCGGCCACTGCGCCGACCAGCATCCGCGGGCCGCGCCTACAGCGACTACATTGCCGGAACCGAGCGTTCTGTTACGCCCTTCTCGGGCCGATCGGGCGGCCATTGTGACCGGCCGGTCGCGGCAGCGTCAGAACGTCTCGGCGGCGCGACGGTACCCACGCACCGCAGGCCCCACGAACACCAGGAACAACCCGAACGACCAGGCCAGCGACTGCAACAGCGGGGAGGTGACCGGGCCACCGAGTGTGAGGCCCTTCATCGAATCGACCGCACAGGAGATGGGGTTGTGCTCGACGAACGGTTGCAACCACGTCGGATAGGCCCGCGTCGGGACGAAACCGGAATTGAAGAACATGAGAATGGTGAACACCATTCCGACGGCCTCGACCAGAGGGAAGGTGGTGGTCACGATCGCGGCCGAGGTGACGAACACCGCGAACCCGAGGCCGAACGCCAGCGGCACGAGCATCGCCAGCACGCCCGGAACGGGCCCCTGCTCGAACCGGAAGCCGAGCGTGAACCCGACGACGACGATGAGCAACGTCGTGGTGACGATGCGGGCGGTCTCGGCCAGGAGTCGACCCACCAGACCCGCGGCGCGGTGCACCGGCAGGGTCTGGAAGCGGGACACCAGACCGGCCGCACGCTCTCGGCGCAGACCCACCGCGCTCGCGAGCGACCCGGACATGGCGGCGACCATGGCGATCAGCGGGACGGTGCCGAAGATGCTGTTCTCCCCGGTGGCCGCCGACACGGAGTTGCCGAGCACCGTGCGGAGCATGAGAAGAAAGACCACCGGGTACACGACGGCCTGGATGATGGTCAGCGGATCGCGAGCCCAGCGACGGAGCAGGCGACCGCAGTGCAGCACGCTCTGCGACGCCAGCCCGGCGAGGCTGCGTTCGCCCACGAGGCGTTCCGGTTCGGGGAGCGCGCGCAGATCGAAGCGGGGTTCGGACGTGGTGTCGGTCATGATCGCCTCGTGCTGGCCCAGACCGCGAGCGGTACGAGGACCACGATGAGGCCCACCGCCCAGGCGATCGCCGGCCACAGTGTCGCGGAGTTGACGCCCCCTTCGGCCATGTCACGCATGGCCTTCGAGAAGAGGGAGATGGGCTGGTTGCGGACGAACGGACGGATCCATTCGGGGAAGCCTGTCTCGGGAACGAAGCCCGACGACAACATGCCGAGGATCAGCTGGGGCAGGGTCAGTGCCTGGCTGGTGGCCTCGGGGGACCGGGACAACGATCCGATCGCGTCGCCGCCCGTGGTCAGCGCCGCGCCGACGAGGAGTGCGAACAGCATGAAGATGACGGCGTCGTCGAGTCCTGCCTGGAATCGGAACCCGATGAGGGAGCCGTAGACCAGCGCGGCTATCAGGGAGAGACTCGCGTGCACCAGGTTGGCCGTCGCTCTCGACAGCAGCGGTACCCACGGGGTGACCGGCATCGTCTGCAGTCGGGTGGTCATACCCGACTGACCCTCGATGGCAGCACGCTGCGCTGCGGAGATGGCGGTGAACGCCATGGCCTGCAGGCAGATGATCGGCATGAGGAACTGGGCGTAGTCCAGGCCCTGGAACTGCATGACGAGCCGGAGCGGCAGGTAGAAGCCGACCGTGTAGACGGCCGGGGCGACCACGGCGACCACGAGGCTGCCGGACCTGGCCATCGATCCCAGGGACCGTCCGGACAGGCTCGCCCACTGCTTGAACGCCGTGGGTTCCGGTGCTCGGTGCGAGGCACGTCCTGCGTCTCGGGTGGCCGTCACGAGGGTGCGCCCGAGCCGATGGCGGGTTCGGCCGGAGCCGCATCACCCTGCGACTGACCGGTGAGGCTCAGGAAGACGTCGTCGAGGGACGGCCGGCGCAGACCGATGTCGGACAGTTCGATGCCCGCGGCGTCGAGCCTCTTCAGCGCCTCGGCCAGCGTGCCGGGGCCGTCCGGTGCGGGAATGATGATGCTGTCGCCCTGCAGGTCGGCGGCGCTGAAGGTGGGCGGAAGCAGACCGGCGAGAGCATCTGCGGCGCGGCGCAGTTCGGTCGGATCCAGCGGGCTGATGTGGCAGTAGTTGCCGCCCGTCATCGACTTCAACTCGTCGGCCGTGCCCTGCGCGATGACCCGACCGCGATCGATGACGATGATGCTGTCGCTGAGAACGTCGGCTTCCTCGAGGTACTGCGTGGTCAGCAGCGTCGTGATGCCCTGGTCTCGCAGCGACGACACGAGTGACCACACCGCCTTGCGGCTGCGCGGGTCGAGTCCGGTGGTCGGCTCGTCGAGGAACACGACCTTCGGACGCACCACGAGACCGCACGCGATGTCGATGCGTCGACGCATACCGCCGGAGTAGCCGCGGACCTGTCGATCCCCGGCCTCGATCAGGTCGAAGTCGTTGAGAAGGTTCTCGGCGCGCACACGGGCCGACTTCTTCGTCAGTCCCATGAGACGACCGAAGAGGACGAGGTTCTCCCGCCCGGTCAGGGCGTCGTCGAGAGCGGCGTACTGACCCGTCATGAGGATGGAACGCCGGACGGCCGCAGGATCCTGCGCCACGTCGTGGCCGGACACCACCGCACGTCCGCGATCCGGTCGGACCAGCGTCGCGAGCACCTTCACGGTGGTGGTCTTCCCGGCGCCGTTGGGCCCGAGAACTCCGAGGATGGAGCCGGTGGGGACGCTGAAATCGATGCCGCGCAGTGCGTCAACCGTTCCGAAGGACTTGTGAACGTCCTCTACGAGTACGGCTGTGTCGTCTGATGGCATTGGTCTCCACTGTCGTCGGGTGCGGTGTCGTCAGTGCTCGTCGCTCGAGAGCGATCATGCCCGACCGAGTCGGTCGCGGAGCGACGTGTCGAGCGTGCGGCACTGTCGAAGTCATCCCGCGAACCCCGACCGATGTTACTTCTTCCACGTGGGAGCCGTGGTGGTGGACCGAGTCCGACCACGTCCGAGGACGCGGCCGAACCCGTTTCGACTGTGTGGTGGCAGGTGAGTCAGGAGGCGACGTTCGCGCGCTCCCGTGCGTGGCGAGAGAGTCGCCCCAGGCGAGAGAACTGCGCGGCGGCGGAGTGCTCCAGGCCTCGCAGCTCGTCCTCCACGTGGTGCAGAACGGTGGCGAGATCGAGTGCGGGCACCGAGGAGGAGAGCGTCACCACGGTGGCTGCGCCGACACGGCACACGGTGGCGGTGACGGAACGCGCGTCCTCCGCGATGTGCGGTCCGAAGGACAGAAGGTCGGGCGTGTCGACCCCGGACGGCGGGACCGGCATGTCCGCGACGTGCAGAGCGGTGACGGGTGACGTCCCGGCCGGAACCGCGCGCCGCACGGCGGTGGAGACGACCGTCGACACCACGTCCGCGATCGTGGTCTGACCGAGTCCCGCGGAGATCTGCTCGAGTCGGACGGTGGGGAACTGCGCGACGAGTGAACGGGCGTCACCCAGTGGTGCCGGGTACGCCGGCGCGTCGGCACCGTCGAACGGTCGGTACGCGTGGCGTGCCACGGGCCCACCCGGACGAGCGGGACGGCCGGGAGCGAGGACGGTCTCGACGATGCGGGTGATCGTGCGCGACTCGACGGGCCCGACTGCGGAGCGGAACACGGCGACTGCCGATCCGCTCGGCACCGCATCGAAGCCCGACACCTCGGTGAAGACGTCGAGGCACCACGGTGCGTCGGTCGACGGGTGCGCGGCGTCGAGAAGCGCGACGACGGTGCCGGCCGCGACGCCCGGCGCGTGGACGGTCACCCGGGCGTGCTCGTCGGTTCCGAGCAGACCTGCCTCTGCGGCGAGGTCGGTCAGGTGCCTCGACATGCGATCCGGCGTGGAGCTCTCGGATCCCGGACGCACGACGAACACGTGACGGCGGAGAGACGTGGGTGCATGCGTCCAGACGCCGACGGATGCGCGAGGGGTGTCCGTCGTGGTGACGGGAGTGCGGCTGTGTCGGGGCGCCATGGCGTGTCCTTCGGTGTGCGGGTTCGGGCTGCGGAACGAGTGAGAGGACGTCACGGCGAAACCGTGATCGTCGTGGGGGTGACGGCCTGCGCCGCCGGAGGATCGGCGTCGCTCGGAGCGACCGCCGCCTCCAGACGGTCGAATGCGGTGCGGATGTGGCGTATGTATCGAGCGGTGTCCGGCATCGCGTCGTCCACGGACGTGACCGACACGAACATCGACGCGCCGAAGGTGGCGACGGCGTGCGCCAGAGCCACTCCGGTGACGGTGGGGAGGGGCCCGAAGACGCCCACCATGGGTGATCCGGCGATCGTGACTCCGCCCACGCCGTACGGCACGTTGGTGATCATCGTGTTGGTGGCGACCCGTGCCGGTGCGGCCGGTGACCTCATGGTCTTGCCCAGCAACGCCATCAGCGGCGCCGGCATCACGGTGAGCGGATGCGCCGGCAGCCGGGTGGCGACAGCGGTGGCGTGGTCCTTGGCCCGCGAAGCTGACGCGTGCACGGCCCGCAGGCGCACCACCGGGTCGATCACATCGGTGTGCAGCGACAACGTCGCGACCGCGATCCGGTTGGCGTTGGTGCTCTCCCCCATGGCGCGCGTGCTCACCGGGATGGTGGTGCCCAACGAGTCGGTGGGCAGCTCACCGTCCTCCGCGAGATACGCGGACAGCGCGAGCGAGACGACCGTGACCATGACGTCGTTGAGAGTGACGCCTCCGGCCCTGTTCTTCAGTGCGCGGACACGGCTCATCTCGAAGAACGTCATGTCGAAGACCATCGACGGGCGTACTCGACGGTTGAAGCGCGTGGCGGGGAAGGATTCGTGCGCTGCGGTGCCGGAGTCGGACGAGGCCTTCAACGCGCGGGCCGCCGTTCGCCGCCGCAGCGCCGCTCCCGTGAGGGTCACGATGTCGCGCGGAAGTGCGCGTGCCGCTCGGACGGGACTTGGGACGTCCACCGCAGTGTCCGGGTCCACGCGCGGTGTCGGGTTCGGGCCGAAGACGCGGTTCACCAGTTCGACGGACCCCATGCCGTCGATCGCGCTGTGGTGGCTCCGGAAGATCACTACGGTGGCGCCCTCGGCCACCCCGTCGATGCCGGTGACGTCGAGGACGAAGTGGAACTGCCACGGCGGGCGTTCACGCGGCAGCCGTGTGATCGTGAAGTCGGTGATCATCGACACGAGCAGGTCGCGGCTCTGTCCCGCCGGCGGCGTGTGCACGTACACGTGCTCGGTGACGTCGACCTCGGTCGGTACCCAGTGAGGGAACGCCAGGTTCGCGGGGACCGACACCAGCAGCCGGGTGAAGAGCGGGTCGAGCGCGAGGATGCCGCGCCCGAACTCGGCGGCATCGGCGACGGAGCGCACGGACGCGCCGTCGGCCAGGACGTAGCAGTGCACCACGGCGGCGGACGTGAGCGGCGACTCGAAGAAGAAATTGAGGGCGTCGCGTGCGTGCATGGCGGTACCACGTTCGGCCGTGCCCCGACGTGCCATGGTCATGTTCCGGCCCTTCAGCGATGTGATGAAGGGGAAAGCTACTCCGACCGAACGTTCTGTACAAGCTTTATGCCCGTTTTTACGCTGTAACAAAACTGTAGGCATGCTAAGCAACGGTGGCGACGGACGCGCGCTCGCTGGTGTCGGTCGCGACCGCGAGCGTGTCCACCGCCGAGGCGAGCAGTGCCGTGTAGTGGTCGACGTCCGGCATCAGGGCGCGGTGGGACACCGCGGTCAGGCACATCCGACCGCCGGCCGACACGACGACATGCGCGAGTTGGACCCCCTCCACCACGGGGAGGGGTGCGAACACGCCCGTCACGGGCGCGCCCGCCAACTCCATCCGGTCGTTGCCGTAGGCGATGTTGGAGATCAACGTGTTCGTGCCGGTCGTCGTGGGGGCAGCGGGGCGGCGGGGCATCAGTCGAGCGATCGCCGCCAGGAGTGGGGCCGGTGCCGAGTTCATGGGATGGGAGGGGAGGCTGCGGAGCCGCGTCGCGAGGTCGGACTTGCGGTCGCGTGCTGCCGCGGAGACCGCGCGCAGACGGTCGACCGGATCTGCGACGTCCGTGAACAGATCGACCACGGCGATCGCGAGCTGGTTCGCGGTCTCGCCCGTCGTGTCGACGGTGCGCACGTTGACGGGGAACGACGCCCCGAGGCTCGTGGCCGGGAGCTCGCCGCCCAGGTAGTCCGACAGCGCGATCGACACCACTGTCATGACGACGTCGTTCACGGTCGCGCCAGGCACGGCGGACTTGATCGCGCGAACACGATCGAGGTCGAACCACGCCATCCCGAACGTCATGTCCGGAGCGAGATTTCGATTGAAACGCGTGGCCGGGTAGTGATGGGCGGTGGGTCGCTGTACAGGGTCGAGCTGCCGGACCGCACGCCATCGGCGGACACCGCGGCCGGCGAAACCGGCGAACTCGCGGGGAAGCGAACGAAGAGCAGCGAACGGGGTCGGCACGGCGATGCTCTCGCGGTCAAAGACGTCGTTGCGGTGCGCCGAGACGTCGGCGGACGGCGGGGCCAGCATTCGGTGGACGAGCGACGTGGTGCCCATCCCGTCGATGGCGCTGTGGTGCACCTTGAGGAGGAGCACGCTGCCGCCCTCGGGAACGCCCGGTACTCCGCGCAGACCTGTCACGAGGTGGATCTGCCACGCGGGGACGTCGAAGTCGAACGGCGTGCTCGAGGCGTCCATCACTCGTCGACGCAGGAAGTGGTCCGGATGCTCGTCGGCCGCGGAAGCATCGTGGACGAACACGTGCGCGCGGACGTCGACGTCGCACTCGACCCACACGGGAAAGGCGAGGTCGGCGATCGTCGTCCGCAGGCGACGCCGGAACAGAGGGTGGAGGTCGAGCACGCTCCGCGCGAAGCGCTCGACGTCCGCAAGCGTGCGGAGCGATCCGTCCGAGCGGGCGGCGTCCACGACGATGCCGTGCACGATGGTGCCCGGCGTGCGCTCGCTCTCGAAGTAGTAGTTCAGCGCGTCCCGCGGTGCCATCGGCTCACCCACCGCGGAGGTATGTCGTCGTGTCGCCATCGGAAGTACCGCCTTCGTCTCGGTCGGGGCCAGAACGCTGTCACCGGGCCGCAGCCTCGTTCGGCCGCCTGTACCCGATGATCGCCCTGTTTCGGGCCCGTGTTAACGGAATGACGAATCTTCTTGCTCGTGCATGGCCGCACGCCCGTCTGTGACGTCGCCTAGAGTGCGAGGCGATGGGGCGCATGACACTGCTGTGACGGCAGTGCACTGTCGCCGGGAGTGCAGTGCGAGAGGGATACGACGATGACGTGGACACGACGGCCGATCACCGCTCTGGTCGCCGCTGCGGTGGTCGGTGCGCTCATGACGGCCACCCCCACCGTCGCCCGAGCCGACGACGCACCGATCGCCGCGGTCGAGACCGGCTCGGGTGCGCGGGTGGAGAGCGTGGAGTTCGTCGGCGGTCAGCAGTACCTCGTCACCGTGTACTCGCCGTCGATGGATCGGTCGGTTCCGCTGCAGGTGTTCCGGCCCGCCGACACCTCGGCCCGGCGCCCCACGTACTACCTGCTCAACGGGGCGAGTGGCGGCGAGGATCCGTCGAGCAACTGGCCAGATCAGGCCGATGTGTCCACCTTCTTCGCGGACAAGAACGTCAACGTGGTCGTGCCCAAGGCCGGCGCCTTCAGCTATTACACCGACTGGGTCGCGGACGACCCGGAGCTCGGCCGCAACAAGTGGGAGACCTTCCTGCTGGACGAGCTGCCCCCTCTCATGAACCGCTCGCTCGGAACGACGGGTACCCAGGCCGTCGGCGGCATCTCGATGGCGGCGAGCGCGGTCCTGATGTTGGCCGCCGATCGACCCGGCTTCTACTCGTCGGTCGCGTCCTTCAGCGGCTGTGCCGGCACGTCGGACGACCTGGGCCGCGCCTTCGTCAAGCTCGTGGTCGAGGCGCGCGGCGGGGGCGACACGGAGAACATGTGGGGACCCGACGACGGTCCGGAGTGGGCGGCCAACGACGCGTTGCTCAACGCGGACAAGCTGCGCGGCACTCCTCTCTACGTCACCACGGGAAGTGGGCTGCCCGGCTTCGACGAGACTCTCCAGAGTGCCCGCATCGCAGGGGACGTCCCCGCACTGATCAACCGGGTCGTCGTGGGCGGCGGCATCGAGTCGATCACCAACACGTGCACGCGGACGTTCGCGGAGCGACTGGCGCAACTCGGCATTCCGGCCACGGTGAAGTTCCGAGACAACGGAACGCATTCCTGGGCCTACTGGCAGGAGGACCTGCACGAATCCTGGCCCATGGTGGCGGCGTCCCTCGGAGTCTGATTCTCCGGCTGTGCGCCACGGCCGCGAGCGTGTCGAACTTTGCGGCGCGTCCCCTTATTGTCGACGGTGGAAAGGGGGTCGCCGATCATGACATTGCAGGGAACGGTCACCAGTCTCGTCATTCCTGTCCTCGACGAGGAGGACTACATCGCAGCGTGTCTCGATCACGTGTTGCCGCAGATCGACGAGTTGTCCGAGGTCATCGTCGTGGACAACGGGTCGATGGACGACACGGTGCAGATCGTGAAGGAGTACGCGGCGCGCGAGCCGAAGATTCGTCTCGTGCACGAACCGCGAAAAGGATTGTTCTTCTCCCGTAATACGGGTTTCCGGGAAGCGACATCGGACATCATCGGGCGTATCGACGCGGACACCCGAATCGGCGCCGGATGGGTGTCCGCCGTGAAGCAGACATTCCGGGACGCGGATTCCGATCTCAATCTCGGTGGTATCACGGGATTGAGCGCGCCCTACGACTCACCGTTCACCAGGTCGAAGAAATGGCTCGTCGACGCGCTCGTCCGGGCGAAGGTTCTGGGCAACGGCATGAAGATCGACAACATGCACGGCGCCAACATGGCGGTGCGGCTGGAGGCCTGGGACGCGGTCCAGGACAAGCTGACGTCCCGTTCCGACGTGCACGAGGACATCGACTTCGCGCTGTGTCTCATCGAGGCCGGCTACTCCATCGTCCAGCCCACCGAGATGTGGGCCGACATCTCGCCGCGGCGCGCGTTGACACCGCCGCTGCAGTACACGTCGTTCGTCAAGGCCGGCATCACCAGTTTCGAGATCCACGGTCGCTCCAACTGGTCGTTGCGGTGGCTCGTCGCACCGGTCACCTGGCTCTCGCATGCGGTGTTCTGGTTCCCGTACCGCGCCTACGACCCTGTTCGCCGGTCCTTCTCGCCGAGACGTCTGCTCACCGAGCGCACCTTCCGGCCGGCAGCGCTGTCGGAAGCACCTCCCGGGAGCTGACCGACAGCAGAGCACCGGATGTCACCGCAGGCAGGCCGGAGGCCGGTCGGAAGTCACCGCGGGCAGGCCGGAGGCCGGTCGGATGTCACCGCGGGCAGGCCGGAGGCCGGTCGGAAGTCACCGCGGGCAGGCCGGAGGCCGGTCGGAAGTCACCGCGGGCAGGCCGGAGGCCGGTCGAATGTCACCGCGGGCTGACCCACACGGTGATGTCGGCGTGGACGACCTCGGTGCCGCCGGCGTCGCGCAGGCTGACCGGGATCACGAGTTCCACGCCGCTGGTCACCGATTCCCAGTCCGGCCGATCGTCGAGTAGCGCGGTGGCGGTGAGCCCGGATCTGCCGGGGGCCAGGTACTGGACGTTCATGCCCTTGGGGATCCACCGGTGGGTGGTGGGGATCGTCGCCTCGGCGAGCATCCCCATCGCCACCTCGGCCAGATTGCAGGCCGCGATGGCGTGGAAGGTGCCCAGGTGGTTGTGCACTCCGAACCACGTGGGCCCGGAGACCACGCACCGCCCGGGGGCGAGCTCCCGTACGCGGGGGAGGACCGTGGCGAAGAAGGGCACGCGGACACACATTCCCGCGGAGAACGCCAGGGAGCGGGTGATCCCGCCGGGGAGTCGCTGCCAGAGCGCGTACGTGCTGGTGACCGTTGCCATGGCTGCACCTTACTCGGCGGTAAGATGTTCGGGCGCGGTCGATCCGCGCGCCCACCGGTCGTCCGCGCTGGTTGCATCACGCGCGGATGGGTACCACCTGCGCGGATCGCGCGATCGACCGTGCGATCCGGCTGCGCTACCGCCTCGATTTGAACTCGACCCCCGGCGTGGGTCATACTGTTCGGGTTGCCTTGACCGAGGTGATCCCTGTCGTGCGTGTTGCGACGTGATCTCGCGGCCGAGGTATGCGACGAGAACGACATGCAGTGATTGCGCCGGCACGATGGGCGCATCCGGTCCGCGTTCTCCCGCCGGTCGAGTTCGGGCCGAGGGAGAATCATGTGCGGGAATGCGACACGCCCGACCGCGTGGACCGGAGAACCATGACAGATGAACAGCGGCAACGGATTCCTCCTGGCCACGCGTGTGCGTGGATGCGAGAGTCCGCCACGTTCGTCCTCATGGATGCGCCTCGCGCTCGGCTTCATGCCGGCGTCGGGTCAGCACACTGCCGGGTTCTCCGGATCGACATCCGGAGACGAGAGACCTGACCAACGGTTAACCAGGGCAAGGAAGAGGACATAAGCGTGGCGGGACAAAAGATCCGCATCAGGCTCAAGGCCTACGACCACGAGGCGATCGACGCGTCCGCGCGCAAGATCGTCGAGACCGTGACCCGCACCGGGGCACGCGTGGTCGGACCTGTGCCGTTGCCCACCGAGAAGAACGTGTACTGCGTCATCCGTTCGCCGCACAAGTACAAGGACTCTCGCGAGCACTTCGAGATGCGCACGCACAAGCGACTCATCGACATTCTCGACCCGACGCCGAAGACGGTCGACGCGCTCATGCGCATCGACCTGCCGGCAAGCGTCGACGTCAACATTCAGTGAGCGCGGAGACAACCATGACTGACAACATCAAGCGTCCGGCCAAGGGCATTCTGGGCACCAAGCTCGGCATGACCCAGGTCTTCGACGAGAACAACCGCGTCGTCCCGGTCACCGTCGTGAAGGCTGACCCGAACGTCGTGACCGCGATCCGTACCGAGGAGCGCGACGGCTACAGCGCCGTCCAGGTCGCCTTCGGTGCCATCGATCCCCGCAAGGTGAACAAGCCGGTCACCGGCCAGTTCGCCAAGGCAGGCGTCACGCCTCGCCGCCATCTCGCGGAGCTGCGCGTCGCCGACGCCGCAGGCTACGAGATCGGCCAGGAGCTCACCGCAGCAGAGTTCGAGGACGGCGCTTTCGTCGACGTCACCGGAATCAGCAAGGGCAAGGGCTTCGCGGGAACGATGAAGCGCCACGGCTTCAAGGGCCAGGGCGCGAGCCACGGTGCGCAGGCTGTCCACCGCCGCCCCGGTTCCATCGGTGGCTGCGCGACCCCCGGCCGTGTCTTCAAGGGCATGCGCATGTCGGGCCGCATGGGTAGCGACCGCATCACCACGCAGAACCTCTCGGTGCACAAGGTCGATGCCGAGAACGGTCTGCTGCTGATCAAGGGTGCGATCCCGGGCCGCAAGGGCGGCGTCGTGATCGTCAAGAGCGCAGTGAAGGGTGGTGCGCGAGCATGACCAGTCTCGAGAAGAAGACCGAAGCCAACCTGACGCTCGACGTCAAGGAGCTCGGTGGCAAGACCAACGGCACCGTCGATCTCCCCGCCGAGATCTTCGATCGCACCGCGAACATCGCGCTGATGCACCAGGTCGTCGTCGCGCAGCTCGCTGCGGCACGTCAGGGAACGCACTCGACGAAGACGCGTGGCGAGGTCCGCGGTGGCGGCAAGAAGCCGTACCGCCAGAAGGGCACCGGCCGCGCACGTCAGGGCTCGACCCGCGCACCGCAGTTCGTCGGCGGTGGCACCGTCCACGGCCCGCAGCCGCGCGACTACAGCCAGCGCACCCCCAAGAAGATGATCGCTGCAGCTCTCCGCGGTGCCCTCTCCGACCGGGCGCGCAGCGAGCGCATCCACGTGATCACCGAACTCGTCGCGGGACAGGTGCCCTCCACCAAGGGTGCTCGCACGTTCCTCGCGGAGCTCACCGATCGCAAGAAGGTTCTGCTGGTCATCGGCCGCGCAGACCTGGCCGCATGGAAGTCCGTCCAGAACCTCGACGGCGTTCACCCCATCGCGCCCGATCAGCTCAACACCTACGACGTCCTCGAGGCAGACGACGTGATCTTCAGTGTCGAGGCACTGAACACGTTCATCGCAGGACCGGCCAAGGCAGCAACGGATTCACAGGAGGAGGACAAGTGAGCACCATTGCCGATCCCCGCGACATCCTGCTGGCCCCGGTCATCTCGGAGAAGTCGTACGGGCTCATCGAGCAGGGGACCTACACGTTCATCGTGCACCCCGACTCGAACAAGACGCAGATCAAGATCGCTGTCGAGAAGGTCTTCGGCGTGACTGTGACCAGCGTGAACACCGCCAACCGGCAGGGCAAGCGCAAGCGGACCCGATTCGGCTACGGCACGCGTAAGAGCACCAAGCGCGCGCTCGTGACCCTCTCGGCCGACAGCAAGCCCATCGAGATCTTCGGAGGCCCGGTCGCGTAAGCGGCCGGAGCTCAGAGGGTCCTCGAGGATCAAGGGACGAGACAAACATGGCAATTCGTAAGTACAAGCCGACCACTCCCGGTCGTCGTGGCGCGAGTGTCTCCGATTTCGCGGAGATCACGCGCTCGACACCGGAGAAGTCGCTCATCCGCCCGCTGCACGGCCGCGGTGGCCGCAACGCACACGGCCGCATCACCACCCGTCACAAGGGTGGCGGTCACAAGCGCGCCTACCGGCTCATCGACTTCCGCCGCAACGACAAGGACGGCGTGCCGGCCAAGGTCGCTCACATCGAGTACGACCCCAACCGCACCGCCAACATCGCGCTGCTGCACTTCGCAGACGGTGAGAAGCGCTACATCATCGCGCCGAAGGGCATCTCGCAGGGTTCGCCCATCGAGTCGGGTGCCACGGCCGACATCAAGCCCGGCAACAACCTCCCGCTCCGCAACATCCCGACGGGTACCACCATCCACGCGGTGGAGCTTCGTCCGGGTGGCGGCGCCAAGATGGTTCGCTCCGCCGGTGCCGGTGCTCAGCTCCTCGGTAAGGAAGGCGCCTACGCCACGCTGCGTATGCCGTCCGGTGAGATCCGTCGAGTCGACGTGCGCTGCCGCGCCACCGTCGGCGAGGTGGGCAACGCCGAACAGTCCAACATCAACTGGGGCAAGGCCGGCCGTATGCGCTGGAAGGGCAAGCGCCCGACCGTCCGTGGTGTCGTCATGAACCCGGTCGACCACCCGCACGGTGGTGGCGAGGGCAAGACCTCCGGTGGTCGCCACCCGGTCAGCCCGTGGGGACAGCCGGAAGGCCGTACCCGCAAGAACAAGCCGAGCGATCAGCTCATCGTCCGCCGCCGCCGCACCGGCAAGAACAAGCGATAATCAGGAGGGAGTAGCAGATGCCACGCAGTCTGAAGAAAGGCCCGTTCGTCGACGACCACCTCCTGAAAAAGGTGGACGTTCAGAACGACAAGGGCACGAAGCAGGTCATCAAGACCTGGTCACGCCGCTCGACCATCACCCCCGACTTCATCGGTCACACCTTCGCCGTCCACGACGGTCGCAAGCACGTCCCGGTGTTCGTCTCGGATGCGATGGTCGGACACAAGCTCGGTGAATTCGCGCCGACGAGGACCTTCAAGGGTCACATCAAGGACGACCGGAAGGCGAAGCGGCGATGACCAACTTCACCCCCACCGACAACCCGATCGCCCGGGCCACGGCCAAGCACGTTCGCGTGACGCCGATGAAGGCCCGTCGCGTCGTGGACCTGGTCCGCGGAAAGAGCGTCGAGGATGCCCTGAACATCCTCAAGTTCGCACCGCAGGCTGCCAGCGAGCCCGTCGCCAAGGTCGTTGCCTCGGCAGCGGCCAACGCGGAGAACAACCTGGATCTCGATCCGAGCACGTTGATCGTCTCGGCTGCATTCGTCGACGAGGGCGCGACCCTCAAGCGTTTCCAGCCTCGTGCCCAGGGTCGTGCGTTCCGCATTCGTAAGCGCACATCTCACATCACGGTCATCGTGGAGAGCCTGCCCAAGACCGGCGGCTCGACACGTGGTCGCCGGAAGGGAGCTCAGTAGTGGGCCAGAAGATCAACCCGCACGGCTTCCGCCTCGGCATCACGACCGACTGGAAGTCCCGCTGGTACGCAGACAAGCAGTACGCGGAGTACGTCAAGGAAGACGTGCAGATCCGCAAGCTCCTCGCCACGGGCATGGAGCGCGCCGGCATCGCCAAGGTGGAGATCGAGCGCACCCGTGATCGGGTTCGCGTCGACATCCACACCGCGCGTCCGGGCATCGTCATCGGTCGCCGCGGCGCCGAGGCGGATCGCATCCGTTCCGAGCTCGAGAAGCTGACCGGCAAGCAGGTCCAGCTGAACATCCTCGAGGTCAAGAACGCCGAGTCCGAGGCACAGCTCGTCGCACAGGGTGTGGCCGAGCAGCTCTCGAACCGTGTCGCTTTCCGTCGTGCGATGCGCAAGGCCATCCAGTCGGCCATGCGTCAGCCGAACGTCAAGGGCATCCGCGTTCAGTGCTCCGGTCGCCTCGGCGGCGCGGAGATGAGCCGTTCCGAGTTCTACCGCGAAGGTCGCGTTCCGCTGCACACGCTGCGTGCGGACATCGACTACGGCCTCTACGAGGCGAAGACCACCTTCGGTCGCATCGGCGTGAAGGTCTGGATCTACAAGGGCGACATCGTCGGTGGCAAGCGTGAAGCTGTCGCCGCCGCTGCTCCGGCAGGCGATCGTCCCCGTCGCGAGCGTCCGTCTCGTCCGCGTCGCAGCGGTGCCTCGGGCACCACGGCGACCAGCACCGAGGCCGGCCGCGCAGCGACCGCAACCGCTGATGCACCCGCTACGACCGAGCAGAAGGAGGGCTGACGCATGTTGATCCCCCGTCGGGTCAAGCACCGCAAGCAGCACCACCCCAAGCGTTCGGGTGCCGCCAAGGGCGGAACTCAGGTGACCTTCGGTGAATACGGCATCCAGGCTCTCGAGCCCGCCTACATCACCAACCGTCAGATCGAGGCAGCCCGTATCGCCGTCACCCGCCACATCAAGCGTGGTGGCAAGGTCTGGATCAACATCTACCCGGACCGTCCGCTCACGAAGAAGCCTGCCGAGACCCGCATGGGTTCCGGTAAGGGTTCGCCGGAGTGGTGGGTCGCCAACGTCAAGCCCGGCCGCGTGCTCTTCGAGCTCAGCTACCCGGACGAGCAGATCGCTCGTGAAGCACTGACGCGCGCGATTCACAAGCTGCCGATCAAGGCACGCATCATCACGAGGGAGGTTCAGTTCTGATGGCTACCGGTACCCCGGCTGCCGAGCTCCGCGAGCTCGGCGACGAAGAACTGATCACCCGCCTTCGTGAGTCGAAGGAGGAGCTGTTCAACCTCCGCTTCCAGATGGCCACCGGCCAGCTGGACAACAACCGTCGGCTGCGCGTCGTCCGCCACGAGATCGCGCGCATCTACACCGTGATGCGCGAGCGCGAGCTCGGGCTTGCCGCCGGACCTTCCGAGGACACGGCAGGTGACGCAGCATGAGCGAGGAAACAGTGACTGAAGAGACCACCCGCAACAGCCGGAAGACGCGTATCGGATACGTCGTCTCCGACAAGATGCAGAAGACGATCGTCGTCGAGTTGGAGGACCGTGTGAAGCACGCCCTCTACGGCAAGATCATCCGACGCACCACCAAGGTCAAGGCCCATGACGAGAACGGAGTCGCCGGCGTCGGCGACCGCGTTCAGCTCATGGAGACCCGCCCCCTGTCCGCCACGAAGCACTGGCGACTGGTCGAGGTCCTCGAGAAGGCCAAGTAACACCTGCAGCACCCATGGACGACCCCGCACTCCTCGTGAGTCCGGGGTCGTTCTGCGTTCTCCGGTCCTCGCTACGATGGCCGGATGAGAGGGGATCGGCATGGACAGTGTGATGCAGTTCGCCGGGCAGTACTGGTGGCTGGTGTTCGTCTTCGGCGGATCCATCGCCGGTGCGGTGAAGGGGATCGGTGCTGCCAACGAGCGGCGGGCCGACCGTCGCCTCGAGCGGTACCGCATCAAGCAGCAGGCCAAGGTCGCAGCGCTCGAACTCTCGAAGTCCACGAAGCAGGACGCGGAGACACAACGTCGATCCGTCGAGAAGGCGCTCGCCGAGCACGACGACGTGAACGCTCGGTGGTTCGCCTACGAGACCGACGTCATCAACCTGCTCGAGTTTCCGATGATGACGAACATGCGCGACCCGATGACGGTGGCCTTCCACCGAGCCAAGCTCGAAGCCGACTCCCTCCGGCCGTCGGCGGCGGACGAACTGGTCGGCGATGTCGAGGCGCAGCGGCTCTACCGCTCGGCCGTGCACGACTACGCCGTGGCGTTCACCGCCGCCGAGTCCGAGGCCAAGCGTCGCCGCCGCGGGAACTTCAGTGAGGCGGAGCAGAACCGACTCACTCGCGCGCAGTCGCTGCTGCGCATGGCCTTGGACGGCGCCTCGACCCCCGCCGAGCGACAGGCGGCGTACCGCAAGGCGCGCACCGAGCTCGAGGGCCTGGTGACGCTGCCGACGACTGCGTACGCACAGATCGAACAGCGGATCGCGGGGGCATTGGAGGCGTAGGCGCGGTCAGCCCGTGACGTCCACGTCGTCGACCGCCACCGTCTCGCCCCGGCGATGCGCCATGTAGTCGCGCAGCTCCCGCCTCACGACGGGAAGCAGCAGGTAGAGGCCGATGATGTTGACGAAGGCCAGGGCGAACAGCGCCGCATCCGCGAAGTCCAGTACGGATCCGAGCGACAGCACTGTGCCGACTACGGTGAAGAGGCAGAAGATGACGTTGAAGCTGTGCTTGGCGAGGGCACTGCGGCCGAAGAGGGACGTCCACGCCTGCGACCCGTAGTAGGCCCACGTGATGGCGGTGGACAGCGCGAAGAGCGCCACCGCGACGGTCAGAATGTACGGGAACCAGGGGAGCACCGTCTCGAACGCGTCCGAGGTGAGTGTGACGCCGCCGGCAGGAAGAGCGCCGGTCTCCGCGACGATGGCGCGCTGGTCCTGCCAGGACTGCGTGTTCGCGATGACGATCGTCAGAGCGGTGGCCGTGCAGATCACGACCGTGTCGATGAACGGTTCGAGCATGGCCACGAATCCCTCGGTGACCGGATGACGCGTCTTGACTGCCGAGTGCGCGATGGAGGCCGATCCCAGTCCCGCCTCGTTCGAGAACGCGGCGCGCTGGATGCCGATGATCATGACGCCCAGTACGCCACCCGCCACGCCCGTGGGGGAGAAGGCGCCCGTCACGATCGCACTCATGGCGCCGGGGACCTGCTCGATGTTGACGGCGATCACCACGGCGCATCCCAGCACGTAGACGATGGCCATGGCGGGAACCAGCTTGGCCGTCACGGCGGAGATGGACTTCATCCCGCCGATGATGACCAGCCCGATCACCACGGCGACGACGAGCCCGAAACCGAACTTCGCGCCGTCCGAGCCGAGGAAACCCTCGTCGCCACCGGTGACACTGCGCACCTGAGCGTAGGTCTGGTTCGCCTGGAACATGTTTCCGCCGGAGATGCCGAAGAAGATGATGATCACGGCGTAGACGGTGGCCATGATCTTCCCGACTCGGCTCATCCCGCGCTCCGCGAGCCCCTTGGTGAGGTACTTCATAGGACCACCGGAGACGGTGCCGTCCTCGTGGACGTCGCGGTACTTCACACCCAGCGTGCACTCGACGAACTTGGTGGCCATACCGAGGAAGCCGGCGAGGATCATCCACAGCGTGGCACCGGGTCCGCCCAGGGTGACCGCGACCGCGACACCGGCGATGTTGCCGAGCCCGACGGTGCCGGACACGGCGGCGGTCAGGGCGCGGAAGTGGCTCACCTCGCCAGGTGCGGTGGGGTCGTCATGCTTTCCGCGGACCAGTTCCACCGCGTGTTTGGCGCCGCGTACCTGCAGGAACTTGAAGGTGACCGTGAAGATGATCGCGGCGGCCAGGAGCCAGAGCACGACCAGTGGTACCGATGCACCGCCGATGTCGACGGAGAAGAAGACGACGGTGGTGACCGCCTCGGTGACGGGTTCGAAGGTGGAATTGATGGCATTCTCGATGGTGGTGAGGGTGCCACCGTCGGCCGCAAGGATCCGGGGTACGGAAGTCATGTCTCATTCGACCCCGGCAACCCGGATCCTGCACGCCTTCAGACGTATCTGACCGATCCTTTACCTGATCTTGACCTCAGACCAGACGCTTCTCGGGACTCACCGTCTTCGACGGATCCTTCTCGACGATGTCGCCCAGCGCCTCGTCGATCTTGGCGAGCACGTCGGCGTCGAGGGTGACGTCCTGCGCCTTGACGTTGTCGGCGATCTGCTCGGGACGAGACGCGCCGACGAGAGCGGCCGCGATGTTGTCGTTGGCCAGCACCCAGGCGATGGCGAGCTGGGACATCGTGATGCCCAGGTCGTCGGCGATCGGCTTCAGTTTCTGCACGCGCGTCAGCGTCTCGTCGTTCATGTAGCGCGAGATCATGTCCGCGCCGCCCTTGTCGTCGGTCGCGCGCGAGCCCTCGGGAAGCGGCTGTCCGGGAACGTACTTGCCCGTGAGGACGCCCTGAGCCAGCGGTGACCAGACGACCTGCGAGATACCGAGTTCCTTGGACGCCGGGACCACGTCGGACTCGATGACGCGCCAGAGTGCGGAGTACTGAGGCTGATTGGAGACGATGGAGAAACCGCGCTGCCGGGCCAGTGTCTGCGCTTCGCGGAGCTGGTCCGCGGTCCACTCGGACACACCGATGTACAACGCCTTGCCCTGCTGGACGACGTCACCGAAGGCGGCGATGGTCTCCTCGAGCGGCGTCTCGTGGTCGTATCGGTGCGCCTGGTAGAGGTCGACGTAGTCGGTGCCCAGGCGTCGCAGCGAGTTCTCGATGCCCTCGAAGATGTGTTTGCGCGAGAGCCCCGTGTCGTTCGGGCCCTTCTCGCCGACCGGGAAATACACCTTGGTGAAGATCTCGAGACCTTCACGACGCTCGCCCGCCACCGCCTTGCCCAGCACGGTCTCGGCCGCGCCGTTGGCGTAGACGTCCGCGGTGTCGAACGTCGTGATGCCGGCGTCGAGAGCCGCCTTCACGCAGGCGGTCGCGACGTCGTTCTCCACCTGCGACCCGTGGGTGAGCCAGTTGCCGTAGGTGATCTCGGAAACCTTGAGTCCGCTGTTGCCCAGAAATCTGTAAGCCATGCGAACAACGCTACTCGCGCGCCGGCGCCAGGACTTCTCCTCTCACTCGCGCGCCAGCGCGAGGACCTCCTCTTCGGTGGGGGGACTCTTCGGGTGGAAGGTGAGGCACAGGGGAGTGGCCGTACGCCGGAACTCCGAACCCTCGACGGCCGCGTAGAACTGACCTGCGGGGAGACGTCCGACGTCGGGCACGGAGCCGCCCTTGGCGCGCGCCATCTCCTGCGCCGCCTGGATCTGGGCGGGGCTGTTCAGCAGGCCGTAGAACTGGGTGGCCGCGTTCCCGGCGATGCGATTGTGCAGCCCCTTGGGTGCCTGGGTCGCAAAGACGAGGCCCAGGCCGTACTTCCGGGCCTGCGACGCGAGTGCGAGCGTGCTGTGCGTGGCCGGTGTCGCTTTGTCCGAGGGCGCGTAGTTCTGCGCCTCGTCCATGACGAAGAGTCCGCCGAGCGGTCGATCACCCGCCGGGTTCTTCTTGATCCAGGCGAACAGACCCATCTGCAGCTGATTGACGAAGCTCTGCTTCTGCTCCTCGGTGGTGAGCCCCGAGAGGTTGATGACGGACACGCGCGCCTTCTTCCCCTCGGCCGGGGTGAGCAGCACGCCCGGATCGACGGGAGTGCCGGACCCGGCGAACATCGGGTCGTTCGTCATCGCGGCCTTGAGGTTCTCGGCGAGATCGGCCGCGATGCGCACGGCGTCGCGCAGATCGCTGGCGTCGGCGGGGAGATTCTCCAGCAGGTCGATGAAGTCCGACATGTCGCCGGCCGAGCGCCGCCCGAACCCGTCGAGTGCCGCGCGCAGCACCGCCTGGCGGTGCTTCGCCTTCTCCGTGGTGCCCGTCGCCAGTGCGGCGGGAGCCAGCGCCGCGAGACCCGACTCGACGGACGCGTCGAACTCGTCCTTGTCGTTGACGACGCTGGCGAAGTCGGGGAGCGGCTGGAAACTGAGCGGCCGCCCCGACGACTTGCGCGGAGTCCAGATGACGACGTCCGTGTCCCGCAGATACGCAGCAGCTTTCGCCTCGTCGCCCGGCGGCCACGTGCGTTCGTCCTCCGGCCACGGTGTCCCGAGGCGGGCGAGATCGTTATTGATGTCGAGCACGATCGACGAGACACCGTGCAGGGCACACTCCTCGACCAGCCGACGGATGAGCACGGTCTTGCCGCTACCCGATCCGGCGAAGATCGCCGTGTGCTTGCGCAGCGCCTCGAGCGGAATGCGGACCTCGGCGTTGGTGCTGAGCTCGGTCCCCATCTCGATCTGCTCCCGGCGCGGAGTTGCCGCGGGAGCCTGCGACACCTCGGGTTCGATGAGTGCCTGATCGTCGTCGACGACGCTCGCGTCGGGCAGCACCTCGCGGAACAACGCGATCTCGTGCGCCGGCTTGCGAGCGAGCAGCCACGACGTGAGGGCCGGCGAGTTCTCCGACCGGAGAGCGCCCAGGGCGTGCAGCGAGCGGCGATCGTCCTCGCTCAGCGGCACCTCGACACCACCGGCGCGGTGCAGCGCCGCCACGGTCTGTTCCGTCTTCGCGCCCTTGGGCCACGGTGCGTTGCGGATGAGGATCAACCGACGGCGCGGCATGTCGATGTGGAGACCCGCCGCAGTGACGGCCCGCTCGATACGGGCCAGTGCCGCACGGGCATTGGTGGAGGAGACGGCGCGGAAGCACCAGTGTTCCTCGTCGTCGGTGTCGCTGTCGACGGTGTGGCGGAGCCGTGCGTGCAGTGCCGGGCGGCCGCTCGGCGGAGGATCCTGCGCGAGGCTGTCGTCGGACGACTGGTGTTCGTGGATCCACGCGTCGAGACCGGCGGAGAGCAGTGCCGGGACGAGGCTGTCCTCGGTGCCGGGCTCGAGCGGTGTCGACACGTCCGCGGCGCTGCGCAACTGCGCGTACCGCTCGTCGAGCGCCTCGAGTTCGGATCGCTTGGCCGTGGGGAGCGATGGTGTGTCGGATCCCCCTCCGCTGGAGGCGAAGTCGGTCAGTTCCGTCGCGACCCCCGTCTCGAGGCAGTGGCGGATGTGCTTGTCGACGGCGATGAGCAGCTGGCGGGGAGTGAAGTCCGGCGCCTTGTCGAACGCGTCGACGGCCACCGGCCATGTCGGGTGCGGGGTGGCGAAGCCGACCTCGCGGAAGCACGCCTCGAGGCGACGCTCGAGCAGCAGGCGGCCGACGTCCGACGACGGAATTGGCTTGAGCCGCTGCGTCACCCGGAACCGGTCACGCATCGGTGCGACCCCGCGAGCGGCGATCAGATCCCACGCGCTCGACAGCGCCGACAACACGGAGGCGGTGCGCGGCAACGTCTCACGGAGAGTCATCAGACCGTGGGCGAGCTGCTCGACCACCTTGTCCTCCTGCTCGTCCGCGTAGTCCTTGTCGGCGCCGGTGCGCGCCTGCGCGACGAGGGTGTCGATCTGATCGATGGCGAGGATGGTGGGACCCGTGATCGCGAGCAGTCGGGAGATGTTCTCCGCGATGCCCTGGTGACCGAGCTCCGCGCGGCGGATGCCCCACGACTCGAACTCGTCGGCGTCCACGTCGTCGATCGACTGCAGGTAGGCGTCGCCGATGTCCTGCACGGCCGCGTCGGGTGCGATCGAGAGGACCAGGGCACGCAGGGTGTGCTGGGAGGTCCGACGATGGCGGGGATGGGCCTTGTAGACGCCGGTGACGAACTCGTTCAGCGTGTCGGCGTCGATCATGGTCTCGCCCATGACCTGTCGCCGCTGGTCCTCGCTCACGCCGGCGATGTCGCAGAGCCGCCGCAGGACCAGGCGGAGCTGACTGTCGTCACCGCGACCCGACGGGCGGTTGAGATCGTCGAGCATGCCCATCAGCGTCGAGCGCCAGAAACCCGCGGCGTCGAGGAGCCGGATGAGGAAGAAGTAGCCGCCGCGCGACTGCACCTCCTCGCGGACCTGCCCGAGAAGGTGCGTCTTGCCGGAACCCGCGGGGCCCTGCACGACGACGCCGAGCGGACTGGCGTCGTCCGAGTTCTCGGCGTCGGTGTACGCACTCATGACCTCGGTGAACACCCGCTCGTGCATCCCGGGCACGTGGACGTCCGACTGGGAGCGCCACACGTCGTCGGGTGTGGGGGCCCAGCTCAGCCGCACCGACTCGAGAGCGCGGATCTGTTCGGACTTCGTGGTCGTCATCGTGGAGCCGCCCATCACTGTTCGATCGCCAAGAGGTGGTTCTGCTGGTTGCCGACATCGACGGCCGCGGCGCGGTCCTCGTCGGTCAGCGTCTTCTGGTTCTCCTCGGGGATGAGGGAGACGTCGGGGGCGCGTCGCAGCCGGGCGAGCGCCTCGTCGAGATCCGTGCGCGAGATGTCGGACAGGGCGGGCCGCAGCCGCGACAGCCGCACCCAGGCCCCGGGCTCACGAGCGAGGTCCGCGTACGTCGACCGGATCCGCTGTTCGACGTCCGCGGCGGACAGTTCACTGCGGACCGCGGGGGCGACGATGGCGTTGGGTGGCGTCGGCGGCGCCGTGATCGACGTCGGAGTGTCGCGCGGGAAGAAGACCTCGGCGGGACGTACGTCGTCGCGGTGGAACCACCGGCCGAGGCCTGCCATGACGGTGAACAGGGCCTTGCCGGGGCCGGCCGCACCCTTCGGCGCCTGCGTGCCCATCAGGTCGGAGCAGTGCTTCCAGCCCTTGTCGGTGAGCTCGACGGTCATCGTCCGACCCTGCTTGCCCACCTCGATCAGGCCGAGCGACGCGAGGTGGTCCCGGTGGGGCTTCTTCAACTCGGGCCCGAGCGTCGACAGTTCGGGGTTGCGCACCGCGCGTGCCTCGGCCATCAGCACCATCAGCACGGACACCTCGGTGCCGGTCAACTCGTTCGCGCTCACGTGGGAGTCCCCTTCGATCGTCGTCGGTGCAGTGCCTGTTCGATCATCGTCATCACGCTCTCGTGGTCCGCGAGCACGTCCTCGTTGGTGAAGCGCAGCACGATCCAGCCGTGCGTCTGCAGCAGGTTGTCGCGGGACCGGTCGTCGGCGAACTGAGCACGCGCACGGTGCTCGTGGCCGTCGATCTCGATGGCGACCCTCTCATCGACCCACGACACGTCCAGCGTGAACGGTCTGCTCAACGTCGTCGGCCGGACGGACCGGTTGTGGCGTCGGCCCGCCGCCCACTCGCGGGTGGAGAGGACGCGATCCAGCAGGATCTCCGCCGCGCTGGCCGCGTGCGGACGCCCCTCGACGGGCGGGTAGCTCAGCGGCCGGAAGCGGTCGACGATGGTGTCGACGTCGTCCGGGGTCGACGGAGTGCGCACGGTCAGCACCGGGAACCTGTCCACGGCGGGTGCACCGGCCCCGGTCAACCACACGCCCGTCCCG
The DNA here is from genome assembly GCF_036173065.1 of Rhodococcus sp. NBC_00297. Taxonomy (NCBI): domain Bacteria; kingdom Bacillati; phylum Actinomycetota; class Actinomycetes; order Mycobacteriales; family Nocardiaceae; genus Rhodococcus; species Rhodococcus sp. NBC_00297. The sequence goes on from NZ_CP108041.1 coordinate 3,099,791, forward strand.
GTGCTGCACCACCATTCCGCGGCGGTCGCCACCGCTGCCGGGTCGGCGTCGGCGGGGACGTCCACGACGAGGACGGCGCGCTCTCGCCCGTGGACGTCGGCGATCACGCGGGCGGCACCGGCGGCTCGGGTCTCGCGAGCGAAGGCGTCGACACGCAGGGGGCGTCCCGACGTCGACGCGCCCGCGAGATGGGCCAGGTACGGGCCGAAGTGTTCGCTCGAAGACGCGTGCTCGTGAGCTCGTGCCCGAGCGGCGTCGCGGGCCAGCGACGAGCGGTCGCCGACGTCGCCGGGCAGCAGGAAGGGGACGAGGTCGAGCGCGGCCTGCTCGATCGCGGCGACGACGGCGTCCACCATCTCCGACGCGGAGCCGTTCGTCAGGGTGAAGAAGAGTGCGGCCGGAGCATCGGACGGCAGCGGGTCCACCGACTCGGCGAGATCCCTCATCGCGGCGCCGGACAGTCGTACGACCCGGTCGAGCGGGGCGTCGTGCCACCAGGGCGTCGCGGTGTCGACGCGTGTCGTCACGTCATCACCCCCGCCCTGGTGTCGAGGCCGACCGGACCGGCCACCGCCCCGCGGCCGATTTCGGCCGACTTCAGGCCTGCCCTGTCGGTTACCATCCCCGAAACCGTACCCGGGGAAAGGAACCCGTGTCGCGCGGGTCACCGTCCGAGCAGGCCACCCAGCGCGCCGCCGACACCGGCCTGCTGCCCGCCGCCCGTGCCGCCGACGAACCCGCCGGGCGGCTGCTCCGACGGCTGCACGACGACGAACCCCTGCCCGGAGAACTGCAGGGTGAAGCGCTCGCCGGTGCTGCGGCCGATGAGGGTGCCGAAGTTGAGTTGATCGTTGCTCTTCACCGAGGTCTGCAGGCTCGACGACCACGCGACCGCAGCCTGCGGATCCGCGAAGGTGGGCTGGTCGACGTTCAGCACGACGGGTTGCCCGTCGGTGGTGATGGCGATGCGCCCCTGCCCGGTGAAGATGCAGTTGAACAGGCCCGCGTTGCTGCTGGCGGCCGCACCCTGGACCCGGCCGATGCGGTACGACAGCGACGAGTCGAACGCGAGCACGTTGGCGCCGTTGATGGTGAGACCGTCGCTGCCGTCGAGGTCGATGATGTGCACGTCCTGGGCGGCGTTCGCGAGGAAGAGGTCGCCTCTACCGGACACCTTCATCAGCGGCACGCCCTCGCCCGTCACCGTGCGACGGATCATGTTGCCGATGCCGCCGGATCCCTGCGCCTCGAACTTCAGGTCGCCCTGGTAGGCCACCATCGATCCCGAGCGCGCCATGATCTCGCCGTTCATCGCGACGCGGGCCATCTTGCTGCCCTGCTTCTGGATGCCGACGCCCTGGACCTCGGCGTGGGTGGGGGCGAACAGTTCACTTCTCACGGCCAGTGCTCCCTGCGTCGGTACGGGTGGTGGTGCTGCTGTGGTGGGGACGACGGTCGGTGTCGGTGTCGGTGTCGGTGTCGGTGTCGGTGTCGGTGCCGGTGTCGTGGCCGGCGCGGGCTCGTCGTCGACGGTGATGCCGAAGTTCGTCGCGATGCCCGCGAGCCCGTCGTCGAAGCCCTGGCCCACGGCGCGGACCTTCCAGGCGTCGCCGCGTCGGTAGATCTCGACGCACACGACGGCGGTCTCGCTCGTGAGTCCGCTCATCCGGAACGACAGGTCCGGTCCGATGGAGATGGTCGGCTCCAGGCCGCCGAACGTGGTGGGGCCCGATCCGTCCAGGCTGGCGGTGACGGCCACGGTGTCGACGTCGCGGGGCACCGCACCGGTGTCCACGCGGATCCCGCCGCTGCCGTACGTCACGCCGGGGCCGACCGGGTTGTTGAAGAAGACCAGGTCCGCGTCCGATCGAACCCGGCCCGCGGAGTTCAGCAGGAGCGCCGAGACGTCCACGGCGGCGCCGGACACGGAGATGTCGAGGCTGTCCGAGGGTGCGGGGCGGTTCTCCCCCCGTGCGAGGCTGTCCACGGACCTCAGTGTGCCACCGGCGCCTGACAGAGTCCTGTGCCGTCGCCGCGGTGGAGGATTTGGATCCCGTCCGCGTGTTCCCTACACTAGAGCGGTTGCCCGTGGTAGACGCATGCGTCGGCCAGGGCCACAGACCGCGCGCGTCGGGTCGGTATCCGCCGCGTACGTACATCCAGGTCACTAGGAGACCCATGATTCAGCAGGAGTCGCGGCTTCGCGTCGCCGACAACACGGGTGCCAAGGAAATCTTGTGCATTCGCGTTCTCGGTGGCTCGTCACGCCGTTACGCCGGGATCGGCGACGTCATCGTCGCCACCGTCAAGGACGCGATCCCCGGTGGAAACATCAAGAAGGGCGAGGTCGTCAAGGCCGTCATCGTCCGCACCACGAAGGAGCGTCGCCGCGCCGACGGTTCGTACATCAAGTTCGACGAGAACGCTGCCGTTCTCATCAAGCCTGACAACGACCCCCGCGGTACCCGCATCTTCGGCCCGGTCGGCCGCGAGCTGCGTGAGAAGAAGTTCATGCGCATCGTGTCGCTGGCTCCGGAGGTGTTGTGAGATGAAGGTGCACAAGGGCGACACGGTTCTCGTCATCTCCGGTAAGGACAAGGGAGCGAAGGGCAAGGTCATCACGGCCTACCCCGAGACCTCCAAGGTCCTCGTCGAGGGCGTCAACCGCATCAAGAAGCACACCGCTGTCTCGGCCAACGAGCGCGGCGCCTCCTCGGGCGGCATCGTCACGCAGGAAGCCCCCATTCACGTTTCCAACGTCGCGGTCATCGACTCGGACGGCAACCCCACCCGCGTGGGCTACCGCACCGACGACAACGGCAAGCGCGTTCGGATTTCCCGTAAGAACGGGAAGGACATCTGATGACGACCACCGAGAACAAGATCGTTCCGCGCCTGAAGACTCGCTACCGCGAGGAGATCAAGGACGCGCTGAACACCGAGTTCGAGTACGCCAACGTCATGCAGATCCCCGGCATCGTCAAGGTCGTCGTCAACATGGGTGTCGGTGACGCCGCCCGTGACGCGAAGCTGATCAACGGTGCGGTCGCAGACCTCGCCGCGATCACCGGCCAGAAGCCCGAGATCCGCAAGGCCCGCAAGTCCATCGCGCAGTTCAAGCTCCGCGAAGGCATGCCCATCGGCGCGCGCGTCACGCTGCGCGGCGACCGTATGTGGGAGTTCCTGGACCGTCTCGTGTCCATCGCGCTTCCCCGCATCAGGGACTTCCGTGGCCTGTCGGGCACGCAGTTCGACGGCAACGGCAACTACACGTTCGGCCTGAACGAGCAGTCGATGTTCCACGAGATCGACGTCGACAAGATCGATCGCCCTCGCGGCATGGACATCACCGTCGTCACGACGGCCACCAACAACGACGAAGGCCGCGCGCTGCTCAAGCACCTCGGCTTCCCGTTCAAGGAGAACTGAGCGTATGGCTAAGAAGGCACTGGTCAACAAGGCCAACAAGAAGCCGAAGTTCGCGGTTCGCGCGTACACCCGCTGCCAGCGTTGCGGCCGTCCGCACTCCGTGTTCCGCAAGTTCGGCCTCTGCCGTATCTGCGTGCGCGAGATGGCGCACCGCGGCGAGCTCCCCGGAGTGCACAAGAGCTCCTGGTGATCTGATCACCTGACACACCCCGACAGGCCCGAGCCATCACGGCTCGGGCCTGTCGGCGTTCACGGGTGCAGTGCGTCGAGGAAGGTCGCGCGGTCCGAACGGTCTGTTCCTCTCTGCGTGTCTCCCGCCGTATGCCTCGCGCCGGCGCCTCACCGGGCCTAGTGTTGCGCGACGGGGGAGCGAGCGGAGGAATCATGACTCAGACCGCGGAGACCGAGACCTCGGCCACGCCGGAACTCAAGCGGGTCCTCGGACCCGGACTGCTGTTGCTCTTCATCGTCGGCGACATCCTGGGCGCCGGCGTCTACGCCGTGACAGGCGACATGATCGCCAATGTCGGCGGAATGGCGTGGCTGCCGTTCATCCTCGCCTTCGTCGTGGCGACGCTGACCGCGTTCTCCTATCTCGAGCTGGTGTGCAAGTACCCGCAGGCCGCCGGCGCCGCGCTGTACACGCACAAGGCCTTCGGCATCCATTTCGCGACGTTCCTCGTCGCGTTCGCCGTCATCTGCTCCGGCATCACCAGCGCCTCGACGTCCTCGAACGTGGTGGCGGGCAACCTGTTGGCCGGCCTGCACGAGACCTTCAGTACCGAGGACGGCATCGGGTGGTTCGACGTACCCACCGGCGACACAGCGCAATTGGTGGTCGCACTGGCCTTCATGCTGCTGCTGGCGGCGATCAATCTGCGCGGTGTCGGCGAGTCGGTCAAGTTCAACGTGATCCTGACGATCATCGAGATGGCAGCGCTCGCCATCGTCATCGCGATCGGCTTCGTCGCGGTGGGAAGTGGTAGCGCCGAGGGCGACATCGCCAATCTGGTCGTGTTCGACGACGCCAACGAGAAGGGCTGGTTCCTCGCCGTCACCGTCGCGACCACCATTGCTTTCTTCGCGATGGTCGGCTTCGAGGACTCGGTGAACATGGTCGAGGAGACCAAGGAGCCCGAGAAGATCTTCCCGAAGATGATGCTCTCCGGACTCGGCATCGCCTGCCTCATCTACGTTCTCGTCGTCGTGGCCGTGATCGCGGTCCTGCCGCTGGACTACGACTCCGGCAGCGAGGGCATCCTGCTCCACGTCGTGCGACTCGGCGCACCGGGACTGCCGATCGACGAGATCTTCCCGTACCTGACGGTGTTCGCCGTCGCCAACACTGCGCTCATCAACATGCTGATGGCGAGTCGGTTGATCTACGGCCTCGGGCGTCAGCGCATCCTGCCCAAGTCGCTGAGCGCTGTTCTGCCGACGCGTCGCTCGCCGTGGGCGGCCATCATGTTCTCCACCGTCATGGCACTGGTGCTGATCGTGGTGGTCAACCAGCTGCAGGGGAACTCGGTCGTCAGCGCTCTGTCCGGAACGACCGGGCTGCTGCTGCTCTGCGTGTTCGCGGTGGTCAACGTCGCCAACCTGGTGCTCAAGCGCAAGAAGGAGACGACGGGCTTCAGTGCACCGCTGTGGGTTCCGGTGACGGGCGGCACGCTGTGCCTGTTCCTCGTCGGACCGTGGGCGCGGACCGATGCGCAGATGATCCAGTACCGCATCGCCGGCGCGATGCTGCTCCTCGGTGTGGCGCTGTGGGTGGTGACGTTCTTCGTCAACCGTGCCACGCAGGGCAAGTCGCGCTTCATCGACGTGGATGCGCTCGACCGCGACGAGAAGGCGAACCTCGGTGACCGGGTGCGTGATCGGGGAGACGGCAAGGACTGACCGGCGGGGTCGACCCGCGCACGAGACGAGCCCCGGACCTCCCTGAGGACCGGGGCTCGCGTCGTCGAGCGTCAGCTCTCGAAGATGTCCAACGGCAGAGAGCCACCGCCACCGACAGGTGGGACGACAGGCGGGAGGCTGCCCTCCGGAAGCACTGTGACGGGGAGGTCGACGAGCGTGTCGACCGATGTGCCGCCGTCGTCACAGCTCACCGCGACGCTGTAGAGCCCGGCCTCGAGTCCGTCGATGACGACGGTGCCGACGGCGGGAGCGATCGGCAGGAATGGCGTGGCGGGGCCCGAGGCGCTCGCCGTGTTGGTCTCGTCACCCACTTCGGTCGCGGTGACGGTGCAGTCCACCGCGCCCGTGAAGGCGAGAGCGGGTGTCACGGTCACCAGTGTGCTGATCGATTCGACGCCGGGCGTGGGTACCGCGACGACGGCGAGCACCGCCGCCGACGCCGTTCCCGACCCTGCCAACAGCGCCGCAGCAGCTGCCGCTCCCACCATTCCGACCTTGCCGAATGTGCGTACACCGGTCTTCACATCGTCCTCCATCACTCGTCGTGCGCGATAAACGTTGTGAATGGACACTAAAAGGCTGAACGAGAATGGCGGGGCGAAACGGACCAATCGGTCACCGAACTTGGTTCCCCGGCTGAACCCGACCGATGTCGCGGTGAACCGGTGCGTCAGTCCGGGCCGGCGCTGGGCACCGTGCACACCTCCCGTGAGGCTCACACCTGTCGCGGCAGGCCGGAGGGGGTGCTCGCCCACCGCAACCTGTGTGCACACCCCCTGCGGCACTGGCGAGTGCCACACCGGCACCTCACGCCGCACCCGGCCGACACCACCGCCGCGCACTCGTTCCGTGATGCGCACACCCCTTGCCGCAGGCTGCAGAGGGTGTCCGCCCACCGGAACCGGTGCGCACACCCCTGCAGTACCGGCACCACCCGCCCTACCTGCACCGATTTGGTCCCCGCAGGTCACTCCCTTACACTTGACCGGTTGCCCGGGTACCGTCATGCCTGCATACGACCCGAGCTACTCAGGTTTCTTGCCATGATGCTCGAAACACCCGCCAGTGCTCACGTCTGCACTGGCAGGAGCGCAACCCCTGACCGGCAACAGTCGGTCAGGACAGAACACTTCGCTGTAGGCCCACGACGGGACGAGTCAGGCCCTGCTACCAGGGCACCAGCTCGCGCGTGCTGTATGGGAACCGCTGCGAGAAAGGGCCATGAACTCTGTCATGACCATGACCGACCCGATCGCAGACTTCTTGACGCGTCTGCGCAACGCCAATTCGGCGTACCACGATCAGGTGAAGCTGCCTCACTCGAAGATCAAGGCGAACATCGCCGAGATCCTCAAGCGTGAGGGCTACATCTCCGAGTACCGCACCGAGGACGCCGAGGTGGGCAAGACCCTCATCGTCGACCTCAAGTACGGCCCCAGCCGCGAGCGCAGCCTCGCCGGTGTGCGTCGGGTGTCCAAGCCCGGACTGCGTGTGTACGCAAAATCCACCAATCTGCCCAAGGTGCTCGGCGGCCTCGGCGTGGCGATCATCTCCACGTCCACCGGCCTGCTGACCGATCGCCAGGCGGCCAATCAGGGCGTCGGCGGCGAAGTCCTCGCGTACGTCTGGTAAGGGAGGCCACCACTATGTCGCGTATCGGAAAGCTTCCTGTGACAGTTCCCGCCGGAGTCGATGTCACCATCGCCGGCCAGGATGTCACCGTCAAGGGACCCAAGGGCACCTTGAGTCTCACCATCGCCGAGCCGATCATCATCGCCAAGAACGATGACGGATCCCTCTCGGTCAACCGGCCGGACGACGAGCGTCGTAGCCGCTCGCTCCACGGCCTCTCGCGCACTCTCGTCGCGAACCTCATCACGGGTGTGACCACCGGTTACACCACGAAGATGGAGATTCACGGCGTCGGTTACCGCGTGGCACTGAAGGGCAGCGACCTCGAGTTCGCTCTCGGCTACAGCCACCCGGTGCCGATCACGGCGCCCGACGGCATCACCTTCGCGGTCGAGACGCCCACCCGATTCTCGGTCTCGGGTATCGACAAGCAGAAGGTCGGCCAGATCTCTGCCAACATCCGTCGTCTCCGTCGTCCCGACCCGTACAAGGGCAAGGGCGTTCGGTACGAGGGTGAGCAGATCCGCCGCAAGGTCGGAAAGACAGGTAAGTGATGAGCAACTCCGCAGCAACGAAGGGTTCCGACGCGAACCCGAAGCGTATCCCGCTGGGCAAGGACGCCTCCACGCGTCGTCGCCTGTCCAAGACGCGCCGCCACTTCCGTCTTCGCAAGAAGGTCTCCGGAACCGCCGAGCGTCCCCGTCTGGTCGTCAACCGTTCCTCGCGTCACCTGCACGCACAGCTGATCGACGATCTGACCGGCCGCACTCTCGCGTCCGCGTCCAGCATCGAGGCCGATGTGCGCGCGACCGAGGGAGACAAGAAGGCCCGTGGCGCGAAGGTCGGCGCTCTCATCGCCGAGCGTGCCAAGGCGGCCGGCATCGAGGCAGTGGTCTTCGACCGCGGTGGCCACGGTTACGCCGGACGCATCGCGGCACTCGCCGATGCAGCTCGCGAAGGCGGGCTGACGTTCTGATGACCAACGCAGCGAAGATTCAGCTCACCAACGGAAGGACAGCCTGATGCCGGGACGTCAACGGCGTGACGGCGGCAGCGGACCCGCCGGAGCCAACGCAGGACCCAATGCAGGCGGAGGTGACAACCGCGGCGGAGACAACCGTGGAGGTCGCGACCGTCGCGACTCGCGGGGCGGCAACGCTCCCGAGAAGAACAACCTCGAGCGCGTCGTCGCGATCAACCGCGTCTCCAAGGTCGTGAAGGGTGGTCGTCGCTTCAGCTTCACCGCCCTCGTGATCGTCGGAGACGGCAACGGTCTGGTCGGCGTCGGCTACGGCAAGGCCAAGGAAGTTCCGGCCGCCATTCAGAAGGGTGTCGAGGAGGCTCGCAAGAGCTTCTTCCGCGTCCCGCTGATCGGTAGCACGATCACGCACCCCGTCCAGGGTGAGGCTGCGGCCGGTGTGGTCATGCTGCGCCCGGCAAGCCCCGGTACCGGTGTCATCGCCGGTGGCGCGGTGCGTGCCGTGCTCGAGTGTGCAGGTGTTCACGACATCCTCGCGAAGTCGCTGGGTAGCGACAACGCGATCAACGTCGTGCACGCCACCGTTGCGGCTCTCAAGAGCCTGCAGCGTCCGGAAGAGGTCGCGGCTCGTCGTGGTCTGCCGATCGAGGACGTCGCTCCCGCCGGCATGCTGCGCGCTCGCGCCCAGGCAGCAGCAGGAGCAGCTCATGGCTGACCTCAGAGTGACCCAGATCAAGAGCACCATCGGTCAGAAGAAGAACCAGCGTGACAGCATTCGCACGCTGGGCCTCAAGAAGATCCGCCAGTCGGTGATTCGCGAGGACACCCCGCAGACCCGCGGGCTGATCAACGTGGTGCGTCACCTCGTCGTCGTTGAGGAGGTCACCAAGTGACCATCAAATTGCATCATCTTCGCCCCGCACCGGGTTCGAAGAGCGCGAAGATCCGCGTCGGTCGCGGTGAAGGCGGAAAGCGCGGCAAGACCGCAGGTCGTGGCACCAAGGGCACGGGCGCTCGTAAGAACGTCCCGGCCGGCTTCGAGGGTGGCCAGATGCCGATCCACATGCGGCTGCCGAAGCTCAAGGGCTTCACCAACCGCAACCGGGTCGAGTACCAGGTCGTGAACCTGGTCGACATCGAGCGACTGTTCCCCGAGGGTGGCGAGATCTCCAAGGACGATCTGGTCGCCAAGGGTGCGGTGCGCAAGAACCGTCTCGTCAAGATCCTGGGCGACGGCGACCTGTCGGTGAAGGTGTCCATCACCGCCGACAAGTTCACCGGCAGTGCCAAGGAAAAGATCAACGCAGCCGGCGGATCCGTCACCGAGTTGTGAGTTCGGCGGCCCGCCCACTCGACGAGTGAGCGGGCCTCCGGCAGTACGGACCGATGGCCGTGGTACGACTCTCGTGCTGCGGCCATCGGCCGTTCGGTGCCACGGTGAGTGGTTGTCCGGCTCGGCCCGGGCTGCGCACTCCGCGGCGCTGTTAGAGTTCGACGGGGTGCCCGTGCGCCCCGACCATCTCCCTCGTTAGTCACCCCGTCCAGGAGGATCGTTGCTTTCCGCCTTTGTGTCGGCCCTCAGGACACCTGACCTGAGACGGAAGATCCTCTTCACTCTCGGCCTCATCGCTCTGTACCGCTTCGGCGCGACGCTGCCGTCGCCCGGTGTCGACTACGGCAACGTCCGTCAGTGCATCGACCAGGTGTCGGGCGGCGACTCCGCCGGCATCTACTCGCTGATCAACCTGTTCTCGGGCGGCGCTCTGCTGCAGCTGTCCGTGTTCGCGATCGGCATCATGCCCTTCATCACCGCGAGCATCATCGTCCAGCTCCTCACCGTGGTCATCCCGCGGTTCGAGGAACTCCGCAAGGAGGGCCAGGCCGGCCAGGCGAAGATGACGCAGTACACGCGCTATCTCTCCATCGCGCTGGCGATCCTGCAGGCCACGGGTCTCGTCGCGCTCGCCTCGCGCGGGCAGCTGCTCCAGGGCTGCAACCTCGACATCATCGCGGACTCGTCCATCTTCGGACTGGTCACCATCGTGCTGGTCATGACCGCGGGTGCTGCCCTGGTCATGTGGTTCGGCGAGCTCATCACCGAGCGCGGCGTCGGCAACGGCATGTCGCTGCTCATCTTCGCCGGCATCGCCTCGCGCATCCCGTCCGAGGGCAAGTCGATTCTCGACAGCCGCGGCGGCATCGTCTTCGCGCTCGTCTGCCTCGCCGCTCTCGCCATCATCATCGGCGTCGTCTTCGTCGAGCAGGGCCAGCGCCGCATCCCGGTGCAGTACGCCAAGCGCATGGTCGGCCGCCGCATGTACGGCGGCTCGTCCACCTACCTGCCGCTGAAGGTCAACCAGGCCGGTGTCATCCCGGTGATCTTCGCGTCGTCGCTGCTGTACCTCCCCAATCTCATCGCCCAGCTGACCAATGCCAGCACGGCGGCGGATCCGAGTTGGTGGCAACGCGCCATCAACACGTATCTGGTGAACCCGGCGAACCCGGTGTACATCGCGATCTACTTCGGTCTCATCGTCTTCTTCACCTACTTCTACGTCGCCATCACGTTCAACCCCGAGGAACGTGCCGACGAGATGAAGAAGTACGGCGGATTCATCCCGGGCATCAGGCCGGGACGTCCGACGGCCGACTACCTCAATTTCGTTCTCAGTCGCATCACGCTGCCCGGTGCCATCTACCTCGGCACCATCGCTGTGCTTCCCAACCTGTTCCTCGACATCGGTAACTCCGGTGGCGCCCAGAACCTGCCCTTCGGCGGAACCGCGGTGCTCATCATGGTGAGCGTGGGACTCGACACGGTGAAGCAGATCGAAAGCCAGCTGATGCAGCGCAACTACGAAGGGTTCCTCAAGTGAGACTCGTCCTCCTCGGTCCTCCCGGAGCAGGCAAAGGTACGCAGGCGACGCTGCTGTCGGAGAAGCTGGGAATTCCCCACGTCTCGACGGGCGATCTCTTCCGCGCGAACATCGGCCAGAAGACGCCCCTGGGCATCGAGGCCAAGAAGTACCTCGACGCGGGCGACCTGGTCCCGAGTGCGCTGACCGTGGACATGGTGCGCGACCGTCTGGCCGAGCCCGACGCCACCAACGGCTTCATCCTCGACGGCTTCCCGCGATCGACCGATCAGGCCGACTCACTCGCCTCCATCCTCGAGGACGCGGGCACGACGCTCGACGCCGTCGTCTCCTTCGTCATCGACGAGGACGTCGTGGTCGAGCGCATGCTCGCCCGTGGGCGCGAGGACGACAAGGAGAGCGTCATCCGGAACCGGATGAAGGTCTACCGCGACGAGACGGCTCCGCTGCTCGAGTACTACAAGAGCCATGGTCGCAGCGGGCAGGCCGAAGGCCGGTCGGGACTACTCGTGACCGTCGACGCCGTCGGCGAGGTCGAGGATGTCAACAAGAAGGTCATCGACGCGATCCAGGGCGACGACTGACCCATGGCTTTCGGACGTAAGCGCAAGGTGGTCCCGTTCCGCAGCGCCGGTGAGCTCGATGCCATGGCTGCGGCCGGGGCCGTCGTGGGCGCCGCTCTCGTGGCGGTGCGCGACGCGGCGAAGCCCGGCGTGTCCACGCTCGAACTCGACGCCGTCGCCGAGTCGGTGATTCGCGCCGCCGGCGCGGTGCCGTCGTTCCTCGGGTACCACGGCTTCACGGGCAGCATCTGCAGCTCGATCAACGATCGCGTCGTGCACGGCATCCCGAACTCGTCCGACGTGCTCGCCGAGGGTGACCTCATCTCGATCGACTGCGGCGCCATTCTCGACGGCTGGCACGGCGACTCCGCCTGGACGTTCGGTGTCGGTGCCGTCATCGAGGCAGACGAGCAGCTGAGCGAGGCCACTCGGTTGTCGATGGAGGCCGGTATCGCCGCGATGCTCCCGGGCAACCGCCTGACCGACGTCTCGCACGCCATCGAGCAGGGCACGCTGGCCGCCTCGGCGGCGCACGGACGTACCTACGGCATCGTCGACGGCTACGGCGGCCACGGCATCGGCCGCGAGATGCACATGGAGCCGTTCCTCGCCAACGAGGGTGCGCCGGGCAAGGGCCCCGAGCTGGTGGTGGGGTCGACGCTCGCCATCGAGCCGATGCTGACACTGGGCACCCACGAGACCCGCGTGTTGGACGACGACTGGACCGTGGTCACCACGGACGGATCGCGATCCGCGCACTGGGAGCACACGGTCGCCGTCACCGAGGACGGGCCGAGGATTCTCACTCTGCGTCCCTGACGCAGATCCTTCCGACCCGTCCGGGTCGTCAGGCCCAGTGCTCGGCCGGAACCTGCTCCGACTCCTTCGGCGGCGGCGGGGGAGTGCCGTCTCCGAACGGCCTGCCGCCCAACGCTTCCCGGCCGTGTGGGCTCAACCAGCTCGACAGGTCCGGCCCCTTGGGCACGATGCCGGTCGGGTTGATGTCGGTGTGCACCTCGTAGTAGTGCGACTTGATGTGCACGAAGTCCGTGGTGTCGCCGAATCCCGGTGTCTGGAACAGGTCTCGGGCGTAGGCCCACAGCACCGGCATCTCGGAGAGCTTGCTCCGGTTGCACTTGAAGTGGCCGTGGTAGACGGGATCGAACCGCGCCAGCGTCGTGAACAGACGGACGTCGGCTTCGGTGATGGTGTCGCCCACCAGGAATCGCTGGTTCTCGAGACGGTCGCTCAGCCAGTCCAGTCGCGCGAAGAGAGCGTCGTACGCCTTCTCGTACGCGCTCTGGGAGCCGGCGAAACCGCACTTGTAGACGCCGTTGTTGACGTCGTGGAAGATCAGTTCCGCCACCTCGTCGATCTCGCCGCGCAACGCTTCCGGGTACAGGTCGGGTGCGCCCTCACGGTGGTACCGCGTCCACTCCGTCGAGAAGTCGAGCGTCATCTGCGGGTAGTCGTTGGTGACCACCTCGCCCGTCGACACCTCCACCATGGCGGGCACGGTGATCCCGCGTGGGTAGTCGGGGAAGCGCGCGAGGAATGCGTCCTGCAGACGTGGGATCTTCAGCACCGGGTCGAGGCCGTCCGGATCGAGATCGAAGGTCCAGCTCCGCTTGTCGTGGGTCGGTCCGCACACTCCCATCGAGATGGCGTCCTCGAGACCCAGGAGCCGACGCACGATGATGGCGCGGTTGGCCCACGGGCAGGCGCGGGCCACGACGAGGCGGTAACGACCGGGCTCCACCGGGTAGCGCGACGACGGATCGTCGATGATGCGGTCCTCGATGTAGTTCGTGTCGCGGTCGAAGCCGCCCTTCTCCACGTAGGACGGGGTACCGCTGTCGGTGCTCATGGTCGTAACTTACCCGGGGTCGGTCAATTCCATCCCGATGTGCACTCCCAGTTCGGTGAAGCCGAGCGAGAGGCCGAACAGCCGGGCGGTCGCGTTGTCCATCGGCACCGACCACTGCGGCACGAGTCCCGCGTCGATGGCCTCGTTCGTGGCCAGCCGTGCGGCGGTCGAGCCGTACCCCCGCCGGCGTCGTGACGGCACGGTGACCGCGACGGTGTCGGCGAGGAAGCCGCGCCACTCGACGTACCCGGCAGCGGCCGCGGGGAGAGCGTCGTCCTCACCGTCGGCGTCGTCGAACACCGTGAACCACGAGTCGACGCCGACCGCGCGGATCCCGGTGGCGTCGTCGGGAGGCACCAGTGCGAGGACGCGGTCCACATCGTGCCCGTCGTGGGAGATCAGAGGGTGTTCGACGCGCACGTCGTCGCGACTGTCGTCGAGGAAGGCGAGGACCCGTGGTCCACCGCAACGACCCCGGCGCTGTCCCGCGAGCTCGGCGAGACCGTCCCGCGTCGCGAGCACGTCGTTGCCCAGTTCCTCGGCGCGGTCGAGGATGTCGCCGGGTCCGACCAGGACCGCGTGGCCGTCCAGGACGACGAACGTGAGGCGGGTCGCGTCGTCGTCGACCACGTGCAACCGCTCCGCGTCGTCGAGCGAGGCGTCGTCGGGAAGACCCAGTTCTCGCGCCCAGGCGAGACGGACGATGTCGATCTGGTGGGAGTTCATCGCCGTCCACGCTAGCGCCGCTTGTGGCGACCATGCTCGGCGCCGTATATTCCAAGCGGAATATACGGGCGAGGGGATCGACATGGAACGCGTGACACCGCTGGCCATCGCCGTGCTCGCGTGCCTGTTCGAGCGGCCGATGCACCCGTACGAGATGTATCAGCTCCTGCTCGAGCGCAAGGACGACCGACTGCTCAAGGTACGTCCGGGGTCGCTTTACCACGCGGTCGACCGCCTGGCGGAGCGTGAGCTGATCGTGGCGGTCGGCACCGAACGGGAAGGTAATCGGCCCGAGCGCACCACCTACTCGGTGACCGACTCGGGTCGGGCGGCTCTGTCGGACACCCTGCGTACTCTCCTGGCGGAACCCACGCCCGAGTACTCGCAGTTCACCCTGGCCCTGTCCGAGTCGCACAACCTCCCCGGGTCGGAGGTCGCGACACTCGTCCGTACCCGTATCGCTCTGCTGGAGAAGGATCTCGACGAGATGCGCGTCATCGATGCGATGGCCGTCGATCGCCACGTTCCCCGGCTCTTCTCCGTGGGCCTCGACTACACGCTCGCCCTGCGCGAGGCCGAACTCACCTGGCTCCGGGCCTTCGTCGACGACATCGACTCCGGACGTCTCCCCTGGCTGGACAGCATTCTCACCGAACGACAGGACCACCGATGACCAGCACCACCAGCCCGGCCGTGAAGGAGGCGTCCCCCTGGATCGCGCTCTGGACCCTGTGCCTCGGCTTCTTCATGATTCTCGTGGACACCACCATCGTCGCCGTCGCGCAGCCGGCGATCCTCGAGGGTCTGCAGACCGACATCTCGAACGTCATCTGGGTGACCAGTGCGTACCTGCTCGCGTACGCGGTACCGCTCCTCGTGACCGGCCGACTGGGCGACCGGTTCGGACCGAAGAACCTCTACATCGGCGGGCTCGTCGTCTTCACTCTCGCCTCGCTGTGGTGTGGCGTCTCGGGGTCGATCGAGATGCTCATCGCCGCGCGCGCCGTGCAGGGCCTGGGCGCCGCGATGATCACGCCGCAGACCATGGCCGTCATCACCCGCATCTTCCCCAAGGACAAGCGCGGTGCCGCGATGGGTGCCTGGGGCGCGGTCGCCGGCGTCGCCACCCTGGTGGGTCCACTGCTCGGCGGCGTGCTGGTCGACGCGTTCGGGTGGGAGTGGATCTTCTTCATCAACCTCCCCGTCGGTGTCGTCGCCATCGCACTGGCCGTCAAGTTCGTGCCGACGCTCCCCACCAACGACCACAAGTTCGACATCCCCGGCGTCGTGCTGTCCGCCGCCGGCCTGTTCTTCATCGTCTTCGGTCTGCAGGAGGGGCAGAAGTACGACTGGAACGGGTGGATCTGGACCTCCATCGCCGTCGGCGTGGTCGTCTTCGCCGCGTTCATCGTGTGGCAGTCGCGCAACCGCAACGAGCCTCTGGTGCCGCTCGGGCTGTTCCGCGACCGGAACTTCTCGCTCAGCAACATCGGCATCGCGGCCATGGGCTTCGCGATGACGGGCATGATGCTGCCGATCATGTTCTACGCGCAGAGCGTCACCGGACTGACGCCCACGCGTTCGGCCCTGCTGTTCGTGCCCATGGCGGTGCTCACCGGCGTGCTCGCGCCGAACGTCGGCCGTCTGGTGGACCGCGTGCACCCGCGCTACATCGCCGGTACCGGCCTGACCCTGCTCACCGTCGCCCTCGTCTGGCTCGCGATGGAGATGACACCGACCACGGCGATCGTCCGGCTCCTCATGCCCATCGCACTGATGGGTGTGGCCAACGCGCTCATCTGGTCTCCGCTCGGTGCCACGGCCACCCGCAACCTGCCGATGTCGCAGGCCGGCGCGGGCAGCGGCGTCTACAACACCACCCGCATGATCGGGTCCGTGCTGGGCAGTGCGGGTATCGGCGTGCTGATGCAGTCCCGCATCTCCGCCGAGGTGCCGTTCGCCGGTGCGGCCGGCGCGTCGGGTGAGCTGTCCACGGGCCGGGTGCCGGCACAGGTGGCGGAACCGTTCGCCACCGCGCTCGCCCAGTCGCTGTACCTCCCGGCCGCGGTCCTGCTGGTCGGAGCGATCGCGACGCTCTTCTACGCGCGCCCCAACTTCGGTGGGCACGGCGCTGCGGTTCCGGATCCGTCGGTCGAGGCGAGTGTTCCGGCCGGGACGACGCCCGTCCGCTGAGGCGGGCAGGCCGGAGGCCGGTCGGGGTAGGCGGGCAGGCCGGAGGCCGGTCGGGGTAGGCGGGCAGGCCGGAGAACGAGGATGTGTGCGCACCTGGCATGCTCCGATCCATGAGTGAGAAGCCCACCCGTCTCGAGCGCACCACCACCGACGCGGGCGCCGAGGTCGCGATCCTCACGTTCGCCCACGGCGCCCTGAACCTGTTCGACCAGGCGATGTTCGATGCCGTGACGGCCGACGTCGCCGAGCTGGTGGCCGCTCCTCCGCGTGCGCTGCTGCTGCGCGCGGAGGGCAAGGTGGTCTCGGGTGGGGTCGACGTGCACGTCTTCGAGGGGCTGTCGGAGGCCGAGGGAACGGCGTTGTGGGAGGGGCTCTTCGCGGCCATCGCCCACCCGCTCGAGGCGCTGCCCTGCCCGGTGGTGTTCGCCGCGCACGGTCTGACGTTGACGGCCGCGCTGGAGATCGCCCTGGCCTGCGACATCATCCTCGCGTCGCCGAAGGCGAAGTTCGGTCTGGTGGAGACAGTGGTGGGTCTGACTCCGTCGATGGGTGGTCCGCAGCGGATGGCGGAGCGTGCGGGCAGCGGCCGGGCACGTGAGTTCGTCATGACGGGCGATCTGTACACGGCGGAGACGCTGCGCGAATGGGGAGTCGTCAACCAGATCCACGAGGACGTGGACTCCGCCGCCAGGGCTCTCGTCGCACGGCTCGCGGACGGGCCGACGCGCGCCCATGCGGCCACGAAGGAGATCATCGGTGCGTGGCGCTCCGGCGGTGTGCGCCATGCGGATTCGGTGACGTCGGCGGTGTCGGGTGCCCTGTTCGAGACCGAGGATCTGCAGGGCGCGGTGCGCAGCTTCCTCGATGTGGGGCCCGGAAAGGCGACCTACAGCGGGCGCTGATCAGCGCTGGGTGTCCACCAGCGCATTCCTCAGTCGAGTGACCGCGTCGTGGTCGAGGCCGAGCCAGTCCAGGTAGCCGTCGAACGAGCCGTGCGCCGTGGTCATCGCCTCGAGCCCGGCGCGGTAGTACTCCTCCCGCACGCCCAGCAGGTCGTCGTCGAGGTCGGCGGGGGCCACCTCGTCGTGATCGAGAATGTGGCGCCGGAGTGGAGCGACGGCGGCGTTGCTGCGCAGGTAGTCCGCGACGATGTCCTCCTCGACGACGCCGGCGGCGCGCAGCACGGTGGCGACGGTCCACCCCGCGCGGTCCTTGCCGGCGGCGCAGTGCACCAGCGACGAGGTGCCGGACGACAGGGCCTCGACCACCGCCCTGATCGCCACCCGCGCGCCGGGCAGCGTCGGAAAGGCGCGGTAGGCGCCGTCGAGGTAGCCCCGGGCGGTGGTGGCGGGCACGGCGCGCTCGTGCGGCGCGTCGCGTTCCGCGGCGATGTAGGGGACGCGATGCACGGTGACCGTGTCCGGGGCCCGGTCCGAGCCCCACCGCGTCACCTCGGCGTCGCCGCGCAGGTCGAACACGTCGCTGACCCCGAGTCCGGCCAGCGTGGCCCGGCCCTCGTCGGAGAGGTGCGTGAGTGCCGACGCGCGGAAGAGCAGTCCGCTGCGGGTGCGTCCGCCGTCGGACGTGCGCAGGCCGCCGGTGTCGCGGAAGTTCCACGCGCCGTGCAGGTGGAACTGGCCGGGTTCGGAACCATCCGTGCTGCGTTCACTCACCCGTCGACAGTAACGACGCGGTCTCCACGCGTCCGAGCCACCGTCCCACCAGGGGACCGATGTCCGCCACGGCGTCGCTCGACAGCAGTTCGCCGTGTCGCCACGGCACCGACTCCACGTCGGCGGGTCCGGTGCAGTACTGCGACCAGAAGTCCGACATGCGGCCGAGTTCGACGGCGGTGACGTCGGAGTCGATCATCAGGACGGCCCCGCTGTAGGTCGGCGGCACGTGCTCGTCGACGAGGGCGAACAGCGTGAGCATCGCCTTGGTGATCAGTCGCGCCTGGATGTCCGAGACCGGTAGCTGGTCGCCGCCCATCGCCGACCACACCGACCACAGCGCGTCCGGCGTCATGTCCGCCAGGTCGTCGGTCAGGTGCTGGTACGCGCCGAACATGGCGTCCGCCTGCGCCTTCTTGACCGCACTGCCCGGCACGATGCTGTGCACCGGGTCGAGCAGCGACAGCGACGCGACGGTGTGGCCCTGCGATTGCATCCGGGCCGCGACGGCATGGGCCAGCACACCGCCGACCGACCATCCGACGAGGTGGTACGGGCCGACGGGATCCACGTGCCGGATCTCCTCGACGTAGCGCTCGACGACGTCGTCCATCGACCGTGGTGCGAAGTCGGGGTCCGCCACCGCCGGCGTCTGCACGCCGTACAGGGGGCGGCCGGTCTCGAGGTGGCGGCCGAGCTCGAAGTACGGCCAGGCCAGCCCCATCATCGGGTGGATGCAGAACACCGGGGCGAGCTCGACTCCGCCGCCCAGTCGGAGAACGGGACCGACTGCGTCGGACGAGGCGATCGACTCGTCGTCGTCCTCGCGGTCGAGATGCTCGGCGACGGCGCCGACGGTGCCGTGCGAGAACAGGAGTCGGAGCACGCGGTCGACCCCGGCGGCACGACCGAGGTGTGCGGCCACCCTGGTCGCGGTCAGTGAGGTCCCGCCGAGGGCGAAGAAGTCGTCGTCGAGTCCGATGTCGCCGACGCCCAGCACGAGGGCGAAGGCGTCGGCGACCATGTGTTCCGTCGAGGTCGTCGGCGCGCGGTACACCGTCGGTGCGAACGTCGGTGCGGGAAGGGCCGCCCGATCCACCTTGCCCGCGATGGTGCGCGGCACCGCGTCCAGAGCGATGACGCGCGACGGCACCATGTACTGCGGAACCCGTTCCGCCACCGCCTCTCTGACAGAAGCGACGTCGATCCCGTCGCCGGCGACGTACGCGACGAGATGATCCGATCCGGTTCCGGCGTCGCGGTTGAGGAGGACCACCGCCTGCGTCACCGCGGGATGGGCGAGGGCGGCGTTCTCGATCTCGCCCGGCTCGATGCGCAGTCCGCGGAGCTTGATCTGGAAGTCGCTACGTCCCAGATACGCCAGTTCTCCGGCCGAGTTCCACCGCACCAGGTCGCCGGTGCGGTACAGGCGCGCGCCCGGCGGTCCGTACGGCGCGGCGACGAACCGGCTCGCCGTCAGCCCGGTCTGCTCGACGTACCCGCGGGCGAGATGTGGTCCGGACAGGTACAACTCACCGACGGCGCCGAGAGGTACCGGCCGCAGTCGGCCGTCGAGCACCACCGCGTCCACACCGCGGACCGGTGTGCCGATGCCGACGGGGCGGTCCGGCGTGATCGGTCCGTGCGCGGTGGCCCAGACGGTCGTCTCGGTGGGGCCGTAGTCGTCGTACATCTCGCGTCCGGCGGACCACGTCGCCGCGAGGTGATCCGGGAGGGCCTCGCCGCCCACGACGAGGACGCGCACGCAGTCGAGGCCGGCGGGGTCCAGGGAGTCGAGCACGCGGGGCGTGATGATCGTGTGCGTGACCCTCTCGTGGCGAATCAGCGCGCCGACCTCGTCGCCGCTGTGTACGTGCGCCGGCGCGAGAACGAGAGTGCCGCAGTGCGCCAGCGCCATCAGCAACTCGGCGATCGAGGCGTCGAAGGTCGGCGAGGCCACCGCGAGCACACGCACGTCCGGCACGTCGCCGCGCCGGGAACGTTGGTCCGCCAGCGCATCCGCCAGGCCCGCGTGGGTCACGGCGACGCCCTTGGGTCGGCCCGTGGAGCCGGAGGTGTAGATGACGTACGCGATCGAGCTCGGATGCAGCCCCGGACGACGCTCCGACGCGAGCACCGTGTGCGCCGGGTGACGGTCGAGCGCCGACACCACGTCCGGATCGTCGAGCACGATGCGCGGAATCCACGGCGCCGCGGTCGAGGTGGTCTGCTCGGACCGGGACTCCGTGATCACGACGACGGCGCCGGAGTCCTGGAGGATGTGCGCGATCCGCTCGGCGGGTTGCGCGGGATCGACCGACAGGAACGCTGCCCCGGCCGCGGCGACGGCCCACACGGACAGGACGTGGTCGATCGAGCGCGGCATCGCCAGCGCGACCACGACGTCGGGTCCTGCGCCGCAGGCGATCAGTTCCCGCGCGAGACGATTCGCTCGCGCGGACAGATCCGCGTAGCTCAGGTCGATGCCGTTCGCGCGCAGAGCGATCGCGCCGGGACGGGCCGCTACCGCGTCGGCCACGAGGTGGTCGAGAGTCCGGGCCGCCAGCGCGGGGGCACCGCTGCGGGGACGCATCGCGGCACGCTCCGCGGGCTCCACCGTCTCGAGGTCCCCGATCCTGACCGAGGTGTCGCGTGTCATCGACCGCAGTGTCCACGCCAGTCGGCGCGAGACCCGCTCGATGGTGCTCCGGTCGAACAGGTCGGTCGCGTAGGACAGCTCGATCAGCAGGCGCCCCTGGTCCTCGCGCAGCGTCACGGCGAGATCGAACTGTACGGGAGCGCCGCCGAGATCGAGCACCTCGACGGCCGGTGTGGTGTCGGGGAATCGCGGCGGCGCGGTGTTCTGCAGGGTCAGCATCACCTGCACCACAGGGTGACTCGCAGTGGAACGCACCGGGTCGAGGGCCGTCACCAGGGTCTCGAACGGCAGAGCGGCATGCGCGAAGGCGTCCAGGGTGGTCTCGCGCGCCGCGGCGAGGTGGTCGGCGACGGTGCCGTCCTCGTCGATCGTGGACCGCAGGACCACCGTGTCCACGAACATGCCGACCACGTCGTCGAGTGCCGGATCGGTGCGACCCGCGACGGCTGTCCCGACGAGGAGATCGCGCGTTCCCGCCCACTGGGCGAGCACGATCGACAGCGCGGTGTGCGCGACCATGAAGAGGGTGACGTCGTGGGCCTGCGCGACGGACCGGAGTGCGCCCAGCGCGTCCGCATCGAGAACGGTACGCACCCGATCGCCCTGCTGCGACGGGGTTCTCGGACGGGGGCGATCGGTCGGCAGCGCCAGATCGAGGGGTACGCCGGCCAACCGCTCCCGCCAGTGCGCGAGGTGACGCGACAACGCGGAGCCGGGGTCGTCGAGCGATCCCAGCGCTGCGCGTTGCGCGAGGGCATGGTCGGCGTACTGCACGGGCAGCGGTGGTAGGTCGAGTGGCCGTCCCTCCGCGCGAGCGGCGTACGCCGTGACGACGTCGCGCGTGAGCGGCGCCATCGACCACCCGTCCGCGGCGATGTGGTGCACGAGGATCACCAGCACGTGATCGGTCGGTGACACGACGAGAAGAGTGGCGCGCAGCGGAGTCTCGGTGGTGACGTCGATGCGCGCCGCCGCGGCCGTGCTTACCGCCGCGGGGACGTCTGCGGCAGAGGTGCGCACGATCTCGACGGGGACGTCGACCGTGGGCGACACCACCTGGTGCGGCACGCCGTCGAGGGCGGGATGGACGGTGCGCAGTATCTCGTGCCGGAGGGTCACGTCGTCGAGGGCGGATCGGAGCGCGTCGACGTCCAGCGGACCGGTCAGCCTCAGCGCGAGCGGGATCAGCTGTCCACCGCGGTCGGCGTCGACGCGGCCGAGGAACCACATCCGGTGCTGAGCGAAGGAGAGCGGCACCCTGTCCGGGCGCGGCGCCGCCGTCAGGGGAGTGCGCGCCGCGGTCGGCGCCGCGACCAGCACTGCGGCGAGCGCACCCACGGTGGGGTGGTCGAACACCGCGCGCACCGAGACCTCGCGCTCCGTCGCCGCCGACACCCGCGCGGCCACCCGGGTCGCGGACAGCGAATGGCCACCGAGAGCGAAGAAGTCGTCGTCCAGCCCCGGCAGCTCCGGCAACTCGAGCACGGTGGCGAACGCCTCGGCGACGGCGCGCTCGGCCGGGCCGACCGCCTCGCGACGCGGAACCGTCGGCACGGTCCCGGGAAGGCCGGAGGCCGGTCGGCGAGGGGAAGACAGGAGTGCGCGACGGTCGAGCTTGCCCGACGCCGTCAACGGGATCGCGTCCACGGTGACGATGTGCGCGGGCACCATGTACCGCGGCAGGCGGCGCGCGGCGTCGTGTCGGAGGTCGGCGGGGTCGATGGCACTCGTGCCGGACGGCACCACGTACGCGACGAGGTGGTCGTCCTGCACCAGCACCACGGCGCGGTCGATCGCCGGGTGCGAGGCGAGTGCCGCCTCGATCTCGCCGGGCTCGATGCGCAACCCGCGCAGCTTGACCTGGACGTCGGTGCGGCCCAGATACTCCAGATCTCCGCCGCTGGTCCAGCGCACGCGGTCGCCGGTGCGGTAGAGCCGCGCGCCCTGAGCCGCGGCGACGAACCGCTCGGCCGTCGCGGTGGGGCGGCCGACGTACCCGCGCGCGAGGTGGGTGCCGTCGAGGTAGAGCTCGCCGACCACCCCGATCGGCACCGGGCGCAGGAACGTGTCGAGCACCCGCGCGCCGACTCCGCGGACGGGCCGCCCGATGGTCACGGCGTCGTCCGCCCGGAGCGGGCCGCTGCTCGTGGCCCAGACGGTGGTCTCGGTGGGACCGTAGTCGTTGAACAGGCGCCGACCGGGGGCCCATCGGGCGGCCAGTGCCGGTGGGCAGGCCTCACCGGCGGTGACCAGGACGTGGAGTGACGGAACGTCCTCGGGGATCAGCGAGTCGAGCACTCGCGGCGTGAGGAGAGCGTGGGTCACCGCCGACTCAGCCACGAGGCGACCCAGTGCCGGTCCGCCGAACACGTCCGGTGGAGCGACCACCAGGGGAGCGGACAGGGCCACGGCGATGAGCAGCTCGGCGATGGACGCGTCGAACGTGGGGGACGCGACCGCGAGCACACGTGCCTCCGCAGCCTCGCGCAGTCGCTGGTCCGGCCGCGCAGCGCCGCGCAGTCGCTGGTCCCACAACGCGTCCACGAGGCCGCGGTGTGTGACGCCCACGCCCTTGGGGGTTCCGGTGGAGCCGGAGGTGTGGATGACGTACGCGAGGGTGTCGGGACGGATGGCACCGAGCCGGTCGGCGGGCGTCACGTCGGCCTCGGACTCCGCGCCCGTGTCGAGGACCGTCGGTGACACCGTGGCGAGACGTACCAGTGCGGCGGGAACCGTCACGGCGGTGACGGCGACGTTGGCGCCCGTCTCGGTGAGCATGTGCCGCAGTCGGTCCGGTGGCCCGTCGGGGTCGATCGGCAGGAACGCCGCGCCGGTCTTCGCTACCGCCCACACCGCGGTGATCTGGTCCACCGAGCGCGGCAGCGCGACGGCGACGACGGTGTCGGGCGCGGCGCCGAGGGCGATCAGTGCCCGCGCCCAGCGGTTGGAGCGGCGGTCCAGCTCGGTGTAGGTGAGCGTGCGCTCCCCGATCAGGGCGGGCCCGTCCGGGTTGCCGGCCACCGCGTCGGCCAGCAGACGAGGCAGCACGCGCGGTGGTAGTCCGGCGCTGCCGTGCTGGGAGAGCAACAGTGCCCGCTCCGACGGGTGCAGGATCTCGAGGGCGCCGATCCGGTCGAAGGGCCTGCGCGCCACCGCGTCGAGGACGCGGAGCAGGACGTCGACGATTCCGGCCGCGGTCCGCCGGTCGAAGAGGTCGACGGCGTAGGTCAGTGCGCCGCTCAGTCCGTCCCCGGTCTCCGTGAGATCCAGGGTCAGGTCCACCGGCGCGGCCACGGGAACCGAGTCCAGGACGTCGATCTCCAGTCCGGCGGCCACGAGAGTGGGCGGAGTCTGGTTCTGGAACGCGAACATGACCTGCACGACGGGATGGTGCGCGGTGGAGCGCACCGGATCGAGAGCGTCGACGATCAGCTCGAACGGCACGTCGGCGTAGTCGAGGGCCGCCACGGTGTCCTCGCGCACCTGATCGACCAGAGCCGCGACGGTATCGGTACCGGTGACGAACGCGCGGTGCACGACCGTGTCGACGAACATGCCGACCAGCTCGTCGAGATCCTCGTGACCGCGGCCTGCCACCGGTGTTCCGACGGCGATGTCCTCGCTTCCCGTCACGCGGGCGAGAGTGACGGCCCAGGCCGCCTGCAGGACCATGACGAGCGTCGCGTGGTGGGCGGTGGCGAGCGCACGCAGCGCCGCGGTCGTGGCGTCCGGCACCGTCACGCGTACACGCGCCCCGCGGTGCGAGGCCACCGGCGGCCGCGGTCGATCGGTCGGCAACGGCAGCACGTCCGGGAGACCGGCCAGGCGGTCCGTCCAGAACGCGACTCGACCACGGATGTCGTCCGCGTGATCCTGTTGCCACACGGCGTGATCCGCGTACTGCATGGGCAGGGGGTCGACAGTCCACTCTCGACCGGACCGGCGGGCCGCGTAGGACGCCGTGAGATCGCGGGTGAGCGGCGCCAGGGACCAGCCGTCCGCGGCGATGTGGTGCAGCACGAGAAGCAGGACGTGATGCTTCTCGGTCACCGCCACGACGGAGGCGCGCAGCGGGAGATCCGCTGCCAGGTCGAACGGTGCCGACGCCATCCGGTCGAGGACGGCCTCCGGTGTCTCCGACTCCCGGTCGATCGCGATCCGCGCGTGATCGAGAACGTGTTGCTGCGGAACACCGTTCACGGCGGGGTAGACGGTGCGCAGTATCTCGTGGCGGTCGACCACGTCGGCGAGTGCGCCCTGTAGCGCGCCGTGGTCGAGGACACCGCGCAGCCCGAGTGCGAGCGGGATGACGTAGCCGCTGTCGCTGGAGACCGTGTTCAGGAACCACATGCGCTGTTGGGCGAACGACAGAGGCACCATGTCGGGGCGCGGCCGTGTCCGCCGCGGTGCGAGAGCGCTCCGAGGCACGGCGTCGATCTGCGCGGCGAGTGCGTGCACGGTCGGTGCCTCGAACACGCTACGGACCGGAACCTGCAGTCGGGCAGCGACTCTGGTGGCACTGAGGGAGTGGCCACCGAGCGCGAAGAAGTCGTCGTCGAGTCCGACGGGGTCCGCGAGTTCCAGGACCGTCGCGAAGACGGCCGCGACGGCGACCTGCCCGGCGGTGGACGGAGCGCGGAACTCGGCCGTGTCGAGGGGCGGGCGGGGCAGCCGCGCGCGGTCGAGTTTGCCCGACGTCGTCATCGGCAGTGCGTCCATCACGACCACCGCGGCGGGAACCAGATACCGCGGCAGTGCCGCCGCGGCGGCGGCCGACACCTCTGCCGCGTCGATACTGTGCCCGTCGGCAGCGACCACGTAGCCGACGAGACGCTCGTCGATCACCCCGGCCGCGGCGGCGCCGACGCCCGCGGCGCCGACGAGCGCGGTCTCGACGTCCCCGAGTTCGATCCGCAGGCCGCGCACCGTGATCTGGTGATCGGACCGTCCGAGGTACAGCAGGTCGCCGACGGCGTTGCGGCGCATCAGGTCTCCGGTACGGTACGTCCGCTGTCCGTCGGGAGCCGCGACGAAGCGGGACGCGGTGAGTCCCGGCCTACCGAGGTACCCGCGTGCGAGATGGTCGCCTGCGACGTACAGCTCACCGACCACGCCGTCCGGAACCGCGTGCAGGCGGACGTCGCGAAGCGAGACCTCGACGCCGAGAGTCGGGGACCCGACGGTCACGGGATGCCCGGCGGCCAGGAGTGCCGTCGTCGACCAGATGGTCGCCTCGGTGGGTCCGTAGACGTTGGTCATCGTCCGGCCGGGTGCCCACGTGTCGACGAGACTCGGCGGGCATGCCTCGCCGGCGCTCATGACGACGCGGAGGTCACCGCCGGGATCGGGTGTCGCGTCCAGCGCGCGGGGTGTCATCAGGGTGTGGGTGACACGGTGCCGCCGCATCAGGTCGCGGAGTTCGACACCGGCGTAGACCTCGGGAGGGGCGACGACGAGTGCGGCGTCCAGCGCGAGTGCGATGACCAGTTCGCCGACGGACGCGTCGAACGTCGTCGACGACACAGCGAGCACCCGGGCATCGGATGCCGGTGCGTGCCGGGCCCGTTGGTCCTGGACGGCGTTGTGGAGTCCGCGGTGCGTGACGGCGACGCCCTTGGGCCGTCCGGTGGATCCCGAGGTGTAGAGGACGTAGGCGAGGTGGTCGGGTCGCAGAGCCGAGCGACGGTCGCGATCGGTGATCGGTGCGTCCGACAGCGCCGCGACCGCGGCGAGCGTGGCGGGATCGTCGACCGTGATCCGGACGACGTCGGTCGGGAACGGCGCCGCCGTGTCGGCGAGCACCAGCGTGGGCGCCGCCTCGGTCAGGATGTCCGCGAGCCGAGCCCGCGGCTGCTCGGGATCGAGCGGGACGAACGCGGCTCCCGCGCGGCTGATCGCCGCGACGAGAACGAGGTACCGCGCCGACCTGGCGACGGCGACCGCGACGACGGTCTCGGGACCGGCACCGAGCGCGATCAGACGGCGCGCCCACCGGTTCGACGCTCGTGCCCACTCGTCCCGCGTGAGAACGGTGTCGCCCTCGATCACCGCGACTGCGGAGCCGTCCGCGTGGGCGTCGAGCAGGGCGGGGAGCGTCGTCGGGGTCGTGTGGGCGTCGGGATGCGTCCACGTGTCGGGCTCGTCCGCTCCGCGGATCGCGATGTCGCCCACTACGATCTCGGAACCCCGGGCCGCCGCGCGCAGCACGTGCTCGAGGACGGACGAGAGGCATTCCGCGGTCGTGTGATCGAACAGGTCGCACGCGTAGGTGAGGACGACCGCGAGGCCGGCGCCGGCGGGGCGGACGTCGACGGTGAGGTCGAAGGTCGCGGGTGCAGGCCCGACGTCGAGCACCTCGATGTCGGGACTGCCCGGGAGCGGATCCACGTCCTGGAAGGCCAGCACGACCTGGAAGACCGGGTGATGAGCCGACGTGCGAGCCGCACCGAGGGTGTCGACCACGTGGTCGAACGGGACGTGCGCGTGCGCGAAGGCGTCCACCGTCTCGTCTCGGGTGCGGGAGAGCAACTCGGCGAACGACTCCGACGGATCCACGCGGGTGCGCAGCACGACGGTGTCGACGAACAGGCCGACGAGGTCGTCGAGCGCAGGATCCGGTCGACCCGAGATCGGTGATCCCACCGCGATGTCCGTCGACCCGGTCCAGCGCGCGAGGGCGACGGCGAGGGCGGTGTGCACGACCATGAACACCGTGGCCCGGTGAGCGACGGCGAGCTCGCTCAGTGCGGCCACGGTCGCGTCGTCGAGATCGAGGCGCACCGCGTCACTCGCCCGGCCGCGCCGCTCCGGGCGCGGTCGGTCGAGCGGCATGTCGAGGACGTCGGGCAGTCCGGAGAGACGGCACTTCCACCACGCCGCCGCGTCGGAGTCGACGCCCAGTTCCGTCTGCCGCACAGCGACGTCGGCGTACTGCACCGACAGTGGCGACTGTGCCGGTACCCGTCCAGAGCGATGGGACTGGTACGCCGACAGCAGGTCTCGCGTGAGAGGGGCGAGAGACAGACCGTCCGCCGCGATGTGGTGCACGGTCAGCAGCAGGACGTGCTCGTCGTCGGCGAGGCGCAGCACCTCGGCTCGTAGAGGTGGTTCGGTGGCCAGGTCGAACCGCGTGGTCCGGGCATCCGAGAGTCGCTCCACCAGTGCGTCGGGTGTGACGGCGGTGACCGTGAGGGTGGTCGGCGCCGGGGGCGGTAGCACGACCTGGTGCACGACACCGTCCGCATCGGCGTAGACGGTACGGAGGATCTCGTGGCGAGTCATGACGTGACCGATCGCGGACGACAGCGCGCCGAGATCCAGGTCGCCGCGGACGCGCAACGCCAGCGGCATGACGTAGGACCCCGGTTCGTACCGGTCGAGGAACCACATCCGGTGTTGGGCGTGCGTGAGCGGGATGCGGTCGGGACGCGCAGCGTGGAACCCGTGGTCGGTGTACGCGTCTCCCGCATCGACGGCGGCAGCCAGCCCCGCGATGGTCGGGACGTCGAAGAGCGTGCGGAGCGTCAGGTCGCGTCCGGTCGCCGACCGGATGCGCGCGACGACCCGCGCCGCGCTGAGGGAGGTGGCGCCGAGCGCGAAGACGTCGTCGTCGGCACCCACCGGAGCGGACGTCTGCAGGACGGCCTCCACGATGTCCGCGACGACACGCTGGGTCGGTGTGAAGGGAGTGCGGTGGACCCGGCCGCGGCGCGCGGGCGCGGGCAGCGCACGCTTGTCGACCTTGCCCGACGCGGTGAGGGGAATGGTCTCGATCTCCACGATGTCGTCGGGAACCAGATGGCGCGGAAGTGACGAGCGCAGCGACTGCAGCAGCGCCTCCGGGACGGCTGAACGGCCCCGTGTCGGAACGACGTACGCGACCAGTCGATCTTCGACGACCGCTGCCACCGCGCGGTCGATCAGGCCCGACCGCGTCAGCACGGCCTCGATCTCCGCCGGCTCGACGCGCACGCCGCGCACGGACAGCTGGTCGTCGCTCCGGCCGAGGAAGTGCAGGTCGCCGGCGGCGGACCAGCGGACACGATCGCCGGTCCGGTAGAGACGAGATCCGTCCGGTCCGGCGACGAACCGCTCCGCGGTCAACGCGGTGCGATGCGCGTAGCCGCGGGCGAGTTGCGCACCACCGAGATACAGCTCGCCGGGGACGTCGACGGGAACGGGGCGCAGGGCGTCGTCCAGCACGAGGGTCGTCGTGTTCCACACCGGTCGCCCGAGGGGGACGTCCGTCGTGTCGGCGTCGGTCATGACGTGGGCGGTGACGTCCACCGCCGCTTCGGTCGGCCCGTACAGGTTCACCACTCGTACGGGGAGCACGGCGCGGACCGCGGCGGCGACCCCCGCGGGCAGCGCTTCGCCCGACGAGAGGATCGTGCGCAGCGACGTGCAGGCGGCGAGGCCCGGTGCGTCCGCCATGAGCGCCAGCATCGACGGGACGGCGTGCACCACGCTGACGCGGTGCCGTGCGATCAGTTCCACCAGCAGATCGGCGTCGCGGTGGTCGTCCGGATCCGCGACGACGACGCGGGCACCGATCTGCCACGGCAGGAACAGCTCCCACACCGAGACGTCGAAGGTGGCGGGTGTCTTGTGGAGCACGATGTCGTCCGCGGTGACACCGACGAACTCGGCGCGCCAGCGCAGTTGGTTCACGATCGCGGCGTGCGACACCCCGACACCCTTGGGCTGCCCGGTGGAGCCGGACGTGAAGAGCACGTAGGCGAGGTGGTCCGGGCGCAGGGGTGCGAGGCGATCGTCGTCGGTGAGGGGTGTGTCGGAGAAGGACCCGAGGGGCGCATCGCTGATCGTGATCCATTCGACCGCCTCGGGAAGCGTTGCCGCACTCCCGATACCGAGCCGCGCTCCCGACATGGTCACCGTGTGTCGGAGCCTCTCGGCGGGATGGCCGGGATCGAGCGGGACGTAGTGCGCGCCGGTGGCCACGACGGCGTGCACGGCGACGAGCAGATCGATCGACCGCTCGAGCGCCACCGCGACGGCCGTCTCCGGTCCGGCGCCGCGGCTGATCAGGTACCGGGCGAGGCGGTGGACGCGAGCCGAGAACTCGGCTCGGGTGACGTGTCGATCGCCGTGAGTGAAGGCCACACGGGACGGATCCAGAGCCGGCACGGCGTCTAGGAGTGTGGTGGGGACGAGGGGGTGCCGGGTGGAGTTCCACGTCTCGGTGACGAGGGTGCGCTCCGTGACCCCGAGCAGGTCGATCTCGGCGAGCACACGCGAGGGGTCGAGTGCCTCGAGCACCCGCAGGAGTCGGTCCAGCAGTCGGTCCACGGCGTCGGTGTCGAGGACGTCGCGGCGGTGCGTCGCGCGCACGACGAGGCTCTCTCCCGGTTCGACCGCCAGGGACAGCGGGTAGTGCGTCGCGTCCCGCGCCTCGACGCCGAGAACGGAGAGGTCACCCGCCGCCGCGGTCAGAGCGGTGCGATCCAGTGGATACGACTCGAAGGCGAGCGACGTGTCGAATCCGGCGCCCGGCCCGACCTCCGCCTCGATGGCGGACGGAGCGAGGTGATGATGATCGAGCAGCGCGGCCTGCTCACGCTGCAGTCGCTGAGCCGACTCCCGCACCGTCGCTGTGCGATCGAGCCGCACGCGAACCGGAACGGTGGAGATGAGGAGCCCCACCATGGATGCGGAACCGTCCAGCTCGGCCGGTCGGCCCGAGACGGTGGCTCCGAAGACGACGTCGGTACGGCCCACCGCGGAGCCCAGTACGAGTGCCCACGCGAGTTGCACGAGGGTGTTGACCGTGACCCCCGCGGCGCCGGCGCGCGCCACGAGTTCGGCGGTGCGCTCGGTGCTCAGGGTCGCGATGCGTTGTCCCGGTGCCTCGTCGGTTCCGGAACCGTGCGCGGGAGCGAGCAGCGTCGCCTCGGTCGATCCGGCCAGGGCCTCCGACCATGCCGCGAGCGAGGCCGTGGTGTCGCGTTCGCTCACCCACTGCAGGAAGCCGCGGAGTGGAGGCGGCGCGGGCCGGGGGTCCTCGCCGGCGTAGTCGGCCAGGAGATCGGCGAGGACGATCGGCAGGGACCAGCCGTCGAGGAGCAGATGGTGATGGGTGAGCACCAGGGTGTGCCGCTCGTCCCCGGTGTGCAGCAGAGCGACGCGCAGCAGCGGTGCGGCGGCCACGTCGACGGCGACGCCGCGATCGTGCGCGAGGAAGGCGTCGAGCACGGCGGCAGGGTCGGGATCGGCCCGGACGTCCACTTCCGTCCACGGCACCGTGACGGAGGCCGCGATCACCTGGACGTCCGTCCCGTCGGCGGTGGTGTCGAAGGCGACCCGCAGCGCGCCGTGACGGTCCACCAGCGAGTGCGCGGCCCGCTGCAGACGGTCGGCATCGAGCGCTCCACCGAGGTGCACGATCGTCTGCACCACATAGGGATCGACGCTCCCGGCGGCGAGGCGGGCATGCATCAGCAGGCCCGCCTGCAGTGGCGCGGTGGGCAGGACGTCGATCAGCGTGGGATGACGCCCGGTCCACCCGTCGACATCGGATGGTGTCGCATCGACCAGCGGGAAGTCCGACGGTGACCGCCCGCCGGCGCCGGGGGTGTCGACGTGGCGCGCGACGGCCGTCGCCGCCTCGACCCACAGCGAGACGAAGGCCTCGACGTCCGCGTCCGCCAGGACCGCGTCGAGCGTGCTCAGTCGTGCGATCAGGGTGTCCCCGAGGACGACGGTGTCGATCTCGAGCACGGCGGCCGCGCCCAGGTCCTCGGGCCGTGGTCCCGACAGCGGGGAGATGCCGGGAACCGGGAGCCAGTCACCGGTGTCCGTCGTCGTCATCCTGCCGAGGTGCGCGAACGAGATCTGCGGTGTCCAGCGCAGGGCGTGGCGCGCGTCGTCGTCTGCCCCGTGTCGCAGCAGCCCGTAGCTCGCGCCGTGGTCGGGAACTCGTGCGAGGTGCTCCTTGACCCGCAGAATCGCCTCGCCCGCAGCAGGTCCGCCGCGCAGCGCCGCGGCGATGTCGAGACCCGTGAGGTCCAGTCGTACGGGGAACACCGTGGTGAACCAGCCGACGGTGCGCCCGGTGTCGGCGCCGGGAACCAGGTCGTCCTCCCGTCCGTGTCCCTCGAGTTGGACGAGCCTGGTCGGTGCGTCGTCCTGTCGCCACGTGGCCAGCGCGAGGGCGAGCGCGGCGAGGAGGGCGTCGGTCGGTCCGGCGTGGAACAGGGTGGGCGCGCGGACCAGTAGTGCGTCGGCGATCTCTGCTGGAAAGGCGACGTCCCGGACCGTCGTGTCCCGTACCCGATCGACGACGGGGTCGAGGAGTCGTTGTCCGAGAACGGGATCGGGGCCGTCCAGAACGCCGGTCCAGTACGGCAGCCGCGCGCTCGCGTCGTGCGCTGCGAGACCGGACGACCAGCGCCGCATCGACGTGCGGACGGGGGCGAGAGTCGGTGCGACCCCGTCGCGCACCGCGGCCCACGCCGCGACGAGATCGGCGACGAGGACGCCCCACGACACCACGTCCACCACCAGGTGGTGCGCCGCGATCACGAGGCGTCCCGCCGTGTGCTCGCCGAGGTCGTTCCAGCCGAGCCCGAGCATCACGCCGTTCTCGGGATCGAGTGTCGCGACGATGTCCTCCACCGCGAGATCGGCGCCGCGGCGCAGCAGTCCGTCGACCCGGACGGCATCCCGCGGGCGCACCTCGAGGTGTACGCCGTCCGCGTCGCGGACGAGCACGGAGCGCAGCATGTCGTGGTGCGCGACCACGGCCTCGATCGTGGACACCAGGGATGCGCGGTCGATGCCGACCGGGAGCGAGAGCGTGAGGGTCTGAGCGAACTGATGCGGTGTTCCGCCGCGCTCCAGCAGGTGGCGCACGATGGGTGTCGGGTCGACGCGGCCGATGCCGCTGCCGGGTGGCTCGTCGACGGTGCCGACCGTGTCCGCCACGCGCGCGAGCCCGGCGGCACTGCGTTGTTCCACGACGTCACGAGCGCTGATCCGCACGCCCGACGCCGCTGCGACGGTGACCAGTCGGATCGAGAGGATGCTGTCACCGCCGAGCGCGAAGAAGTCGTCGTCGACCCCGACATCGTTGCGGGACAGCACGTGTGACACCGCGTCGAGCAGCCGCCGCTCGACGTCGGAGGCGGGTTCACGGCGGGTCGTGGTCCGGCGCTCCGGCTCGGGGAGTGCGCGGACGTCCACCTTGCCGGAGGCGGTCAGCGGGAGCGCGTCCAGCGGCACCACGTGCACCGGGACGAGGTGGCTCGGCAGCGTCCGGACGACGGCGGCGAGAACGTCCGCGGGGTCGGCGTCACCGGTCACGTACGAGACCAGCTGCTCGCTGTCGCCGTCACGACGGACCACTGTGACGGCCTGCGTCACACCGGGAACCGCGACGAGGGCCGTGTCGATCTCGCCGGGTTCGACACGGCGCCCTCGTACCTTGACCTGACTGTCGGTGCGCCCCAGGTACTCCAGGTCACCGGACGACGTCCACCGTGCGCGGTCACCCGTGCGGTACAGCCGCGTTCCGTCGACCCCGGCCACGAAGCGCGCCGCGGTCTCCGCCGACCGTCCGACGTACCCGCGGGCCAGGCCGGCTCCGGCGAGGTGCAGCTCACCCGGAACTCCGACCGGGACGGGGCGCAGGCGGGAGTCGAGCACCACGGCGCGCACTCCGGGCAGGGGACGCCCGATGGTGACGGTTCCGGACTCCGCCAGCGGCGCAGTCCCGGTGGCCCACACCGTGGTCTCGGTGGGTCCGTAGTCGTTGTGCAGCAGGAGGCCCGGTGACGTCGACCACCGGGACGCCAGCGCGGGCGAGCACACGTCGCCGACACTGAGGACCTGTCGCAGCGACGGAGCTCCGGTCGGGGACAGTGTCTCGAGCACCCGCGGAGTCAGGATCGCGTGGGTGATCGATTCTCGTCGCAGCAGATCCTGCAGAGGTGCACCGGAGTACGCGTCGGAACCGGCGACGACGAGGCAGCCGGACAGTGCTAGGGCGAGAAGGTGTTCCGAGATCGACGCGTCGAAGGTCGGAGCCGCGACGGCGAGGACGCGACTGCCCCCCATCTCCGGAACCCGTGTCTCCGCACCGCGTGCGCGGTGGCCGGCCACGACACCGTGCAGTCCGGCGTGGGTGATGGCGACGCCCTTCGGACGGCCGGTGGAGCCGGAGGTGTACATGACGTAGGCGAGCTCGGTGATCGCCGGGTGCTCCCTCGTCAGCGGCTCCGGTGCGACGTCCGTGACGTCCACCCGGGTCGTTCCGCTCGGCAGATCGACGGGATGTCGATCCGTAGTGACGACGAGGGTCACCCCGGATTCGGCCAGCACGGCGGTGAGCCGCTCGGCGGGGTCCGCGGGGTCGACCGGGAGGAACGCGGCACCGGTGCGCACGACGGCCCAGAGCGCGATCACCTGGTCGACGGACCGCGGAAGTGCCAGCGCCACCACGGTTCCCGGAGTCGCTCCTGCATCGCGGAGAGTGCGGGCGAGGCGCCCGGAGGCGTCGTCGAGTTCGCCGTACGTGAGCGTGGCCGTTCCGCCGCGCACGGCCGGCGCCGCCGGGTCGCTGCGCGCGACCGCCGCCATGAGGTCGCCCAGTGTCGTCGCCGTCGGTGCCGGCCCGCCCGACCGGTCGAGCAGATCGGCCGCCTCGCCGTCGTCCAGGAACGCGAGATCGCCCACGGTGGTGTGGTCGTCCGCCGCGACGATGCCGCCGAGGAGTCGCGTCAGCCGCACGCCGTGCCGGTCGATGTCGGAGGCGTCGTAGCGCTCCGGGTTCCACTGGATGTCCAGCGTCAGTGTGTCGCCGGTGTAGATGTTGATCGCGGTGTCGTGGACGGGCCCCGACGACAGGATGCCGACGGGAGCCGAGATGTCGTCGAACTGCAACGGGGCGACGAACGGCATGATGTTCACGACGGGGCCGAAGGAGACGCCGAACGGCCGCACCTCCGGTGGCAGAAGCTGATCCCAGTCCCGGAAGCGTTGGTGCCGAAGCGCCCCGGTGATCTCTCGCCGTACCTGTACGAGCAGTTCTCGCACCGCCGTGGTCGAGTCGACCGTCAGCCGCAGCGGCACCAGATTGGCCATCATCCCGGCCGTCGCCCGCAGTGCGGCGGTGGTGCGTCCGGTGACGGGGAATCCGAGGACCACGTCGTCGGTGTCGAGCACCCGCGACTGATGCACGGCGAGAGCGGCGACGACGGCGAGCGGGTCGGCTGCGGTTCCCCTCGGCTGGGTCCACGGCAGGCGCGTCGCGACGGGTTGCCGGGGTGCGCTCGGGGGTGCCGCCGACAGTGCCGTGGGGCCGCCGACGCCGGCGAGGTGCTCGCGCCAGTGGGCGAGGTCGGCGTCGTGGCGACGTGACGCGGCGTAGGCGACCTCCGCATCGTGGATGCGGGCGGCGGTGTCGGGCGTCGGCGCCGGTCCCGGAGCCGACGTTCCCGAGTAGTGGCCGGCGATCCGTCCGAGGAGTGTGAAGGCGCCCTGGCCGTCGAGCACCACGTGGTGGGCCCGCAGATACAGGAACGTGCGGTGATCGTCGAGTCGGAGGAACACGCAGCGAACCAGCACGGTTCCGTGGAGATCGACGGGCTCCCGGAACTCGGCGCGCATCCACGCGTGAGCGGACGCCTCGGGGTCGGCGTCGCCGCGCAGGTCGAGCACGTCGAGGTTCATGACGGCGTCCTCGACGTGGATCAGACACGGCTCGTCGTCCTCTCCCTGCGCGAGGCGGGTCTGCCGCAGGCCGGACTCGGTGCCCGCGGCGTACATCGCCCGTTCCAACCGAGCGAGGTCGACGCCCGAGCCGACCGGAGCGGAGATGTCGACGTACAGGGCGACGGTGAGGGCCGCGTCGGGATCGAGGCGCTGGGCCAGCCAGAACGGCCGTTGCGCACCCGTCAGCGGAACCCGGGCGGGGCCGCCGTCCGGTTCGGGGGACACGACCGCCCCCTCGTTCCGGTCGTCTCCCACAGGACGAAACCTATCCGCGGGAATTGCCCGTTCGGTCGGGCTCGCCGTCTTCTGGAGGACTCACAGGAGGCGGCGACGACTGCTGGTCCGGGCCACGCCCCACGGCTCGGGAAGAGAGACACATTAATAGTTGTTTACCTCAGGTATCTATCTATATAGTTGCAGACAGCAAGTAAACGAGTTCGAGGAGAGATCGCCGTGGCCGTCCACACCGAGACAGCAGAGCTGCTGATGGAAGAAGTCTTCCGCTTCGGCCGCGCACTGCGCGTGGCCGTGTCGACGGGGGACGACCGCACCGAGTTGCCGGCCGCCCTGGTCGGCGTACTGGGAACGCTCGCCACCCACGGCGAGTGCCGACAGTCCGAACTGGCGAACGCCATGTGCACCAGCCAGTCCGTGCTCAG
Source organism: Rhodococcus sp. NBC_00297 (assembly GCF_036173065.1). Classification (NCBI taxonomy): domain Bacteria; kingdom Bacillati; phylum Actinomycetota; class Actinomycetes; order Mycobacteriales; family Nocardiaceae; genus Rhodococcus; species Rhodococcus sp. NBC_00297. The sequence goes on from NZ_CP108041.1 coordinate 3,135,697, forward strand.
CCGTCAGCTCGCCGAGCTGGTGGACGCCGGCCACGTCGTGCGTACTCCCGATCCCGACGACGGACGTGCCACCCGGGTTCGGGTGTCCGACGCCGGACTCGCCTGCTTGGACCGCATCAAGGAGCACCGAGTCGCACGGTTGTCCCGCATGTTGGGGGACTGGGACGAGGACCAGGCGAATGCCGCCCTCGACTCCATCCGCCGACTCACGTCCACCTTCACCGACGAGGCGCAGGCCCGGCACTCCGGCCAGCGCATCCTCTCGCATAACTGAGAATAGGAAGAACCACAGACATGACCGTCACACACGACACTCCGCCCTCCCGGGTGAGTGACACCGATCAGCTCTCGGCTCCCGCCGAGGCCGCCGCGGACTCGACCCCGATGACGCACCGGCAGATCCTCGAGGCCCTGATCGGTCTGCTCGCCGGGCTCTTCACCGCCCTGCTCAGCACGACCATCGTCTCGACCGCCCTGCCCACCATCATCGGTGACCTGAAGGGCTCGCAGACCGCGTACGCCTGGGTCATCACGACGGCACTGCTCGCCAACGCGGCCTCGACGCCGATCTGGGGCAAGCTCGCCGACCTCTTCAACAAGAAGCTGCTGGTCCAGAGCTCGCTCGTCATCTTCGTCATCGGCTCCGTCATGGCCGGCCTCGCGCACAACGTGCCGATCCTGCTCGCCGCTCGCGTGGTGCAGGGCATCGGCATGGGTGGTCTGACCGCACTCGTCGTCGCCATCATCGGCAGCATCGTGTCTCCTCGTGAGCGCGGTCGCTACTCCGGCTACATGGGCGCCGTCATGGCCGTCTCGATGTCCGGCGGCCCGATCCTCGGCGGCGTCATCGTCGACAGCCCCCTCGGGTGGCGCTGGTGCTTCTTCGTCTGCATCCCGCTCGCCGTCATCGCTCTGCTGCTGCTGCAGCGCACGCTGCACATCACCACCGAGCGCAAGGACGACGTCTCCATCGACTGGCTCGGCGCGCTGCTCCTCACCGCCGGTGTGTCCGTGCTGCTCATCTGGGTCTCGTTCGCCGGCAAGGCCGGGTACTACGACTGGATCTCCCGTGAGACCGCGATGTACGTCGGCGGCGGTGTCGCTCTGCTGATCCTCACCGTCCTCGTCGAGGCGAAGGTCAAGAGCCCGATCATCCCGCTCAAGATCGTCACCGAGCGCACCACCGGACTCGCCATCATCGCCTCCGTCGCCGTGGGTGTCGGCCTGTTCGGCGCCACCACCTTCCTGGGTCAGTACTTCCAGACCGCTCGTGGCTACTCGCCCACCGCGGCAGGCCTGCTCTCCATCCCGCTCGTCGCCGGCATGCTCGTCTCGTCGGTCGGCTCGGGTCAGCTGATCTCCCGCTTCGGCAAGTGGAAGCCCTTCATCGTCACCGGTTCCTTCCTGCTCGTCGTCGGCTTCGGTCTGCTGGGCACGCTCGATCACGCCACCAACCTGTGGCTCGTGGGCGTCTTCATCGCCATCGTCGGCCTCGGTACCGGCATGCTGATGCAGAACCTGGTGCTGGCCGTGCAGAACACCGTGAGCGTGCAGAACATCGGTGCGGCATCGTCCACCGTCGCGTTCTTCCGGACGTTCGGTGGCGCCATCGGCGTCTCGGTTCTGGGATCGGTCCTCGCCACCCGCGTCGCCGACAACTCGGCCTCCGGACTCGCCGCCCTCGGTGTCCCCGCCGGCTCAAACGGCGGCGGCACCCTGGACATCGGATCGCTGCCCGACCCGATCGCCGCGGTCATCCGTACCGCCTACGGTGACGCCACCGGACGCATCTTCCTGATCGCCGGGTTCGTTGCACTGGTCACCGTGCTCGCGGTGCTGTTCATCCCGAACCGCCCGCTGCGCACCACGATCGACCTGAAGCCTCAGGGTGAGCAGGCCGTGCCCGTCGAGGACTCGGACGTGCAGGGCGAGACCGCCGTGGACATGCAGAAGGACGAGGCTCGCACCGACACCGCGGACACCACCGAGATCGCACCGGTGACCGCTCCCGTCGGCAAGCACGAGGCCGCGGAGGGCTCCGCACCGTTCGACGGACTGAGCACCGATGCCCGCGACCGGCTGCTGTCGCTGCTGCTGCCCAAGCCCGCGGAGACCCTCGACGCACTCGAGGAGGCCGAGGTGCTGCGCGCCGAGGTCGCCGAGCTCCAGCAGGAACTCGACTCCAAGATGCTGAGCTTCGACGCCGTGTGCGAACGACTGCGCCGGTTGGGTCTCAGCGAGGACCAGATCGCTCGCGTTCTCGGTGACGTCCACGTGCCGGACGTGCACTCGCGATTCGACGCTTCGCACAACTAGTTCGACGACGACAGAGCGGACGCACCCGATTCGGGTGCGTCCGCTCTCTCGTGCGTGGGATGCACGGGTTCCGTGATGTGCACATCCCTTCTGTCCGGCGGACGAGGGTGTACGGCGCGGGAACCTGTGCGCGCGAGCGCTCATCGGCCGTTGCAGGGGGTGTGTACACCGGCAGTGGTGACTGCACACACCTTTCAGTCAGCTACACGGGGTGTGCGGACACCGAGAGGGGTGTGCGCTCCGGCCCAGACGCTGGACCAGTCGACCTACTGCACCGTCACGGGCATGCTCGCGTACCCGCTCGCACCGTCGGGAACGGTGTCGACGCGCACGTCCGTCTGCACCTCACCGGTGCCGTCGGTGGCCCGAGCCTCGATGCGGTGCTGGCCGGAGGTGGCGGTCCAGGCGTATGACCACTGGCGCCAGGTGTCGCGCGAATACTCGTCGGAGAGGGTGGTCTCGGTCCAGGGGCCGTCGTCGACGCGGACCTCGACACGGGAGATGCCTCGATGCTGGGCCCACGCGACGCCGGCGATCATCACCGTGCCCGCCTGGACGTCCTTGCTGCCGACGGGGGTGTCGATACGGCAGGCCGTCTTGATCGGTCCGCGCTCGGACCATCCGCGGTCGGTCCAGTACGCGCGAGCCTGGCTGAACTTGGTCACCTCGAGGTCGGTGACCCACTTGGTCGCCGAGACGTAGCCGTACAGGCCGGGGACGACGAGGCGCGCCGGGTAGCCGTGCTCGATCGGCAGCGGCTCCCCGTTCATGGCGACGGCGAGCATGGCGTCGCGCCCGTCCATGAGGACGTCCAGCGGGGTGCCGGCCGTGAAGTCGTCGTGCGACGAGGACAGCACCATGTCGGCCGATGCCTGCGGACGTGCCTCCGCCAGAATGTCTTTCAGGGCGTAGCCGGTCCAGGTGGCGTTGCCGACGAGGTCGCCGCCGATGGGGTTGGACACGCAGGTGAGCGTCACCATCCGTTCGATGGACACACGCTGTTCGAGATCGGCCAGCGTCAGCGTCATCTCGTTGTCCACCATGCCGTGGATGCGCAGACTCCAGTCCTGCGAGTTCACCCGCGGCACCACGAGAGCGGTGTCGATCCGGTAGAACTCGGCGTTCGACGTGACGTACGGGGACAGGCCGGGCAGCCGGAGATCCGCGGCGGCGGGCACGGGCGGCGCCGGGCTGTCGGGCACCGGGACGGTGAAGGCGTTGCGGTCCTGCGTGACCGCCCGCGTGGAGGCGCCGAGCACCCGTCCCGCGGCGCCGGTCGCGACGGCCGCGGCGGCGCTGATCCCGGCGAGCATCACGAAGCGTCGACGGGAGAACCCCTCCGACGCGTCCGGGTCCGCGCGCTCGACGAGCGACCGTAGGACGAGGATGCCGACCGCGACGCCGACGACGGTGGGGAGCGCTGCGATCGATCCACTGCCGGAGCGCGAGATCGCCGCCAGGACCCCGAGTACGCCGAGAACCACGAACAGTGCCGATCCGATGGGTCGCCGAGCACGTTCGAGGATGCCTGCTCCGGCGGCGAGGAGGGCGATGACGACACCCATACCGATGAAGAGGGCGAGCTTGTCGGAGGTGCCGAACGTGTCGATGGCCCACTCACGGACGCCTGCGGGGGTGTTGTCCACCGCGGCCGACCCCACAGCGACGATCGGTGACGAGTCCGGGCCGACCACGGCGGCGAGGAGTTCACCGACACCGAGCACGAGGGCGGCCGAGAGGATTCCGGACAGGGCCCTGCGCATCACGTTCACTGTGTCACTCTAGTCGTGCGAGCACCGTGTCCGAATAGTCGTTTCCGAAGGTGCCGTGGGGATCCACTCGCTCGCGTTCGACCACGACGTCGTCGAAGCGCGGGTACAGCGAACGAAGTGTGCCCGCGGTGAGGGAGTGCATCTTGCCCCAGTGCGGGCGTCCACCGACATCACGTGCGATCGCCTCCACCGCGTCGAAGTACCCACCCACCGGCCGCCGGTGGTACTGGTGGACGGCGACGTAGGCGGTGTCACGGCCGTGCGCGGTGGACAGCCAGACGTCGTCGGCGGCGGCGCAGCGGACCTCGACCGGGAAGGTCACGCGGTAACCGGTCCGCGCGATCCAGGCTTCGATCGCGCGGATCACGCTCGGCACGGACTCGGGCGGCACCGCGTACTCCATCTCGCGGAAGCGGACCCGACGGGAGGACGCGAACACGGACGAGCTGCGATCGGTGAACGTGCGACCCGACCAGGCCGCCGCCGACACCGTGTTCACCCTCGGGATGATGGACGGGATTCGCGTCGTCACGCGATTGATCACCTCGAAGGCGTTGTTGGACAACAGTTCGTCGTCGATCCACGACGACACGCGGCCCACGGGAGACAGTGGCGTGTCGGCGGGCAGCCGCGTGTTGCGCTTGGTCAGCACCCGATCCGTGTGCGGGAACCAGTAGAACTCCGGATGGTCGACGTCGCGCATGTCGTCGGGGAAACGCTCGAGCGCCTCGCCGAGGCGACCCGGGGTCTCCTCGGCGTGCAGCGCGAAGGCCGGAACGCACCGCATCGTCACGGCGGTCAGGATCCCGAACGCCCCGAGGCCGAGTCGCGCGCACTCGAACAGCGGCCCGTCCGACACCGTGACCTCCGTGCCGTCGGCGAGCACCAGTCGCGCCCCGACCACGTGGGCGGACAGCCCGGCGAACCGCGCCCCGGTGCCGTGCGTGCCGGTCGAGATCGCACCCGCGAGTGTCTGCACGTCGATGTCGCCCATGTTGGTCAGCGCCAGCCCGCGGGCGTGCAGGAGATCGTTCAGGGTGTGCAGCCGCGTTCCGGCGCGCACGGTGACGTCGGTGGTGCCGTCCGGTCCCGCGGCCACACCCTCGATGCCCGTCAGATGGTCGAGCGCTACCAGGACGCCGTCCGTCAGCGCGGCGCCGGTGAACGAATGGCCTGCTCCGACCGCGTGGACCCGGCCCTGCGCGCGCACGACGACGTCCCGGATCTCGTCGGCGCTGTGCGGTCTCACGATCGACGCGGGCCGTGCGCGCTGGTTTCCCGCCCAGTTCGTCCATTCGGTCATGGATGGATACAAGTACTGGACAACCGTCCAGGTCAACCCCCTAGACTTCGACCATGACCGTGCGCCTCCCCGCCGATCTCCGGCGTTCGCAGCTGATCGAGGCCGGGCTCACCGTGGCAGCGGAGGCCGGGATCGCCGCCGTCACCGTGCGCGCCGTCGCCGAACACGCGGAGGTCTCGCTCGGCGTCGTCCACTACTGCTTCGAGAACAAGGAAGCGCTCGTCACGGCCATGGGCGAGGCGTTGGTACAGGAGCTCGGCGCCGCCGTCGGCACGGCCCTGCACGCTGCCGCCGCCGACGGTCGGCGGGACTGCGCCGGCCCCCGTGCGCTGCGCGAGATACTGCACTGCGGCGTGGCCGCACTCTGGTCGGTCATCGAGAGCACGGCCGACCGGCAGCTGCTCACCTACGAGATCACCGCCTACTCGGTGCGCTCCGCGGGAGCCGGACCCGGCATCGGCACGTTGCAGTACCGCGTCATGGACACCGAGACGGAGAGCTTCCTCGAGGCGGCGGCCGAGGCATCACGGATGCGGTGGACCGAACCGATGGCGTCGTTGACGCGTTCCGCACTGGCGACCATCGACGGGGTGGTTCTCCGGTGGCTCGTCGACCAGGACACTCTCGCCGTCATCGCGGAACTCGACGACCTGGCCGCGCGCATCGCGGCGAAGGCGGTGCCGTCGTGACCGTGCTCGATCGGCTCGGTGCCGCGACGGCAGAGCTCGACCCGCCGCTGCTCGCGATCGACGAGGAGTCGCTCGAGGCCAACCTCGCGGATCTGGTGCGACGGGCCGGCGGTACGCCCATCCGTCTCGCGTCGAAATCCGTCCGTATCCGCGGTGTCCTCGAGCGTGCGCTGGCCGTTCGGGGGTTCGCGGGCGTCATGGCCTACTCGCTGCGAGAGGCGTTGTGGCTGAACGAGGTACCGGACATCCTCGTCGGCTATCCGACCGTGGATCGACAGGCGCTCGCCACCCTGGCCGCTGACGCCGACGCGTGCCGCCGCATCACTCTCATGATCGACTCGCGAGCACACCTCGACGTGATCGACGCCGCCGGTCCGTGGGCAGCTCCGGTGCGGGTGTGTCTCGACGTCGACGCGTCGCTCCGCATCGGACCCGCTCACATCGGCGTTCGTCGGTCGCCGCTACGTCGTCCGGCCGAGGTGGCCGCGCTGGCGCGGGAGGCGGTCCGGCGCGGCGCGTCCGTCGTCGGCGTGATGTTCTACGAGGCGCAGATCGCGGGGCTGCCCGATTCCGGACGAGCGGTGCGGTGGATGAAGCGGAAGTCGGCGTCCGAGTTGGCCTTCCGGCGACGCGCCGTGATCGATGCCGTGCAGGACGAGGTGGGCGTACTCGAGATCGTGAACAGTGGGGGCACCGGGTCGATCGAGGTGTCGGCTGCGGATCCGGCGGTGACCGAGGTGACGGCGGGCTCCGGCTTGTTCGCGCCGACGCTGTTCGATCGCTACGACGCGTTCACTGCACGACCGGCGCTCTTCTTCGCACTCCCCGTCGTCCGCACGCCGACGCGGACCATCGCGACAGCGTTCTCGGGTGGGTACATCGCCTCGGGACCGACGGGGGCCTCTCGTGTGCCGTCACTGATCGGACGCGGGGCGTTGATCCGCACCGAGGGGGCCGGGGAGGTCCAGACGCCGGTGGCGGGATCCGGTGCGGCGGTGGGGGATCGGCTGTGGTTCCGGCACGCCAAGGCCGGTGAGGTGTGCGAGCGCTTCACAGAGGCACACCTCGTGTCCGCGGACGGTTCCCGCACGACACTGCCCACCTACCGCGGTGAGGGTCGGGCCTTCGGCTGACCGGCATCATTCGTCGGGGCTCACCCGCATGAAGGCGCCGACCAACGACAGCTCCGCCGGTGTCGAGGGCAGATAGTGCGTCAGCGCGGGTGAGCGGACGACGTACGCGGCCCACTGCCCCCGCGACAAGGCGACGTTGATGCGGTTGCGCGACAACAGGAACTGCATGCCGCGCGGCACGTCCTCGGGGGCCGACGCGGCCATGGACACGATCACCACGGCGGCCTCCCGGCCCTGGAACTTGTCGACGGTGCCGCACGAGGCCTCGTGCAGTCCGGCATCGTCGAGCGCCGCGCGCACGGTGGCGACCTGGGCGTTGTAGGCCGCCACCACGAGCAGGTCCGAGGCGCCCAGCGGCCGTGTCTCCCCGTCACACGTCCAGGCCGATCCCACCAGTGACCGTGCCAGTCGGACGATCTCGACCGCTTCCTCTCGCGAGGACGTCGCGTTGCCCTCGTGGTCGACGAGAACTGTGTGCACTCCCGGGTCGACGCCGTCCAGGTGCCGTCCCAGCACTGTGTCGTGCGAGCGGAGCCGTCCGTCGTAGGACAGGTCGGACACCACGGAACACAGCTCGGGGTGCATGCGGCGAGTGGTGGCCAGGAAGTACCCGAGGTCGGCCGGGAGCGTGTCGGAGCCGTCCGCGAGCCAGCCCAGAGCAGAGGTGTCCACCGGTTCGGGGTGGCTGCCCTGGCTCACCTGCGGCAGCTGCTGCGGATCGCCGAGCAGCAGGAGGTTGCGTGCCACCCGCGCCACCGCAATGGTGTTGGCGAGCGAGAACTGGCCCGCCTCGTCGACGACCAGCAGGTCCAGCTCCTGCTCTGCGAACTCCTTGCGGTTGGTGAACGGCCAGGCCGTCGCACCCACGACGCATCCGCCGGTGTGTGTGGCCAGGTACCCGGAGTACGAGTCCACGCCGAGCCACGAGTGCGTGCTGTCGGACGACCCCTTCTTGGCGACGCTCTCGGGATCGAGCCCGGCGGCGACGACACCGTCGAGAAGGTTCTCGATCACCGAGTGCGACTGGCCGACCACCCCGATGCGCCAGCCGTGATCGCGTGCGAGTGCGGCGATCACTCGCGATCCGGTGTAGGTCTTCCCCGTTCCCGGCGGCCCTTGGACCGCGATGTAGGAATCGTCGAGATCGAGGAGCGACGCCGTGATGGCCGCAGCGACCTGCTCGTCGACGACCTCGGCGAGCGGTGCGCCGGACCGGGTCCGGGGAGGATCACGACGCAGGAGGTCGACCACGGCCGAGGCGCGGACTTCGGGAAGGCGATCCGCTGCCTCCGCCGCGGTGGCGGCGATGGCCTCCCGCAGCGTGGTCGTGTTGACGAAGGCATCGGGCGTCGTGGCGACCGGTGCGACATCGTGGGGTTCGGCGCCCTTGGACAGCGACTCCTCGAGCGTGAGGTGGGCGCCGTCCTCGGACACCTCGACGATCGTTCCGGGCATCGTCCAGCGATACTGCGGGTTCGCGCGTCTGTCGGGCGCGATCCAGTCCGGAGCAGGCGGCGCGTAGAGCACGGTCACCTTCGACCCCACGCGCCCACTGCCGGGCCCGAACTCACCGCGCACCACGCTCGTGCGCCGCTGGACCCGCTTGCCGGGCGGTGTCGCCCACTCGGTCATGGACTCCACCTCCTCGACCATGAACACGTCGCGGGTGTCGGCCCACTCGTCCATCGGCGAGGCCAGTCGGTCGAAGTGCGCCCACCAGTAGGGCTTCTCCTCGCGCTGGTGGTAGCCGACAGCGGCCGCGAGCAGGGCGATCGCCTGCTGGTCGGTCGTGCGTGAGACCGATTCACCGGCGAACTCCCACAGGGCGTCTCGCACCGCGTCCCGGTCCTCGTCGACCGGTTCGGCCGCGTCGAGCGGACCGCGGGGCACCACACCCGCGCGTTCGGCGTGACCGAGCAACCAGTCGCGCAGTTCCAGTGTGGAGCGGCAGTCGTACTCGTTGTAGTCGGCGATCTCGGCGAGGACGCCGGCCGCCTCGTCGAGGTCGCCACGGTCGCGCAGATCGCACCACCGCGCGTACTCGGTGATGGAAGCGACGGCGTCTGCCACGTCGCCGCGGTGATCGGTCATGTACAGCGGTTCGAGCTTCTTGATGCTGTAGCTCGGTGCGCCGATGCGCAGGGCGGACCGCACGACGGGATACAGGTCGACGAGGATCTGCTGCCGGAGAAGGTCGTCGACCTCGTTCTCGTACACCCCGTACCGCGAGGCCAGACGCAGCAGAGCCGACTTCTCGTATGCCGCATAGTGATACACGTGCATGCCGGGGAACGCCTCGCGGCGTGCACGCACGTACTCGACGAAGGCGACGAAGGCGGCCCTCTCCTCGTGCCGGTCGTGGGCCCAGAACGGCCGGAACGCGCCGTCGGACTCCATGACGCCGAAGAGGTACTCGAGCCCCCAGTCGGAGGAGCCGCGTTCGGCGTACAGCGGGTCGCCCTCGAAGTCGAAGAAGATGTCGCCCTCGTCCGGAGCGGGCAGTGCACCGAGAGCGCTCGGGGTGTGCACGTCGACCACCGGTGACCCCGACTGCTCCTGCTGAACCTGGGCCAGGGCCTGCGCGCGCAGGGTGCCGAGGGACCGCTCCGAGAGGTCCGCGACGGAACCGGTGTGTGCGGCCAACTCGTCGACGGTCGTGATCCCCGCGGCGTGCAACGTGGACCGCTGGGAGACGCGCATCCCGGCGACCAGCAACAGGTCACGCTGTGCCTCGACCTCGGGGGTGCAGTGCTCGCACCGGAAGCAGGCGCGAATGTCGAGGTCGGCCCAGGATGCCGGGAGCAATTGCGTCAGGTGGCCGGACAGCAGGGCCACCATCTCGCGCCGTGCGCGGCGGTAGACGGGGAGGACGTCCGGCAGGTGCACGAGATGGTCGGTGCCGTCACCGAGGACGAGGTGGCCCGTGGCGGACGTGGGAACTTCGACAGCCTCGAGCGCGTCGGCGTACGCCGCGATCTGCAGGACCGACGGGACGCGCTCGGTGCGCGACAGCTTGGTGTCGTGCACCGCATAGGTGTCGGTGGACGGGTCGTGGATCAGGAAGTCGCTGAAGCCGAGGAACTCGCCGTCGAAGAACGTGCCCTGGTAGATGACGGGGACGCGCTGCTGCGCCGCGGCGAGGGTGGCCTGTGCGGCGGCGGCCAGCGCGGACGGGATGCTCTCGGCCGGCCGTTCGATGGTCACGACGCCGTCCGGATGCTCGCGCTTCAGTCTCAGCAGCTCGCGGGCCTCGTGCTGACTGCCGAGGCGCGCGAGCCGGGCGAACATCGCGTCGTCGACCTGCTCGGTCTCGATGCGGCCGAGGTTCGCGTCGAGCGTGCGCAGGAGTGCGTACTCGCACCGGGACGCCAGCGCGAGGTCGCCTGCGCTGTGGACGAGGGTGTCTCCGGTGACGAACATGCCGCCACCCTAACGAGACCGGCCGACAGGTCAGCGGGTCCCGAGGGCAGGTGCGATCGTCGTGCCCCAGGCCTCCTTCAGCTGGTCCTCGAACAGTGCCCAGCTGTGCGAGCCCTCGCCGCGCATAGAGATGGTCGCAGGCACGCCCGCCCTCCGCACCGCGTCGGCGAAGATGCCGGTGCACGTGTTCACCATGGCTTCGACGGCTGCTCCACCGAACGGGGGAATGCTGCCGGGCGGGATGCGGTCGACGGGGCCGGGAACACCGCTCGCGGATCCTGCGTAGACAGCCGTTCCGCGGAGGCGGTCGGCGTGGAGGGACGGGTCGTGCTGCGCCCATGCGGGAGCACCGGGAGGGCCCCACATGTTGAAGGGGTTGTTCAGGGCGCCGCCGATCATGATCGAGATCGCGGCCTGGGCGAGCGGGTTCGACGAGGCGGGGCACCCGCTGATGGATGCCGCGGCACGGTAGAGGCCGGGCGCCTGCACGGCGAGATCGAGTGCCGGACCGCCGCTCATCGACACCCCTGCCACCGCGTTGCGGCGCGTACTGCCGAACTGCTGGTCCATGACGCCGGGCAGTTCCTGCGTCAGATAGGTCTGCCATTTGTTGGATCCGAGGATCGGATCGTCGGCGAGCCAATCCGTGTAGAAACTCAGACGCCCACCGATGGGGAGCACGACGGTGACGTTCTTGTCGGCGAAGAATGCCGGGGCGCCGGAGTTGTTGATCCAGCCGACTCCGTCCTCGTTGCCCAGGGCACCGTTGAGAAGGTAGAGCGTGGGGAGCGACCCGCCGCGAGCCGGGCGGAGCACGTCGTTCGGCACGACGCGGTTCATGGCGGGGGAGTAGACGTCGACGACCGAGTGTGTCGGCGAGAGCTGCCGCACCCCGACCACTCGGGCAGGCTCCGCAGCGGTGGCGGCGGGCGCCCCGAGAAGAGCCGCGACGACGGCGACGACGATGACGAAAACCAACCTCATGGTCCGATGCTCGCACGGCGGAGGGAACCGTGGGGTTCGGTTCTGTGTCGAACCGGTGACTATTGAGTCACATCAGCCACAATGGCCACATGCCGTTCTTCGAAGGACCCCGAGGTCGAGCCCACTACCGCCAGTGGGGACCCACCGAGGATCCTGCCGCGACCCTCGTGTTCCTGCACGGGCGGGGACAGCACACCGGCCAGTACCACCGGTTCGGCGCTGCCCTGTCAGCACATGGCATCGCCACCTGGGGCCTCGACCACATCGGCCACGGCTTGTCCGAAGGAGAGGCGGCCGACGACGCCGCCTACCTCGACGCGCTGGCGGAGAACGCACGTCATCTCCTCGACGTCGTGGTCGAGGCCGGCCACCGACCTGCGGTGATGGGCCACTCGCTGGGGTCCGCGACCGCGGTGCGGATGCTCGCGACCGGCGGGGGCGCGCCCGCCGTCGTGCTGGTGGCGATGCCGCCGCGCGCGATCTCCCGCGAGGATCTGACGGCAGCGACCCGGTCGCCCACCCTGGCACTGCACGGTGTGGACGACCGCATGGTGCCGATCGACGGCGTCCGAGACCTCGTGCGCGGCATCCCGACGATCACCCTGCGCGAGTACGCCGACGCCGGACACGACCTGCTGCACGAGAAGATCCACCGCACCGTGACCGACGCGGCCGTTGACCACGTCCTCGCGAACGCCTGACGTCAGCTGACGATGATGGTGCGGGTGTGCCACCCGGTCGAACCACCGGGGATCGGCGGGGTGCGCTCCTCGACCTGCGTGTTCCCGTCCTGATCCGTCGCGCGGACCTGGATGTTGTGGTTGCCCGCAGTGGCGTCCCAGTCCCAGAACCACTGGCGCCAGGTGTCGATCGTGTACTGCTCGGCGAGCGTCGCCTCCTGCCACGGTCCGTTGTCGACACGAACCTCGACGCGCTCGATGCCACGCTGCTGCGCCCAGGCGGTACCTGCGACACGGACGGGACCGGGTGCGACGGGGGCGAAGGCGGCCGGCACGTCGATGCGTGACGCCGTCTTGATCGGTGCCTTGTCGCCCCAGCCGCGGTCGGTCCAATAGGCCGTCGCCTCGTCGAAGCGCGTGAGTTCCCAGTCGACGACCCACTTGGTGGCGGAGACGAATCCGTACAGACCGGGCACGACCTGACGCACCGGGTAGCCGTGCTCGACGGGCAGCGGCTCGCCGTTCATCGACACCGCGAGCATCGCGTCGCGGCCGTCGGTGAGGGCCTCGACCGGCGAACCGATGGTCATGCCGTCGATGCTCGTGGACAGCAGCATGTCCGCGTCGGCCTGCACACCCACCTCGTCGAGGATGTCCTTGATGGGGAACCCGATCCAGGTCGCGTTGCCGGCGAGCGGTCCGCCGACCTCGTTGGACACGCACGTCAGCGTCACGACGCGCTCGATCGGAGTGCGAGCCATGAGGTCGTCCCAGCTCAGCGTCATCTCGCGGTCGACCTTGCCGTGGATCTTGAGCTGCCACTCGGCGGTGGTCAGCTGCGGGACCTGCAGAGCGGTGTCGATGCGGTAGAAGGTGTTGTTCGGCGTGACGAAGGTGGTCGCGCCCTCGACACCGATGTCGGTACCGGCCGGAATGGCGGCGGCTTTCTCGCCGGCCGCGACCGTGGGGAGGCGGAAGTTCTTGATGTCCTCGGCGACGCCGGCGACACGATCGCCGAGGTACCGGCCGACCGTGCCGGCTGCGACGGCCACCGCGGCGGCAGCGCCGAACAGGACGAGGAACTTGCGACGCGGCATGAACCCGTCGACCGTGCCCGCCGGCACCTCGAGCGCTCGCGTGAGGGCTTGCAGGACCGCGATGCCCAGGACGACGCCCACCACGGTGGGGATGACATCACTGAGCGAGGACGTCGGCCGCTGCAGCACCGCGTAGACGCCGACGGCACCGAGCACCAGCAGGATCACCGATCCGATGGGACGGGACGGGCGCTCGAGCAGGCCGGCGATGGCGGCGATGATCGCGATGCCGATGGACATGCCGACGAACAGGGCGGCCTTGTCGTTGGTGCCGAAGGTGTCGATCGCGAACTCGCGGGCGAACGCGGGCGTGCGGTCCACGGTGGTGGAGCCGACGGCGAAGAACGGTGACGACGCCGAGCTGAAGAGGAGCGAGAGGATCTCGCCCACGCCGAGCACGACGCCGGCGGCGACCACTCCGCTGAGCATGCGTGCGAAGGGGTGGACGCGCGTACGCGCGGAGTCACCCGAGGTCTGGCGTTCGGTGGTCGTCGTGGTCATGACTGCTATTCGTCACGATGGCAGTGTCGGCTTGCTCCGGTGGGCGTGTTGACGAGCCACAACGAGCGAGGCGCGCCCGTGAGGAGTTCTCACGGGCGCGCCTCGGGTGGGTCGGACGAGTGTCAGCCGCCGTAGATGTCGGCCACCTCGGTGGCGTGCGACTCCAGGATGACGTTGCGCTTGAGCTTCATGGTCGGCGTCAGTTCTCCCGACTCGATCGTGAAGTCACCGGGCAGGATCGTGTACTTCTTGATCTGCTCGGCCTTGGAGACCTTCGAGTTGGCCGTGTCGACGGCCTTGTCGATCTCGGCGATCAGGTCGGCGTTGGTCGTCAGATCACTCGCGGACGTGCTCTTGTCGAGACCGTGACGCTCGAGCCAGCCGGGCAGAGCCTCGGGATCCAGCGTGATGAGCGCCCCGATGAACGGCTTGGCGTCGCCCACGACGAGGCACTGGCTGACCAGCGGGTGCGACCGGATGGAGTCCTCGAGGCCGGCGGGCGCGACGTTCTTGCCACCTGCCGTCACGATGATCTCCTTCTTGCGACCGGTGATCGAGAGGAAGCCCTCGTCGTCGAGTGAGCCGAGGTCACCGGTGTGGAACCAGCCGTCGCGGATCGATTCCTCGGTGGCCTTCTCGTTGTGCCAGTACCCGGAGAACACGACGGGACCCTTCACCAGGATCTCGCCGTCCTCCGCGATCTTCACGGCGTGCCCCGCGAGCGGGCGGCCGACGGAACCGATGCGCTGCTTGTCGGTGGTGTTGACCGTGACGGCGGCGCTGGTCTCGGTGAGTCCGTAGCCTTCACGCACCGGAACGCCGATGCCGCGGAAGAAATGGCCCAGTCGAGCGCCGAGGGGGCCGCCGCCGGACAGCGCACTGGTGCACCGTCCACCGAGCGCGGCGCGGAGCTTCGAGTAGACCAGCTTGTCGAACAGGGTGTGCTTCGCCTTGAGCACCAGGCCGGCGCCGCCCTTGTCCTGCGCGATGCTCCACTCGATCGCGACGTCCGCGGCCTGATCGAAGATCTTGCCCTTGCCGCCGTCGTGCGCCTTCTGCTTGGCCGAGTTGTAGACCTTCTCGAACACGCGGGGGACCGAGAGGATGAAGTCGGGCTGGAACTCGGCGAACTGCTCGACCAGCGTCGTGGTGTCGGACGTGTGCGCCACCGTGACCTTGGCCTCGAAGGCGCCGAACGACACCGCGCGAGCGAACACGTGCGCCATCGGGAGGAACAGCAGGGTGCGCTTGCCCTCGGTCATCTGGTCGTGCAGCGCCACCTGGGTGGCCGTCGTCTCGGCGTAGAAGTTCGAGTGCGTGAGCTGGACACCCTTCGGGCGGCCGGTGGTCCCCGAGGTGTAGATGAGCGTGGCGGCCGACGACGCGGACACCTGCTGACGACGGGCGTGCAGATCGTCGTCGGACACGGAGGCGCCGCGGGTGGTGAGCTCGTCGATCGCACCGCCGTCGAAGCTCAGCGTCTCGCGGAGATCCGCGGCGCTGTCGGTGACGTCCTTCATGCGGGTGAGGTGTTCGGAGGTCTCGACGACGAAGAGCTTGGTCGCGGAGTCCTCGAGGATCCACTGCGCCTGATCGGCTGCGGACGTCTCGTAGATGGACACGGTGCAGCCACCGGCGGTCCAGATCGCGTAGTCGAGCACGACCCACTCGTAGCGGGTGCCGGCCATGATGGCGACGCGGTCACCGAACTCGATGCCGGAGGCCATGAGGCCCTTGGCCACGCCCGCGACCTCGTCGGCGAACGTGCGCGCCGTGACGTCCTTCCACGAGCCGCCGACTCGCCGTTGGAACGCCACCCACTCCGGGGTCTCGCTCGCGTAGCGGAACACGGTGTCGGCCATCGAGACGTCGTCCGGGATCGTGTAGGACGCGGGTACCGAGTATTCGTGCACGGTGTCTGTACCTTCCAGTAGCAGCAGGTTTGTTGTGTATTGGATCACATGAAGCGATGCTGCGGTGATCGTAGTGCCGTATCCGCTTTGTCCTGTTCGAACAGTTGTCGTTCTGCAGGTGGTCGCTGGACTAGACTCTGGTGCACATGAGCACTTCCGAGTCGGAAACGGTGTCCACCGACACCCCCTCGTTCGTCGATCTCGGTATCGACGAGCGTGTGCTGAAAGCCCTCGCGGACGTCGGGTACGAGACGCCGTCGCCCATTCAGGCAGCCACCATCCCGCCGTTGATGGCCGGGAACGACGTCGTCGGCCTCGCGCAGACAGGCACCGGCAAGACCGCCGCGTTCGCCGTGCCGATCCTCTCGCGCCTCGACGTCGCCAACCGGGTGCCGCAGGCGCTGGTTCTCGCGCCCACCCGCGAGCTGGCCATCCAGGTGGCCGAGGCGTTCGGCAAGTACGCCACCCACATCGAGGGCCTGCACATCCTGCCCATCTACGGCGGGCAGGCGTACGGCATCCAGCTCTCCGGTCTGCGGCGCGGCGCCCACATCGTCGTCGGCACGCCCGGTCGCGTCATCGACCACCTCGAGAAGGGCACGCTGGACCTGTCGCACCTCGAGTACCTCGTGCTCGACGAGGCCGACGAGATGCTGAAGATGGGATTCCAGGAGGACGTCGAGCGCATCCTCGCGGACACCCCCGAGTACAAGCAGGTGGCGCTGTTCTCGGCCACCATGCCGTCGGCGATCCGCAAGATCTCGCAGCAGTACCTGCACGATCCGGTCGAGATCACGGTGAAGACGAAGACGTCCACCGCCCCCAACATCACGCAGCGGTACGTGCAGGTGGCGCATCAGCGCAAGCTCGACGCGTTGACGCGGATCTTCGAGGTCGAGGACTTCGAGGCGATGATCATCTTCGTCCGCACCAAGCAGGCCACGGAGGAGCTCGCCGAGAAGTTGCGGGCGCGGGGCTACTCGGCCGCCGCCATCAACGGTGACATCGTGCAGGCGCAGCGCGAGCGGACCATCGGTCAGCTCAAGAACGGTGCGCTCGACGTGCTCGTCGCCACCGACGTCGCGGCCCGCGGTCTCGACGTCGAGCGGATCTCGCACGTCGTCAACTACGACATCCCGCACGACACCGAGTCGTACGTGCACCGCATCGGGCGGACCGGTCGCGCCGGGCGCGCGGGCGAAGCGCTGCTGTTCGTCGCGCCGCGGGAGCGTCATCTGCTCAAGGCCATCGAGAAGGCGACGCGGCAGCCGATCACCGAGATGCAGCTGCCGAGCGTCGACGACGTCAACGCGCAGCGCGTGGCCAAGTTCGCCGACTCCATCACCCAGTCGCTGTCCTCGACGTCGCTCGGGCTGTTCCGTCGACTCATCGAGGACTACGAGCGCGAGCACGACGTGCCGCTCGCGGACATCGCCGCGGCGCTGGCGACGCAGTCGCGGGACGGCGACGCGTTCCTCATGTCGCCCGAGCCGCCGCCCCCGCCGCGGGAGAAGCGCGAGCGCCCCGAGCGCAAGTTCGACGATCGGGACGCACCGCCGTTGCGCAAGTCTCGCAAGGGCGATCAGGATCTGGCGGTGTACCGGATCAGCGTCGGCAAGCGGCACAAGGTGGCGCCCGGTGCCATCGTCGGTGCCATCGCCAACGAGGGCGGGCTGCGGCGCAGCGACTTCGGGCACATCAGCATCCGGCCGGATCACAGCCTGGTCGAGCTCCCGGCGGATCTCGCGGACGAGACGTTGGAAGCGTTGCGCCGCACCAGGATCAGCGGCGTGCTCATTCAGCTGCAGCGCGACGGCGGACCGCCCCGCGGCAAGCACTGACACCAGCGCACCCCCGCGAGATTCTCGCGGGGGTGCGGTGCATCAGCTCTTCTGCAACGCCGAGGGATGCGCGTCGGTGTCGACGCCGGGGACTCCGCGGCCGCGGATCGACGCGCCCGCCGTCTCGGCGACGAAGAGCAGTGCGATCAGTCCGACGACGCAGGCGCCCATCATGTAGAACGCCGGGACGAGATCGTTGCCGGTCCGTTCGACGAGCCACTCGTTGGCCGCCGGCGCCGTGCCACCGAACAACGAGGTCGACACGTTGTAGGCGATGGCGAAGCCGGCGAACCGGACGTGCGTCGGGAACATGGCCGGGAACGTCGCCGAGATGGTCGAGAGCTGCAGGACGTAGAGCAGGCCCAGCACGGTGAACGCGACGATGGCCCAGCCGAAGTTGACCGTCATCAGCATGTACATCGGGATCGCGAAGATCAGCAGTCCGACCATCGAGACGAGCCACAGTGGCTTGCGCCCCACCTTGTCCGACAGTGCTCCGGCGAACGGAATGACGAGCATCATGGCGAACTGCCCGATGACGACGAGGAACAGCGACGACGTGCTCGACAGGCCGATCCGGCTCTCCAGATAGGTCGGCATGTAGCTCAGCAGGGTGTAGTTGCAGACGTTGAGCGCGACGACGAGGCCCATCAGCGTGAGGATCGGTCGCCAGTAGGTGGCGATCAGTTCGCGGAACTGGGTGGACGTCTTGTGCTCCACCGCGTCCTCGTTCTCGAGTTCACGGAACACCGGGGTGTCCTCGAGCTTGGACCGCATGTAGAGCCCGATGAGCGCCAGCGGCCCGGCGACGAAGAACGGCAGGCGCCAGCCCCACGTGTCCATGAACGCGTCGGTGGAGAGCAGGTCGACGGCCAGCACCACGAGGGCGCCGAGGGAGAAGCCGCCGAGTGTGCCGAACTCGAGGAAGCTGCCGTAGAAGCCGCGCTTGCGGTCGGGGGAGTACTCGGCCATGAAGGTGGCTGCGCCGCCGTACTCACCGCCGGTGGAGAAGCCCTGGATCATGCGCAGGATCACCAGCAGAACCGGTGCCCAGAAGCCGATCGAGGCGTAACTCGGGATGACACCGATGAGGAAGGTCGCGGTGCCCATCAGGATGATGGTCAGTGCGAGGACGTGCTTGCGGCCGAGACGGTCCCCCAGTGGTCCCCAGACGAGGCCGCCGAGCGGCCGCACGAGGAAGGACACCGCGAAGATGCCCAGCGTCAGCAGGGTGGCGGACTCGAGGTCGTCCGGGAAGAACGCGCGGGAGATGTACGTGGCCGTGTAGGCGTACACGCCGTAGTCGAACCACTCGGTCGCGTTGCCCATCGCCGAGGCGCCGATCGCGCGCCGGAGAACCCCGGGCGGAGCGTCCTTCAGCGCCGGTGTCGGGTTGTCGACAGAACCTGATTCGGAAGTACTCACTCACCCAGACCTACCGAAGTCGTGGCCGAACCTCAGCATCGAGAGGGGCGATCGGTCTCTTCGTTATCGAGTCGTTACGGCGCCCGGGCCGCCGCGACAGTGGCCGTTCGGCACCGGAAACCACCTCTCACCTGGCCCTCGCACGGACCGTCGTCGTCGGTGTCGCGGCGCGGGAGCGGCGGCATCCGATCTCGGGCACTGCCGGCAGCGTCGGCGCCGTCCGCGCAGGCATGACTGCTGTCTCGGCGCTGCTCGTCTTTCCACTGCTCAGCTAGGTTGTGGACGGATAGATTGTGGTCGGACAGGTCGTGGTTCGGGGGACACGCTCACGCGCGGTGGTCGAGGAGGACGAGTCGATGG
This sequence comes from Rhodococcus sp. NBC_00297, assembly GCF_036173065.1. Classification (NCBI taxonomy): domain Bacteria; kingdom Bacillati; phylum Actinomycetota; class Actinomycetes; order Mycobacteriales; family Nocardiaceae; genus Rhodococcus; species Rhodococcus sp. NBC_00297. The sequence goes on from NZ_CP108041.1 coordinate 3,155,131, forward strand.
TGTCGACGCCCGTTCCCCCACGAGTGACCGCTGCGGCGCTGGACCGATCGCGCCTCGGTGGGCCCGTCCGGTCGCCGGGGCGCTACCTGGCGGCGTCGTTCACGGTGGCCGCCGTGGTGCTGGCCGTCTACCTGATCGTGCCCGCATCGATCCGGACCGGCGTCTTCGCGGTGGGCGCCATCGGCTGCATGGTCGTGGTCCTGGTCGGCCTGCGGCGCAACAGCCCGACCGACACGTACGCCTGGCGGTGCATGCTCGGCGCGGCGACGTCCTTCCTGGTGGGCCTGTCCGCGCGGAGCGTGCGCGCGGACCTGCCCTCGGCGATCCGGCTGCTGCCGGAGGTACTGGTGTTGCTCGGCTACCTGCTGCTCGTCCTCGGCATCGTCGGCTGGTCGCGGCGAGGGGGCAACTCGCGGCCCACCCCGACCATCATCGACGCGGTCCTGGTCACGCTGGGCATGACGTTCGTGTCCTGGGTGCTGCTGGTGGCTCCGGTCCTCTCGACCACGCGGGACGTGCCGTCCGTGGTGCTCAACGGGCTGTTCCCCGCGATCGACGCCGGTCTGTTCACGATGGCGTTCTTCCTGCTGTTGTCGAAGAGCCGCTTCAACGTGTCCCTGGTTCTCCTCGTCGCCGCACTGCTCGTCACCATCGTCGGCGATCTCGGCTACGCGATCGCGACGGCCCGCTCGGTCGCCCCGCCCGCGGTCGTCCTCGACGCGATGTATCTGCTCGCGTTCGTCCTGCTGGCCGCCGCGTCGCTGCATCCGTCGATGGCGTGGGTGGGCCGCGCGGGAGGTGTGACGGCCGCGCTCACCCGGCAGCGGATGACGGTGTCCGTCGCGCTCGTCGCCACCTGCGCCGCGCTGCCGCTCGTCGGCGACGCGGTGGGGACCGCGGACGTGGTGGTCCGCTCGACCTTTCTGGCCGTGATCCTGGTGGGAATGTTCGTCCGCGGTGAGCGGGCGCTGAGCCGGGTGCAGCGCAGCGAGGACAAGGCCCGCCACGACGCCACCCACGATTCGCTCACCGGTCTCCCCGATCGGTCCATGCTCGAGTCGATCCTGGAACGCGCTGCGCGGAGGCCGTCCTCGTCGGCGTCGGCCACCACCGTGCTGTTCGCGGACCTCGACAACTTCAAGGTCGTCAACGACTCGTACGGCCACCGCGCGGGCGACGAGCTCATCCAGGCGGCGGCGCAGCGCATCCGGCGCGTGGTCTCCGCCGACGAGGACGTGGTGCGGTACGCCGGCGACGAGTTCGTGGTGGTGGCGCACTGTGACCGGGCCCGTGCCGAGGAACTCGCGGAACTGCTCCTGGCCGCGTTCGCGGAACCGTTCGAGTTGAGTGTGGCGTCGCTGTACGTGAGCGTCAGCATCGGCATCGCGACGTCCTGCGGTCCCGCCGGGCTCGCGGACGATCTGGTCCGCGAGGCCGACACGGCGATGTACGACGCCAAGTTCCGCGGGCCGGCGGCCTACGCGTTCTTCGACGAGTCCCTGCGCACCGCGGCGACCCGGTCGGTCGAGCTGGGCAGCGCGCTGCGCGGCGCGGTCGCGCGCGGGGAGATGGCGGTGCACTACCAACCCATCGTGTCGCTGCGGACCCACGACGTGCTGGTCTACGAGGCCCTGGTGCGGTGGAAGCATCGCGGCCGCTGGGTGGGGCCGGACGAGTTCATCCCGGTCGCCGAGGCCACCAACATGATCTCCGAGATCGGGACCTGGGTACTCGACACGGCTCTGGGCGATCTGGTGCGACTGCGGGCGGCGGGAGCGCCGCGCATGTCGATGTCGGTGAACCTCTCCGTGCTGCAGCTGCGTGACGAGCGGCTCCCGGACGTCGTCGCGGACCTGCTGGCGTCGCACGGTCTGGACGGGTCGGTGCTCGGGCTCGAGGTGACCGAGAGTGCCCTCATCGCCGATCCGGTGGTGGCCAATCGGGTCCTCGCACGTCTCGCCGAGCAGGACATCGTGCTGGTGCTCGACGACTTCGGGATGGGGTACTCCTCGCTCGGTCGCCTACGAGATCTGCCCATCACCGTCATCAAGATCGACAAGTCGTTCATCGACCGCGTCCCGGTCGACGACGCGTCGGTGTCCATCGTGACGGCCATCGAGGCCATGGCCACCGCGCTGACCATGCGCACCGTCGCCGAGGGCGTGGAGACGACGGAGCAGGAGCGCATCGTCACCGAACTCGGCTGCACGTACGCGCAGGGGTACCTCTACGGGCGCCCCGCGCCCGTGGAGACGTTCCTCTCCTGACGCGTCAGCGGAGCCGTCGGCCGTGGCGGACGGGAACCGAGTTGACGGTGCGGACCGACCAGCCGTCGTCGTCGCGGACGACGATGCTCACGCCGGCGTTCGCGATGCGCGGCGCAGGGTGGCCGGTGATGGACCTCAGCACGGCCCGGATGATACCGCCGTGGGCCACGGCGACGAGGGACCTGCCGGGGTTCTCGTCGGCCAGCAGGTCGAGTCGACGACGCCCTCGCTCGGCGAGCGCATCGTGCGACTCGGCGCCCGGGTAGTCACCGTCGGGCCAGTACGCCCACGCCTCGTAGCCGGTCATGCCCTCGGCACGTCCGAAGCGACGTTCCATCAGGTCCTCGTGGTCGGCCGAGCGGGTGAGCCCGATGACGTGGCCGATGATGTCGGCGGTCTCCGACGCCCGCGAGAGCGGCGAGCTGACGAGGGTGTCCCACGAGTCGTCGGCCAGCGCGGCGGCCGCTGTCCGGGCCTGGCTGCGCCCGATGTCGTTGAGCGGGATGTCGGAGGAGCCCTGCAGACGCCCCTCGACGTTCCAGTCGGTCTCGCCGTGGCGCACGAGGGCCACTCGGACAGAGGTGCTCCGCGCCCGGGAGTCGAGGTGATCGGTCATGGTCGGGCCCAGAATATCGGTCGACGGCACCCCTGTCCGAGCCTGGTTACCGGAGAGTACGGTGCTAGAGATCAGCGAAGGACTTCGAAAGGTCACAGATGAACCTGGCACTCACCGATGAGGAAGCTGCGTTCCGCGACGAGATGCGAACTTTCTTCCGTACCGAGATCCCTGCCGATATCCGCGAGCGCAACGCGGCAGGCGAGGAACTCGAGCGCGAGGACATGATCACGACGCTGCAGATCCTGAACAAGCACGGCATGGCGAGCCCGCACTGGCCCGTCGAATGGGGTGGCAAGGACTGGACCCCGATGCAGCACCACATCTGGTTGGACGAGCTGCAGCTCGCGTCGGTGCCCGAGCCCCTGGCCTTCAACATCTCGATGGTGGGGCCCGTCATCGCGACCTTCGGCAGCGAGGAGCAGAAGCAGAAGTTCCTCCCGCCCACGCAGAACCTCGACATCTGGTGGTGCCAGGGCTTCTCCGAGCCCGAGGCGGGATCGGACCTCGCGTCGCTGCGCACGGTCGCTCTGCGCGACGGTGACGAGTACGTCATCAACGGTCAGAAGACGTGGACCACGCTCGGCCAGTACGCCGATTGGATCTTCGTGCTGGCGCGTACCAACCCGGACGCGCCGAAGAAGCAGGCCGGTATCTCGTTCATCCTGGTGGACCTGAAGACCCCCGGCATCACCGTGCGCCCGATCAAGCTGATCGACGGCGGCCACGAGGTCAACGAGGTCTGGTTCGAGGACGTCCGCGTCCCCGTCGAGAACCTCGTCGGCGAGGAGAACGCCGGCTGGACCTACGCCAAGTTCCTGCTGAGCAACGAGCGCACCGGCATCACGCGACTCGGCTTCACCAAGACCAAGCTGGCGCAGGCCAAGGCGCTCGCGGCCGAGACCACGGTCGGGACCGGCACGCTGCTCGACGATCCGGTCTTCGCCGCTCGGTTCGCCGAGCTCGAGAACCAGGTGCTCGCACTCGAGCTCACCCAGCTGCGCATCGTCTCCAGCTATGTCTCCGGCAAGGAGAACCCGGCGTCGTCGGTGCTCAAGCTCCGGGGCAGCGAGCTGCAGCAGCTGGCCACCGAGATCCTCACCGACGTGGCGGGACCGGACTCGCTCCCGTTCGCGGCCGGGGAGGACTCGCCGACACCGGTCTGGGCGCAGCGTGCGACCCCGACCTACCTGAACTTCCGCAAGACATCCATCTACGGCGGCTCGAACGAGGTGCAGCGCACCATCATCGCGTCCGGCATTCTCGGTCTCTAGGAGCGCACGACATGCAGTTCGAACTGGACGAAGAACAGAAGCTGCTGCGCGACACGGTGCGTGACGTGCTCGCCCGCAGTTACGACAACGAGAAGCGCAAGGCAGCGGTGGAGAGCGAGCGCGGCTGGACCGAATCGGTCTGGAAGCAGTTCGCCGAGCTGGGCCTGCTCGGCCTCAGTTTCGCCGAGGACGACGGCGGCATGGACGCCGGACCGGTCGAGACCTTCGCGGTCATGACCGAGATCGGTCGCCGCCTCGCACCCGAGCCGCTGCTGGACTGCGTGCTGATTCCGGGTGGTCTCATCACCGAGGTCGGATCGACCGATCAGCGTCAGCGCATCCTGCCGGGCATCGCGGAGGGGCAGACCCTTCTCGCATTCGCGCATTCCGAGCCGGGCACCCGCTGGCCGGCGGCCGAGGTGTCGACGTCGGCCACCGAGGACCTGCGTGAAGGCCGGAGGCCGGCCGGATCGGGTGGCTCGTGGGCACTCTCGGGTGTGAAGAACCCTGTGCTGCACGGTGACTGCGCCGATCACTTCGTGATCAGCGCGGCGCTGCCCGGCGGCGGCGTGGGCCTGTTCCTGGTCGCGGCCGATGCCGAGGGACTCACGCGCAAGACCTACCGCACCCACGACGGACTGCGCGGCGCGTCGCTCGAGCTGTCGGACGTCGCGGGCGAACCGCTCGGTGACGGCGGCGACGCCAGTGCCGCCATCGTGGCGTCCAACGTCCGTGCGCAGGCGGCTCTCGCTGCCGAGGCGCTCGGTGCGATGGAGGAGTCGCTGCGACTCACCACGGAGTACCTGAAGCAGCGCAAGCAGTTCGGTGTGCCGCTCGCCAAGTTCCAGGCACTGACGTTCCGCGCTGCGGACATGTACGTGCAGCTCGAACTGGCACGCAGCATGGCGCTCTACGCGACGATGTCGCTGGCCGACGGATCTCCGGATCCCACGGTCGCGTCGCGGGCGAAGCTGCAGATCGGACGCTCCGCCCGGCAGATCGGCCAGGAGTCGATCCAGCTGCACGGCGGAATCGGTGTGACGGACGAATACCCTGTGGGACATTACTTCTCGCGTCTCACGGCCATCGAGCACACGCTCGGCGGGGTCGACGATCACCTCCGGGTGATCACGTCGTCGCTGAAGGATCACGAGATGCTCGGCGTCTCCTAGCACCGCCTCGACGAAGGCCGGTCGCCCGCGTGGTGACCGGCCTTCGTCCTGTTCGGGGTCAGCCGACCAGGTTGATCAGCGGGGTCCCGTCGGCGAGATGCCGGATGTTGGCGACGATGTCGCGGCAGCGGCCCTCGAACGTTCGGCGCGTGATGCCGGACGAGTGCGGCGTCATCAGCACGTTCGGCAGGCTTCCGAACGGGAGTGCACTCGGCTCGCCTCGCCCGTCCGGGCCGGGGTAGCTGTACCAGACGTCGATGGCCGCGGCGCCGAGCTCGCCGCTCGCCAGCGCGTCGTGTAGCGGCCGCTCCTGCACCAGCGGCCCGCGGCCGACGTTGATCAGGACTCCCGCCGGCCCCAGCGCGCGGAGCTCGTCCGCGCCGATCATGCCGGTCGTCGCCGCGGAGAGAGGTGCCGAGACGACGACGATGTCCGACTCCGCCATCAGCCGCGGAAGTTCCGTGGCATCGCCGGCCCAGTCCAGGCCGTGAGCGGCCACGTCGACGGCTCCGCGTCCGGTCACGGCGGCGCCGAAGCAGCCGAGGGTGCGCAGCAGCGACCACGAGCGCTGCCCGATGTGGCCGAAGCCGACGAGGCCCACGCGGGCGCCCGCCGTCGCGGACGGCTGGGGCAGCGTGTCGTCGTACACCGAGGTCGACCAGACACCCTGTCGCAGTGCGTGATCCTGCGTCAGGAAGCCACGCCGCAACAGCACCGCAGACGCGAGCACGTACTCCGCGATGGAGTCCTCGTGGTGGAACGTGTTGGCCAGCAGTGTGGTCGATGGAAGGGCCGCACGGGCGACGTTGTCGACGCCGGCTCCCGCGACCTGGACGAGTCGCAGGCCCCGGCCCGCCTGCGCCATGGCCTCGGTGACCCGGCCCCCGACATGGACGTCCGCATCGGCGAGGTCGGCGACGAGCGCGTCCTCGTCGAAGCGTTCGTGCCACGACACGACGGTGCCGTCCGGCATCCCCGCCTCGACGGCGTCCCGATGCGGGAGGAGGTTGCGGTCCGCGACGACGACCTTCATGCGCGCTGCAGGCAGGGGCGCTTGCTGTCGAAGGTCCAGTTCGGCACCAGGTACTGCATGCCGACCGCATCGTCGCGGGCCCCGAGGCCCTCGCGCTGGTACAGCTCGTGTGCGGCCTCGACGCGCTCCATGTCGAGGGTCACTCCGAGACCCGGCACGTCGGGGACGGTGAGGTACCCGTCCACGATGGGGAACGGATTCGTCGTGATGCGCTGGCCGTCCTGCCAGATCCAGTGCGTGTCGATGGCGGTGATCTCACCGGGAGCGGCAGCTGCGACGTGCGTGAACATGGCGAGCGAGACGTCGAAGTGGTTGTTGGAGTGCGATCCCCACGTCAGACCCCAGGCATCGCAGAGTTGCGCGACGCGGACCGATCCGTTCATCGTCCAGAAATGGGGATCCGCGAGCGGGATGTCGACGGCGCCGGATCGAATGGTGTGTCCCATCTCGCGCCAGTCGGTGGCGATCATGTTGGTGGCGGTGGGCAGGCCGGTCGCGCGCTTGAACTCCGCCATCACCTCGCGCCCGGAGAATCCGCCCTCGGGTCCGACCGGGTCCTCCGCGTAGGCGAGCACGTCGCGCAGACCACGGCAGGTCTCGATCGCGTCCTTCAGGAGCCACCCGCCGTTGGGATCCAGCGTGATGCGTGCCGTGGGGAAGCGTTCCGCGAGTGCGCGCACGGCGTCGGCCTCCTGCGCTGCGGGGAGGACACCGCCCTTGAGCTTGAAGTCCTGGAAGCCGTACCTGGCGTGTGCCGCTTCCGCGAGTGCGACCACGGCGTCGGGAGTCAGTGCCTCCTCGTGGCGCAGACGGGACCAGGCGTCGGCGGAACTGCCCTCGTCCGAGGGTGCGCGGTACGCGAGATCCGTCTTGTTCCGGTCGCCGAGGAAGAAGAGATACCCGAGCGCCTGCACTCGGTCGCGCTGGCGGCCGTCGCCGAGCAGGGCCGCGACGCTCACACCCAGGTGCTGGCCGAGCAGATCGAGCAGTGCGCTCTCGACGGCCGTCACGGCGTGCACGGCGATCCGCAGATCGAAGGTCTGGGCGCCGCGTCCGCCGGAGTCGCGGTCCGCGAACGCGCGGCGCATCGCGTTGAGCACGGCGTGGTAGTTGCCGACCGAGGCGTTCTCGACGAGGACGCGGGCGTCCTCCAGGCAGCGGCGGATGGGCTCGCCACCCGGCACCTCGCCCACACCGGTGCGCCCGTCGGAGTCGGTCAGCACGACCAGGTTCCGGGTGAAGAACGGTGCATGGGCGCCGCTGAGATTCAGCAGCATGCTGTCGTGGCCGGCGACGGGAACGACGCGCATCGCGGTGACGACGGGCGTGGCATGGGAGGTTCGGACCTCGGTGACGGTGCTCACGTCGACGAGCCTAGGGCGGGTGATTCATTCCCGTCCAACACCATTTGTGGATGCAGCGATGCAGGGTGAGTATCGATCGAGTGCGCCGGCGCCGAGTGCGCACATCTGCCATGAAGCGCACACCCCGTCCAGTCGGCTGTAGCGGGTGTGCGCTCACCAGAGGGTGTGTGCGCTCCCGGAAGCGCCGGCGCTGCACCCACCGCAACCGCACACCTCACGCCACCGCATCGACCAGCAGCACGAGCGCACCACCCGCCGAGACGACGATGGACACCCATCGCAGCCGACGACGGTCGAGTACGCGGTTCACCCAGCGCGAGGCCACGTACCCGAGCGCGACGACGGGCAGGAGCAGGGCGCCGGTCGCCAGGGAGTGCGCGTCGAGGGAGCCGGTGACCCCCAGCGCGGCGAGCGACATCAGGGAGCCGATCAGGAAGAAGCCGCTCATGGTGCTGCGCAACGCGGCGCCGCTGCTGCCGCTCCAGATCAGCGCCATGGGTGGCCCGCCGATGGAGGTGGCGGTGCCGAGCAGTCCGGACGCGGCGCCCGCCGTCATGAGCGATCCGCGTCGCGGTGTCGGCGACCAGCCGATCGCCGTGGCCACGACGCCGAACAGCACCACTGCGCCGAGCATGATGGAGACTCCCCGCTCGGGCAGCACGACGAGCAGCGCGGCGCCGGCGATCACGCCGGGCACCCGTCCCACCAGTGCCCAGCCGGCCCCGCGCACGTCGATGCTCGTGCGCTCCCGCACCACCACCAGCGCGGTGAGCGCGGTGGCGAGCAGGATGATCGTGCCGGGCACCATCCGCGGATCGATGATGGCCAGGACGGGCGCCGCGACCATCCCCATCCCGAAGCCGATCGACGACTGGAGACACGACGCCGTGAAGATCGCGACGCCCACGACCAGCCATTCGAGGCCGGTCACGCGAGCACGGTCATACGGCCACGGCGTCCGATCTCGGGTGGTGGCACTCGGCGATGTGCAGGTTCCCGAGACGCCCGACCGACGGGGGGATGCCCGTGGCGCAGACGTCCGTCGCGTGCGCGCAGCGCGTGCGGAAACGGCAGCCCGACGGCGGGTTCAGAGGCGACGGTACCTCCCCCTCCAGGAGGATGCGCGAACGCCGGGTCGAGGGATCCAGCGTCGGGGCTGCCGACATCAGTGCCTCGGTGTACGGGTGCGTGGGGTGGTCGAAGACGTCGTCGGTCGGACCGGTCTCGATGATCCGGCCGAGGTACATGACGGCGACCCGGTCGGCGACGTGGCGCACCACCGACAGGTCGTGCGAGATGAAGACGTAGCTGATGCCGAGCTCCTTCTGCAGATCCGAGAGCAGGTTCAGCACCTGCGCCTGGACCGACAGGTCGAGAGCCGAGACGGGCTCGTCGCACACCACGACACTCGGGTCGAGTGCCAGGGCCCGCGCGATGCCGAGACGCTGGCGCTGACCACCTGAGAACTCCTGCGGGTAGCGGTGCTCGTCGCTGGGACGCAGACCGACGAGGTGCAGCAGCTCCCGGACGCGGGCGGCGCGGTCGCGCTTGGTCTTGTACATCGTGCGATGCGTGTGCCACGGCTCCGAGATTATCTCCGCCGCCGACATCCTCGAGTTGAGCGATCCGTACGGGTCCTGGAAGACCATCTGGATCCGACGACGCCACGCGAGCAGTTCCTTGCCCTTGAGGCCGAACGGGTCGACGCCGTCCCACGACACGGTGCCCGTGTCGGGTCGTTCGAGCATCATCAGCGTGCGCGCGAGTGTGGACTTGCCGCAACCGGACTCACCGACGAGGCCGAGGGTCTCGCCGCGTCGCAGCTCGAGGTCGATGCCGTCGAGTGCCCGCAGTTTCTTGTGGCCGCCGCTGCCGGCGGCGACGTCGAACGTCTTGGAGACTCCACGGACCTGGAGCAACGGTGCGGCCTGCGTGGCCGCGGCCTCACTCGCCACTGTCGTCGTAACGGACACCGGACACCTCCTCGGGGAAATGGCATGCGGTCGCACGGCTGGTGCCGGCGACACTGCGGAGCTCGGGGCGCTGCGCGACGCAGACGGCGCGCGCGATGGGGCATCGGGCCTGGTACACGCATCCCGGCGGGATGGAGTGCAGATCCGGCGGGGTGCCGCCGATGGACTTCAGGTGCTCGCCGCGCACGGTGGCGACGGGGACCGAGTCGAGCAGTCCCTTCGTGTAGGGATGCTTCGGGTCGCCGAACACCTCGGCGACGGGTCCCGTTTCGACGACGGTGCCGGCGTACATGACGGCGACGTCGTCGGCTTCCTCCGCGACCAGCGCGAGGTCGTGCGTGATGAGGATGACGGCCATGTCGTGCTCGGTGCGCAGGTCGCGCAGCAACGACATGATCTGCGCCTGCACGGTGACGTCGAGAGCGGTGGTGGGCTCGTCCGCCAGCAGCACGGTGGGCCCCAGGGCGACGGCCATCGCGATGAGCAGGCGCTGACGCATACCGCCCGAGAACTGGTGCGGGTAGGAGTCGGCGCGCGACTCGGGCTCCGGGATGCCCACCCGCTCCATCAGCGAGATCGCTTCGACACGTGCAGCTTTCGCCGACATGCCGCGGTGGATGCGGAACGGTTCCGCCAACTGTGTGCCCACGGTGTAGACGGGGTTCAGCGCCGTCAGGGCGTCCTGGAAGACGATGGCGAGCTCGGTGGCGGCGATGCGGCGTCGAGTCCTGGAGTTCGCCGTCACCAGATCGGTGTCGCCGAGCATGACGGTGCCGTCGACGATGTCGGCGATCGGCTCGAGCAACCCGACGAGGGCCTGGGCCGTCATGGACTTGCCGCAGCCGGATTCGCCCAGCAGTGCGAGTGTGCGGCCGCGCTTCGCGCTGAACGACACTCCGTCGACGGCACGCACGGTGCCCGACGGGGTGCGGATCTCGACGGTCAGACCGTCGACCTCGAGCGCGGTGCGGGCGAGAGCGGGAGCACTCATCGACGTGCCTTTCTCTTCGAACGCGGGAGGGTGAGGCGCCAGCGCTGCGCCGGGTCGGTGGCGATGCGGGCCCACGCGGCCAGCACGGTCGCGGACACGGTGGTGATGACGATCGCGAGTCCGGGGAAGAACGACAGCCACCAGGCGCTCTGCAGGTAGGTGCGGCCCTGGGACACCATGAGGCCCCAGCTGATGTCGGGTGGCTGGATCCCGATGCCGAGGAAGCTGAGCGACGACTCGGCCAGCATCACGAAGCAGAAGTCGAGCGTGGCGACGGTCAGCAACGTGGGCAGCAGAATCGGCACCACGTGGCGACGGATCACCGCGCCGCTGCCGGCGCCGAACGTGCGGGCCGCGTCGACGAAGACTCGCGATCGGAGTTCCGCGCTCTCGGCGCGGGCCGTGCGGAGGTAGATCGGGATGCGGGTGATGGTCAGGATCAGCACGATGTTCGCGGCGCTGGGGGAGAAGACGTACAGCACGACGACGGCCATCAGCAACGACGGGAAGCTCATGATGACGTCGGCGACGCGCATGGCGGCGGTCTCGCGCCAGCCGCGGTGGTAACCGGCCCACATGCCGATGATCGAGCCGATGATGCCGGACAGGATGACTGCGGGGATCGCGACCGACAGCGTGGTCCGGCTGGCGAGGATCAGGCGCGCGAGCATGCTGCGGCCGAGCGGATCGGTGCCGAGGATGTTCATGAAGCCGGTGTCGAGGGAGAACGGCGCCAGGTTGGATCGATCGAGGTCCTGACGGGTGGCGGCGTCGCCGACCAGCATGGGACCGAAGATCGCGGTGAGGAAGACGAGCACCAGGATGCTCGCCGCGATGGTGGCGACGCGGTCCCGCAGCAGCAGACGCCACAGCGGCATGGAGGTCGTGCGCGAGGGCGCCGCGGACTTGGCGTCCGGGGTGGGCGGCAGCACCGGGGGAACCGGAACGCCCGAGCTGTCCTTGCTTGCTTCGAGTGTCATGGGTGTACCTCTCAGACCTTGGCCTTGTCGCGAACCCGTGCGTCGAGCAGCGCGTAGCACGCGTCGATCACGATGTTCAGAACGAAGATGCTCACGGCCGTCAGGAGGACGGCTGCTTGGAGGACGGCGAAGTCGCGCTGCAGGATCGCGTCGATCATCAACTTGCCGATGCCGGGCCACCCGAAGATGGCCTCGACCACGACGGCGCCGTTCACCAGGCCGACGGTGAGGTCGCCGGCGACGGTCAGCGCGGGTGCCGCGGCGTTGCGCAGCGCATGGTGGGTGACGACGCGCAGATCGCCGGCACCCTTGCTGCGAGCGAGGCGGACGTACGGGGCGGACAGGGCCGAGACCATCGCGCCGCGGACCACCTGGGTGAGCACGCCGAGCGGACGGATGAGCAGTGTCGCGATGGGGAGCACCCATGCGACGGCGCCCCCGGTGCCGGAGGTCGGCAGGACACCGAGCACCACGGCAAAGATCCAGACGCCGGTGATGGCGAACCAGAAATCGGGGATGCTCGCGGCCGTCATGGACAGCAGGCTCGAGAACCGGTCGGCGAGAGAGTTGGGACGGTAGGCGGCCCAGCAGCCGATGACGATCGAACCGATCACGGCGAGGAGCATCGTGACGAACGCGAGCTGCAGGGTGGCGGGGAAGGCGCGCAACGCCATGGTGGACGCGGCTTCGCCCGTCCGGAGCGACTCACCGAAGTCGAGGTGCAGTACGCCGCCGAAGTAGTCGGCCATCTGTGTCCACACGGACTGGTCGAAGCCGTTCTGGGCGGCGAACGCCTCGCGCTGGGCGGGTGTCGCCGACTCGGGAAGGTAGAGGCTGGTCGGATCACCGGTCAGACGAGCGAGGAAGAAGACGCCGATGAGGACGACCAGAAGTGGGACGAGGCTGGTGTAGACGCGGCGTCGCAGAAAGGCGAACATGGCGGTCACTCCCTTCCGGAGGAGGGGCTGGTCGGCCTCTCGATCGAGGTGGGCTGCTGGTCGGGGTCGTGATCAGTCGGTCGCATCGGAACTCCGGGTCATCTCGGCCAATCGCATCTCGTCGACGGTGGCGGAATCGGGGGTGTAGTCGATGCGCGGGTCCTTGGCCAACACACCGTTCATGTGCGCGATGTACGCCATCTGCGTGATCTCCTCGGGTTCACGGGCGAAGAGATCGGCGAACGCGGTCTGTCGCTCCTCGTCGGTCAGCGATTCGGCCTCGTCGATTCCCTCGTCGAAGTCGGTTGTGCCGTAGGAGCTCTGGAAGCCGTCGCTGCGCATGTACTGATCCATCGTGAACGCGGCGTCGCCGGCCTGATTGCCGTGCTGGATCACCAGCAGGTAGGGCCCGACGTTCGGGAACGGCCGTTCCTGGAACTCGGCGGTGGCCGCCGTGTCCTTCATCTCGATCTTCACGTTCAGGCCGATGCCGGCCAGCGCGTTCTGGATGACCTCGACGGTCTCGTTGATCTTCGGGAACTGCCCGGTGCGGCCGATGAGGCGGATCTCGGTGTCGACGGGAACACCGTCGGCGCGAGCCTCGTCGATGAGGGCCTTGCCCTTCTCCATGTCGTACGGCCACGGGGTGAGCTCGTCGTTGTAGCCGACGACGCCGTCCGCGATGAGTTGCGCAGCGGGCGCTCCCATTCCGCGGAACAGAGCCTTGACGATGCCCGCGCGGTTGATGGCGTAGTTGATCGCCTCGCGCACGCGCTGATCGTCGAGTGGCGGTGTGGTGGCCTGCATCCGCAAGGCGGTGGTCTCGTTGTTCGGGAAGGCGACACCGAGGTCGCCGGCTCCGTCCTCGGGGCCGAGGCCGGTCGCGATGTCCGCCTCGCCGTTGGTGACCATGGCGGCGCGGACGCTGCCCTCGGTACGCCACTGGTAGACGGCCCGCGTGAATTCCGGTGCGTCGCCCCAGTAGGTGTCGTTGCGCACCAGGGAGAGTCGCTGGCCGTAGTCCCACGAGTCGATGCGGTACGGGCCGGTACCGATCGGCTCGCGGGTCCGCTCGGCGCTACCGACCTCGCTCTTGACCATCTCGATGAACGAGAGCCGAAGCGGCAGAATCGGATCGGGAGTCGGCGAGGCGACGGTCAACGTCGTCGGATCCACGGCGCGGACGGTGAGGTCGTCGTCGCCGAAGACGTATCCCTCGACGTTGCAGGCCAGATCGGAGTTCACGGCGCGATCGACCGACACGGCGGCGTCCTCGGCGTCGAACGGTGTGCCGTCGCTGAAGGTGACGTCGTCGCGCAGGCGGATCGTCCACTCGGTGTCCGACGTGCGCTCCCACGACGTGGCGAGCTTCGGTTCGAGGTCACCCGTGGTGGGGTCACGCTCGATCATGGGTTCGGTGATGTTGGACCGCGTGACCACGCCGATGGCCGTCAGCGAGACATCGCACGGCTCCAGGGTCGGTGGTTCCTGCGGCAGCACGATCCGGACGGTGTCGGGACTCGCGGCGTCTCCGCTGTCCGAGTTCGCGACGGTGCATCCGGTGAGGAGTGCGGACGCGGTGATCACCGACACCAGGGATGTGGCGCGGGTGGATCTCATGGATTCCTCCAAGCTGAGGGGGCTTCACCGGGTGCGAGGTGTCGGGGCTGACGACGCACGCCGAGTGGAGCCGATGGACCGCCTGTGACGGTAGACACACGGTAGGAGTGGGGGGAGTGACCGTCAACAGGCGATCGGCCGGGAAATCGCAGTTCGGGGCCGATTTCGGGCTCGCCGTGACGGCGTCGAGCGGTCCGCATCACACTGCCGAGGCTCTGACCTGCTGCGTCACGAGAAGACACGATATCAATACCGGAAGAGTATGGATCCATGCTAATTGCGTGTTGGACCGGTATTCGTCGGCCGACATACGATCACCCCAGACGATGGCCGTCGCTCCCGGTGGCCGTCGCACGGTGAAGGAGGCGGCATGACCGACGGTGGAACGCCGAGCTCGAACGGATCGGCATCGAGTCCCGATGAGGCGCAGCGATTTTTGCGCGTTCTCCGGGTCGGCGGACTCAAGCCTTCGCTCATGGAGACACTCGAGGCCGGCGGCGCGCTGGTGCTGCCGGACGACGATCGCGACGAAGTGCTCGGCCGGCACGCCGACGAGATCGTCGCCGTCGTGACGTCCGGCCGTGTCGGCGTCAAGGCGGACCTCATGGACCGCCTGCCCGCGCTGCGCGCGATCGTCCACTTCGGAGTCGGGTACGACGGCACCGATGCCGAGGAGGCCCGCCGCCGCGGGATCGGTGTCAGCAACACTCCGGACGTCCTCACCGACGCCGTCGCCGACACCGCCCTCGGGCTGCTCATCGACACCCTCCGCGGCTTCTCCGCCGCCGACCGCTACGTGCGCGCGGGCGAGTGGACCACCAAGCCCATGCCGCCGTTGGCGCGGCAGGTCAGCGGATCTCGGGTCGGCATCCTCGGTCTCGGGCGCATCGGCGGCGCCATCGCGCACCGCCTCGAGGCCTTCGGCTGCACCATCGACTATCACAACCGCAACGTCGTCGAGTCGAGTCCGTACCGGTACCACTCGTCTCCGCGCGAACTCGCTGCGGCAGTGGACGTTCTGGTCGTGGCCGCAGCCGGCGGACCGGAGACGCAGCAGCTCGTCGACAGGGAGACGCTGGACGCGCTGGGGCCGGACGGCTTCCTGATCAACGTGGCTCGCGGCAGCGTCGTGGACGAGGACGCCCTCGTCGAGGCGCTGCAGAGCGGACGGTTGGCCGGCGCCGGGCTCGACGTCTTCGCCCACGAACCCGAGGTGCCGGACGCGCTTCGCGCCCTCGACACCGTGGTGCTGCTTCCCCATGTCGGGAGTGCCACGGTGCAGACTCGCGCCGCGATGGAAGCACTCACCCTCGAGAACCTGAACTCGTTCCTCGCCGACGGCACGCTCGTGACGCCGGTCTTCCAGCCCGATCAGAAGGAGACCCGATGAGCGTCGTCGTGGGATATGCGGACACCGTCGAGGATCGCAACGCACTGCCGTTCGCGTTCCGCGAGGCCAAGATGCGCGGTACCGACGTCACCGTCGTGGTCGACGGTGATCGCAGTGCGGTCGACGAGCTGATCATGGCTGCCCGCACCGACTCCGGCGCCGACGGCGTGGCGGCACGGGTGGCGGAACCGGTACCCGGCCGCTCGCACGCCGACAACCTCGTCGACATGTCCTACGAGCCGGACGTCGAGCTCCTCGTCATCGGCGTGCGTCGCCGCTCACCCGTCGGAAAGCTGTTGCTCGGCAGCCTGTCTCAGCGTGTCCTGCTCGACGCACACTGCCCGGTCGTGGCCGTCAAGCCGCCGGTCGAGGTCGCGCACTAATTCGCGGACGCAGCAGCCGCCGGCCGTGATCTCACTGCAGTGAGGTCACGGCCTTCACGTCCGTCAGCACACGGTGCAGGGCGGGGTTGGCGGCGTCGTGACGCCATGCGGCGTTCAGTCGCACGGGTTCCTCGGTGCTGGAACGGATCTCGCGGAACACGACGCCCTCGGTGTGCATCGTGCGTGCCGAGGCCGGCACCAGTGCGCAGCCCAGGCCGGAGCTCACGAGCATCAACATGGTGTGTACCTGCGTCACGTACTGCACGTATCGAGGCGTGACCCCGGCGACGGTGAAGGTGCTGATGAGGAGCTCGTGGAAGTAGCGGGCATCCACCGGCGAGTACATGATCACGGGTTGATCGTCAAAGTGCGTCACGCTCAGACGCTCCACGTCGAGGAGTTCGTGCCCCTCGGGAAGCGCAGCGACGAGTGCCTCGCGGTGGATGGGCCGCGTCAGAATTCCCGGTCGCGTGACGGTGGGACGGACCAGACCGAGATCCAGTTCCCCGCTCGCCAGGGCGTCGATCTGAATCGACGACACCATCTCCCGCAGCACCAGTTCGACGTCCGGCAGAGCCGCGCGCACGTCCGAGAGCAGCCGAGGCAGGACGGCGTGCGCGGACGCCGCGGTGAAGCCGATGACGACGGTGCCCAGATCACCGGCGGGGACACGCTTGACGGTCAGTGCGGCGCTCTCGGCCAAGCGGACTATCCGGCGGGCGTCGGGCAGGAACGCCACGCCGGCGGCCGTGAGGGTCACCGAGCGTGACGTCCGATCGATCAGCTGCACGCCCAGTTCACTCTCGAGCTGCTGGATCTGCCTGCTGAGCGGGGGCTGGGTCATGTGGAGCCGCTCTGCGGCTCGGCCGAAGTGCAGCTCTTCCGCGACGGCGATGAAGCACGTCAGGCGCGAGAGCGAGAACATCGGCTCAAGATAGCCGACCGTGTGAACGGCCGGTCACCATCGCGGCGAGGAGTTGACGAAGTCGGGTTCGAGACTCTGCCGGTAGCCGGTGTCGTCACGGTCCCTGATCCCGCAGTCGAGGTACTGCTGGTGCAGCCTCGCCAGCGCGTCCTCGTCGAGTTCGACGCCCAGCCCCGGTCCCGTGGGTACCGCGACGGCGCCGTTCTCGATACGCAGAACGCCCGGAACCACGACGTCCTCGGTCTTCCACGGCCAGTGTGTGTCGCAGGCGTACGTGAGATTCGGCGTGGCGCCGGCGAGGTGCACCATCGCGGCGAGCGAGATGCCGAGATGGGAGTTCGAGTGCATCGACAGGCCGAGTCCGAAGGTGTCGCAGATGCCGGCGAGCAACCGTGAGCGTTGCAGTCCACCCCAGTAGTGGTGATCGGACAGCACGACCCCGACCGAGTCGCGTCGGACCGGCGGCTCGAGTTGGTCGAACGCCACGACACACATGTTGGTCGCCAGCGGCATGGCGGCCTTGCGGGCCACCTCCGACATTCCGTCCAGGCCCGGTGTGGGGTCCTCGAGATACTCGACGACACCGGTCAGGGCCGACGCGACCTCGAGGGACGTGTCGACGGTCCACGCCGCGTTGGGATCCAGCCGCAGTGGGAGATCGGGAAACGCCTCGCGCAGCGCGTGCATCGCGGCGATCTCCTGCTCGGGTGGGAACACCCCGCCCTTGAGCTTGATCGCGCCGAAGCCGTACCGGTCGATCATCCGTCGGGCCTGCGCGACGATGCCCTCGGGATCGAGCGCGGCACCCCACTCGTCGTCCGCGGAGCCGGGGTGCCCGGCCCACTTGTAGAAGAGATAGGCACTGAACGGTACGGCCGTGCGCACCAGGCCACCGAGAAGATCGGAGACGGGCCGCCCGAGGATCTTGCCCTGGATGTCGAGGCACGCCACCTCGAACGGCGAGAACACCCGATCGGTGGTGCTGGCCGTCGTGATCATGCCGGCCACCCCGTCACCACCCGTCACCGTCAGGCCACCCAGGCACTCGTCCACGACGGCGCGCAGCGTGTGGAGTGCGAAGACGTCCACCCCGACCATGGCCTCGGCAGCAGCGTTCAGGCGAACGAGATGCGCGGTGTCGGCGTAGGTCTCGCCCAGACCCACGGCGCCGCCGTCGGTCCGGATCTGCACGATCGCGCGCAGAGCGAACGGCTGATGGACTCCGACGGTGTTGAGCAGCGGCGGGTCGGCGAAGGCGACGGGGGTGACGGTGACGGAGGTGATACGGGCGCTCACGAGTGCACGGCCTCCTTGGTGACCGAGTCGGCTGCGAGGGAGTCGGCGAGCACGGCGCGGCCGGCTGCGATGATCGCGGTGAGGGCCTCCACGTCCGCGGGGGCGGCGTCGATCAGCGGTGCCCGAACGGGGCCGGCGGCAACACCTTCGAGGGTGACGCCCGCCTTGATCAGGGAGACGGCGTAGCCGGGTACCGAGTCGCGCAGACGCACGAGTGGGTGGAAGAACTCGCGCAGCAAGGCGTCGGTGAGCGTGACGTCGTCGTTCTCGAGCGAGGTGTAGAACGCCAGGGCCAGCTCCGGGGCGAAGGCGAACGTGGCCGACGAGTAGAGCGTGACGCCGATGGCGCGGTAGGCCTGCTGCGAGACCTCGGCCGTGGGCAGTCCGTTGAAGAACTGGAACGCCTTGCCGGTGGGCGCCAGGGAGTCCTCGACCGCGCGTACGATACGCGAGACGCGATCCAGATCGCCTGTGCCGTCCTTGAATCCGACGACGGTGGGGAAGTGGGCGACCTCGACGGCGGACGCCTCGTCGTAGCGCGCGTTGCCGCGGTTGTAGACGATCACCGGCAGGTCGGTGACGGAGGTGACCTCGCGGGTGTACTCGACCAGGCCGGCCTGCGGCATGGTCACCAGGTAGGGCGGGAGCAGCAGGATGCCGTCGGCACCGTTGTCACGAGCGGATCGGGCGAAGATCTTCGCCTGGGCCACCGAACCACCCGCGCCCGCGTAGACCGGGACGCGGCCGGCGACGGTACGCACCGCGGTGGCGACGATCTCGCCGAACTCGACGGCCTCGAGAGCGTGGAACTCACCGGTGCCACAGGCGATGAAGACACCGCCGGGGCCTGCGTCGACACCCTTCGCGATGTGCTCGGCGAGAAGTGCGTGGTCCACCTCGCCGGAGTCGGTGAAGGGGGTGACAGGGAAGAAGAGGACGCCGTCGAGCATGAGATCTCCTGGTGTACGAGAGGGGGGTGGTGCGGGAAGGCCGGAGGCCGGTCGGTGTGGTGCGGGAAGGCCGGAGGCCGGCCGGTGTGGTGCGTCAGGGTGGTAGAGAGTTCAGTCGCGGGAGAGTTGGCCGTCGACACGCCGCCAGATGCCGTCGGGGTTGCCGTCGGCGATGGCGCTGGGGAGCAACGCGGCGGGAACGTCCTGGTACGCGACAGGGCGCAGGAACCGCTCGATGGCGAGCGAGCCGACCGAAGTCGAGCGTGAGTCGGACGTCGCCGGGTAAGGGCCGCCGTGGACCATCGCGTGGCCCACCTCGACGCCCGTGGGCCACCCGTCGAAGAGGATGCGTCCGGCCTTCAGCTCGAGGACGCGGAGCAGGCGTCCGGCGTCGGCGTGATCGGCGGCGTCGGCGTGGATCGTCGCGGTGAGCTGACCTTCGAGAGCGCGGGCCACGGCGGCGACCTGCTCGGCCGAGGTGCAGCGGACGACGAGCGCGGATGCGCCGAACACTTCGGCCTGCAACACGTCTCGGTCCAGGAACGTCGCGGCGTCGGTGCTGAAGAGTGCCGCGCGGCCGGCGTTGGGTGCGTCGGTGACGGTGCCGCGGGCGACCTCGTCTGCGGCGGCGCTCAGCGCGTCGACACCCTTGCCGTAGCTGTCGGCGATGTTCGGCGTCAGCATGGTGGTCGGGGTGCTGGCCGCGACGGCGTCCGCAGCGGCCGCGACGAAGGCGTCGAGTTCCGGTCCGTCCTGCGCGATGACGAGGCCGGGATTGGTGCAGAACTGTCCGGAGCCGAGCGTCAGGGAGGCGACGAAGGCTCGGCCCAGATCTGCGGCCCGCGTCTCGAGGGCGTGCGGGAACAGGAACACCGGGTTGATGGAGCTCATCTCGGCGTACACCGGGATCGGTTCCGGTCGACCGGCTGCGGCGCGTACCAGAGCGGTGCCGCCGGAACGGGATCCAGTGAAGCCGACGGCCTTGACGCGCGGGTCGGTGACCAGAGCGGTGCCGATGGTGCGGCCGTCGCCGTAGACGAGCGAGAACACTCCTGCCGGCATGCCGGTCGACGCGGCGGCCTCGGTGATCGCGCGGCCGACGTACTCGGACGTACCCGGGTGGGCGTCGTGGGCCTTGACGATGACGGGGCATCCGGCGGCGAGTGCCGATGCGGTGTCGCCGCCGCCGACGGAGAAGGCGAGCGGGAAGTTGCTGGCGCCGAACACGACCACCGGTCCGAGTGAGACCGTCCGCTGGCGGATGTCGGCGCGGGGAAGGGGTGCGCGATCCGGCTGTGCGGGGTCGATGCGGGCACCGTTCCAGCTGCCCTCGCGGAGCACCGAGGCGAACAGGCGGAGCTGTCCGCTGGTGCGGCCGACCTCACCGGTGATCCGACCGACGGGCAGGCCGGACTCGGCCACCGCGCGCTCGATGAGCGTCTCGCCCAGCGCCTCGATGTTGTCGGCGATGGCGTCGAGGAAGTTGGCGCGCGCCTCGGACGTGGTGGAGCGGTAGGCGTCGAAGGCCTCGTCCGCCGCCGCGCAGGCCGCGTCGACGTCGGCCATCGTGCCGTGCCGGTAGGCGGGCTCGAGATCCGCGCCGGTGGACGGATCGATGCCGTGGACGGTCGTGCCGGTGCCGGGGACGGTGGACCCGGCGATGATCAGCTCCCCGGTCAGAGGAGCGGTCGTCGTCACCGTTGCAGTCATCAGTGCATCAGCCCTTCTCGCAGTGCGTGGTTGTACAGACGACGCTAAGGCGCGGTGTCATACAAGTCCAAGTCAAAATTGCACTGCAGCGATGCACTGTCGGTATCGACAGGGGTGACGCCTCGGTTCCCGCGGGCGTTGTGTGTTCCCGTGGTGGTTGCAGCGGCCGCGGGAACACGGAACGTCAGCGGGAGCGCACTCGCACGGCGACCGTGCCCACGAGAACGACGACTGCCGCCGTCGCGGCAGTCCACCCGACGATGGTGTTCAGGACCTCGCCGGACAGGCGCCCCTGCGCGACCCACCCGAGTCCCCACGCGAGAGACAGTGCGGGCGCGATCCGTCCGGCGGAGGCGGTGGCCAGGAACAGTCCGACGAGCGCCGCGACGACGAGCACGAGGACGGCCCACAGGGTGGCCGCCGACTCGACGCCCGTCGACGCGAGCCATGCGCTGACATTCGCGACTGTCGCGATCGCCACCCACCCGAGGTAGAGGCCCATCGTCCCGTCGGTGATCAGCGTGTCGACGGCGGTGGTCCGCGGAGCCGCGATCAGCCGCGCGAGCACGAACGCCAGGCTCGCGAGCAGCGCGACGATCACGACGACGCTCAGCAGTACCTGCCCGAACTGCACCACGGTGATCCACGCGGCATTGAGCAGCATCGTCACGGCGATGGGTACGCGGAGTGCTCGTTGCCGCTCGGACCGGCGCTGGGCGGGCAGAGCCTGCCACACCGCGTAGGCGATCAGTCCGAGGTAGATGACCGACCAGATGGAGAATGCGGGCCCCGCCGGTGCGACCAGGGTGGCGGTCGCGCTGAGGGCGCCGTCGGCTGCTTCGGCGATCGGTGTGCCGACCACGGCGCCCGAGCCCAGGAATCCACCGACGACGGCGATGATCGCGCTGACGACGACCAGGAGAACCTGGCCCGACGATGCGGGCTCGGTGCGCTGCCGAGGTGTGGCCGTGTCATGGGTCATGGGAGTCCTTCGAGCGAGTGGATGGTGGCCGTGGAGTGCCCGAAACCGCGATCCGAGAAACAGGGTGAAAGATTTGTGTGACCCACCATTCCAGTATCGGCATCAGGGATTGGCCGATATTGCCCACTGGAACCGCTCTTATACAATGGCGCAGTAATGGCTAATAATGGCTGGCTGGGGCCATTTCGCCGGGCCGCGCATGGTGTAACTCCCCGGTGGCGAACGGTTTTGAGATACGTCCCAAAGAGCTTCCCGGATCCCCCATCCGCTTTGGGACATGTAACGAATGGGTAATCAGCTAGCGAAGCAATGGTTGAACCGCGCCGACCTCCGGCGTGGAGGACACGACGGAAGTGAACCCCATGAACAAGACCACGAAGGGTGCCCTCGCTGCGGGTGCCGCCGGTATCCTCCTGCTCGGTGGCGCGGGAAGCTACGCGCTGTGGAGTGACGCCGAGACCGTCCAGGGCGGCACCATCACGGCGGGCAACCTGGACATCTCGCCGGTCGCCGCAGGTGTGTGGACCGACGTCTCGCCGGGACCGGTCAAGACGCCGGGCCCCCTCGACATCACCACGTTCCGGATGGTTCCGGGCGACGTCCTCCAGTACAAGGCGCAGTACCGAGTACTCGCGGACGGCGAGAATCTTCGTGCGACGATCGCCGCGGATGCTCAGAGCATCCAGCGCACTGGCGAACTGACCCCGACGAACACCCCGGTGTCGTTGGTCAGCACGTACAACGGCACCCCCCTCGCCAACAACCAGATCACGGAGGCGGACAACAACCGCCTCGTCGATGTCACGGTGACCGTCACGTTCGTCGAGACGACGCCGAACCAGGTGGGAACCGAGGACTCGGTGAACCTGTCCGCCTTTCGGATCAACCTGCAGCAGGCCGCCCGCACGACTGCTCCCTGACGCGCCGATCTGCCTGATTCCGAACACCCATCCAGCGAGGTGAACTGACGTGCCGCGGAAAATGTGGCTCGGGGCGGCGGTCGTGGGGGCCGCCGCCCTGGTGTTCGGCTCGGTGCAGAGCACCGGGGCGCTCTGGCGTGACGACGTGACGGTGGCCGGTGCGACCGTTCGGACCGGAACGTTGTCACTGGCCGCCGGATCGCCGTCCGGGTCGGACTACGTGTTCAGCGAACTGACCAAGAACCCGGTGGCTCTGAACGAGGCGGTGCAGGCGCCGCTGGTGATCACCAACACCGGTGACACCCCGCTACGCTTCCGGTTGTCCGCTGCGGGCCCGGCCGTCTCCACGGCGAACGCCGCCGCGACGGTGTCCCTCGCCGGTGCGGTGCTGTCGTCTGGCGCCACGTGCTCCGCGACCACTCCGATGGGGACGGCCTTCGGAACCTTCACGACGTCCGCTCCGACCACCGCGGTTGCCCCGTTGTGGCAGAGCCTTGCCAAGGGTGCGAGTCAGACCTGGTGTATCAGAACGACTCTCACTCAGGTCACGTCGACCAGCGCGGTGGCCTACACCCACCGCTTCGCCTTCGCAGTGGAGCAGACACGATGACGACACACGAGGACGCGACCGAACGCCGCACCGGTCCGTTGTGGTGGATCGGCACCGTTCTGTCCTGGGTGCTGCTGATCGGCGTGGTGGGTGTGCTTCTGGCCGCCGTGGTCGTGCCGAAGGTTGCCGGGGCGCAGCCGTATACGATCCTGACCCAGTCGATGGAACCCACGTACCCTCCGGGCACCCTCGTCGTCGTCAAGCCCAGCGAGCAACTGAGCGTCGGATCATCGATCACGTACCAGATCCGCTCGGGCGAGCCCGACGTCGTGACACACCGCATCATCGCGACCGGTCTGGACAAGGACGGCGCTCGGGTCTACACCACTCAGGGCGATAACAATCCGCAGCCCGACCCGGATGTCGTGCAGCCGGGCCAGATTCGCGGCGCAGTCTGGTATGCCATCCCGTACCTCGGCTACGTCAACAACTGGCTCACCGGTCAGACGCGCACCCTCGTCGTGGGTGCCGGCGCTGCACTGCTGTTCCTCTACGCCGCAGCACAGTTCGTCTCGGCAGCGCGGGACCGACGACGTACGGGTAGGCACGCGTCGTGACGTTCTCGGTGAGCACCCCCACCAGCGTTCGTCTTCGAGCGATCCTGGCGTCCGGCCTGGTGTTCGGCCTCGGCACCGTCGGGACCCTCGCCGCGTGGTCGACGTCCTCGACGACGACGTCCGGCCAGTTCCTCACCGGGTCGGTCGACATCACCGTCAACGGAACAGAGGGCGCACCTACGCCCGCCACGATCACCCTGCCCGCGGGAAACATCCTGCCCGGCAGGTCGACTGCGGCGCTCGTGAACGTCCGGAACGCGGGTAATATCGCCTTCACCTACACCCCCACCGCGGTGACGTCGACCGGTGGCCTCGGTACCAGCCTGACCACCACGGTGAGAGCGGGCACAGGTGTCGCCGTTAGTTCTGTCACGACCGGTCTCACGTGCACTGGGGGTACGACGCCCGTCCTGACCACGTCACGCCCGCTGGCTGTCGGCGCGACCGAGTCGCTGTGTGTCCAGTTCGATCTGTCGATCAACGCAGCCAACACCCTGCAGGGTGTCAACAACACCGTGACGTTCACCTTCGCTGCGACGGGGGTGGGAAGTGCCTGACCAGTTCGAAACATCCGATCGGCGGCGCCGGGTCGCCGACCGCGCACTCACCGCCGCCGCCGTGCTCGGCGCCCTCTGCATCGTGTTCGCGGTCTGCGCCTCCGTGTTCTCGTTGACACCCTTGGTCTTCCGATCGGGCTCGATGGAACCGTCGATTCCCACCGGATCGCTGGCGCTCGCGCGGGAGACTCCCGCGGTGGAGGTTCAGGTCGGAGATGTGGTCAGCGTTCTGCGATCCGACGGGTCGCGCATCACTCACCGCGTGGACCGCGTCGACTTCGCCGAGGGGGAGACCGCCGTCCTGATCCTGAAGGGTGACGCCAACTCCACACCGGACGCCGATCCGTACATCCTGTCTTCCGTCGACCGGGTCGTCGCGCACGTGCCGTACGCGGGCTACGCAGCGTCCTGGTTGTCCACACCGTTCGCGTGGGTCGTCGGCGGTCTCGCCGCGGCGGCTCTGCTGTACGTCGTTGTACGGCCGACAAGTCTCCGCAGGGAATCGCCCGTCCCGCCTGGTCGTCATCGGGTGCATTCCGGGGTCGCGGCAGCACTGGTGGCGGTCGTGGTGGTCCCCGGATTCGCGGCGACGCAGGGTACCGAGGCAGCCCTGAACGACACAGCGCAGGCGCGGGCCGTTCCGACGGCCGCGACGATGGTCCGGCCGGCAAGCTTCACCTGCACCACGACGGGAACGGGAAGCAACAGGGTCGCCAACCTCAGTTGGCCGGCCGGCGATCCGCTGTACGGCTATCGGGTCGTCTTCACACCCACCGGGCTCCTCGGTGGTACCACTCAGACCGTCGATGTGCCGCCGGGAGCGCCGACGACGGCAGTGCCGCCGGGTACCGGATTCGTCATCCAGAACTACCGTGTGACGCTCGTGTCGAGGGTGGGCAACTTCGTCTCGACGCCCGCTCTGACACGCGACATCTCGATCGTCGGGCTGGGGTCCAACGTCACGTCCAGTTGCGACACAGTCGGCACCACGACGGGTCCCGCGGCTGCTCCGCTCGCCGCCGCTCGGGTCGCTCCGTCCACCACAGCAACGGCACCATCGACGACGCCTGCACCCGGCACCACGACTCCGGTTCCCGCATCCACGACAACCGCGCCCCCGGTCACCTCGACCACCACCACGACCGTCGCCCCGGCTCCGACCACCACACCTTTTGTGACGACGACGGCAGCCCCGCCGCCGCCCCCGCCGACGAGCACCACCCCACCGCCCCCACCGGCGAGCGCGTTCGTGGCCGACGGAGGCTCGGCGACGAGCGGCGCGACCACCGCGTCGGTCGCGGGGAACACCCTGACGCTGACCGGACCGGACGGCACGTCGCTGTACTCCCGCACCCTCACGCCGAGTGCGCGGTACGGCTCGGGCGTCGTCTTC
Source organism: Rhodococcus sp. NBC_00297 (assembly GCF_036173065.1). NCBI lineage: Bacteria > Bacillati > Actinomycetota > Actinomycetes > Mycobacteriales > Nocardiaceae > Rhodococcus > Rhodococcus sp. NBC_00297. Next base: position 3,181,032 of record NZ_CP108041.1, read on the forward strand.
TCGACCACGGGTGACCTGTACGTCCTGGCAGATTCCGGGGTGTCGCGCATCGTCGTGGCGAACGGTGTCGCCACCGAGAGTGCCGCGTCGACGGCCGAACTCCCGGCTGACATCGGCGCCCTTCTCTGACCTCTCGCGAGAGAGGTCCGGCGTTTCCGTGTCCGGGGGCGCGGGCACACTGGGGCCACCGACACGAAGGAGATCACCGGTGGACCACAGAGGCGTGCTCATCGACGCGTACGACCGCATCAAGGAGACCGTGCACACGACGCTCGACGGCCTGGATCGGGAGGCGCTGACCTACCGCATCGATCCGGAGGCCAACACCATCGCCTGGCTGGTGTGGCATCTCGCGCGGGTGCAGGACGATCACGTCGCGGGGGTGGCGGGCAGCGAGCAGGTCTACACAGCGGACGGATGGAACGCCCGCTTCGCGCTTCCGTTCGACGACGACGCCATCGGGTACGGGCAGTCGACGGAGGACGTGGGCAAGGTCGACGTCGACGCTGAGCTCCTCGCCGGGTACGTCGATGCCGTTCATGCGCGCACCGTCGAGTACCTCGACACCCTCACGGCAGAAGACCTCGACCGGGTGATCGACGAGAATTGGGATCCGCCGGTCACTCTGGCCGTCCGCCTCGTCAGTGTCGTGTCTGACGATCTACAGCACATCGGCCAGGCGGCCTTCATCCGTGGAGTCGTCGAGCGGCGGTGAGAGAGCCCCGTGTCGGACGGCCGTGACATCGTTACGGCACTCAGCACGAGAGGACCCGAACGATGACCACCACCACCTGGCCGCTGCGTTGGCCGGCGTCCGCACGCGATGTCGCCGACGGCATCGTCCGACTCTCCGCGGCGCTGCGAGAGTCCGATGCCGACGCGGTCGACGATGCTGTGTCGGAACTGGCCTCGCAGAACGGTGTTCGCGTCGAGGACGTCTACGCCGCGATCCTGCGGATGCTCCTCGAGGCTGCTCATCCCGACGGCCTCGACGGTGACGACGTGGGCGCCGTCGTCCGCGAGGCGGCCGCGAAGGACACCGGGTCGGATCCGTCGGACGTCGTGGCCGTGGTGCTCGGCACCCTGGGGGTCCATCCGGAACCGGAGCGTCGGACGAGCGGGTCGAGCGCCGAGGACGAGAATCAGGACCCCGACGACCGTCGAGACGACGGCCAGGTGGTCGTGGCGAGAATGGCCGCGGCGCCTGCGATCCGTGCGTCGGCGGCGGTCACGGACGTGCTCCTCGCCCGCATCGGATCACCGATCGAGGCCGTGGTGACCATGGTCGTCGACGACATCGCCGCCGCGGAGACCATCGAGTGGCCGTGATCGCTCGTCCGATCCGGTGGCACCGGCACGGGTAACGTGAGTCCCCATGCGCGAGACACTGACGTGGGACCTGTTCGGCACGGCGTCGCGTGAGCTCACACGCACCGTCGTGGACAGTGGCTTCCGGCCGGACATCGTCATCGCGATCGCACGCGGCGGACTCATCCCGGCCGGGGCTCTGGCCTACGCGATGGGTGTGAAGGCCGCCGGCACGCTCAACGTCGAGTTCTACACCGACGTCGAGGAGACGCTGCCGGATCCGGTGGTGCTCGCGCCATTGCTCGACACCGATGCACTCGTGGGCAAGAAGCTGCTCGTCGTGGACGACGTCGCCGACTCCGGGCGCACTCTCGCGCTGGTCGTGGGCTTACTGAAAGAGCATGCGGCAGAGGTGAAGTCCGCCGTCGTCTACACCAAGCCCCGCACCATCATCACGCCGGACTTCTCGTGGCGGGAGACCGATCTGTGGATCGAGTTCCCGTGGTCCTCGGAGCCGGTCATCGAACGGAATTGACCTGCTGCCGTCAGCGGATCGCCACCTCGGCGCCGCGGAGTGCGGGTGCGCCGATCAGCGTCGTCCAGGACGGGACCGCGGTGGGCTCGACGCCGCTGCCCTGTCCGTAGATGACGGCCAGCGTGTCTCGCTCGGCGTCCGATCCGGCGTAGGACGCGTCGGCTGGAACGGGTGACTGCTGGGGGAGCGATGCGTACTCGATGTCCTGCGGGCCGGGATTGCGCGAGGGCACCTGGTACGACCCGTCGTTGAGTCCACTGCCCGGGTACTGCGGGAAGAACCGTCCGGGTGCGGTGACGTCCTGATAGCAGGCGGCCGGCCTGTCGTCGAAGAGGCGCGGTTCGTCCTGGTTGGGGAGGTAGCCGCCGCGCGGGTTGACGAAATTGATGGTGGCGCGCGCACCGGGGTACGGATCACCCACTCCCAGAATGCGTCTCGCCTCCCCGATCAGGCCCGCGAACTTGGGCAGCATGCACCCGAACGTGGGGGAGAACTCGGCGAGCAACTCCAACGTCTCTCTGCTGCCGTCGGCGATGGTGATGATCGACTCGGCGTTCGCCGCGAGCAGGTCCGCGGTGCTGCCGGACGATGCGGTCGCCGACGTCAGAAGCGTGTCGACGGCGGGACGTCGCTCGACGAGCGTGTTGCCCGTGACGGTGAGATTGTCGAGTGCGTCGAGCAGATCGGGAGCCGCGGTGGAGTAGGTCTCCGTCAGGGCGGCGAAGTCGACGAGATCCTGCTGCAGCGCCGGCAGCTCACGGCTGAGGCCGGTGACGATCTCGTCGAGTCGGTCGAGTGTGCGACCCAGTGCCTCGCCCCGCCCGTCGAGGGCCTGCGACAGCGCGCCCAGAGTGGTGGCCAGCTTGTCCGGGGGAATGGCGTCGAGCAAGGGCAGCAGGCTGTCCAGTAATTGGCCGACCTCGATGGCGTTGCCGCTCGTGTCCTGCTCGATGACGTCGCCCTCCGCGATGGGAGTGCCCGTTCCTCCTCGCGGAATCTGAAGTGCGACGTAGCGCTCGCCGAACAGCGTCTTGGGCAACAGGCGCGCCGTCACGGACGCCGGAATCATCGGCGCGGAGTCCTCCTCGAGCGCGATGCGGGAGATCACGACACCGTTCTCCGTGGTCGACGATCGCACCTGGCCGACGATGACTCCCCGCACCTTGACGTCGGCGTCGGGTGGCAGCGCGTTTCCCACCGAATCGGTGCGCAGTTCCACCGTCACCACGGACTCGAATGTCCGGGCGTACACCGCGGTGGTGAAGCCGACGAAGGCCACCACGGCCAGAAAGAACGCGAGACCGGAAAGGCGGCGCACCATCATCCGGGAATGGTGACCGCGATCACACCATTTGTCAATGGCCTCTCGACCGTTGACACGAAAGGATCACGGGGCGCTGATGTCGATGAGCACCTTTCCGGTCACCCCGGACTCGACGGCGGCATGAGCGTCGGCCGTGGCACCGAGAGAGAAGCGGTGCAGCGGCAGCCCGTGCGACTCACCGACCGGAAGTGCACCGGCCCGAACAGCCTCGGTCACGTCGTGCTTCGCGGCCCCGAGAGCGGCGGTTCCCACGGTGTACAGCAGCACGAACTGGTACCGGATGTTGCCGACCATGCTCGGGCGGATGTCGATGGAGACCGCGTCGCCGCCGTTGTTCGCGTAGATCGCGACCGACGCGCGGGGTGCGGCGACGGCGGCATCGAGCTCCGCGTTCTGGGCGGGAGCCACCTCGACGATGATGTCCACACCGTGCGGAGCCAGTTCGCGGATGCGAGCCACAGCGTCGCCGGACTTGTAATTGACGATGTGGTGCGCACGGGCTGCGGTGGCCAGACCTGCCTTCTCCGGGCCGCTCACCGTCGTGATGACGGTGGCGCCGGCCCAGCGGGCCAGTTGGATCGCGGCGTGGCCGACCGCACCTGCACCGCCGGCGACCAGGACGGTCTTGCCGTCCAGTGCGCCCGGATGGAGACGGGACGGTCCGTCCTCGGACACGGTGAGCGCGCGATGGGCGGTCACCGCCGGGACGCCGAGCGAGGCGCCGAGGTCGAAGTCGGCGTTCTCGGGCAGCCGGACCACGCGATCCGCCGGGACGACGGTGAACTCCTGGGCGGTTCCGGTGGGGCGCTCGTGCTGGGCGAGCAGCAACCACACCCGGTCACCGGTGGCGATGCCCTCGACCTCCGGGCCGACCGCGTCGACGACACCGGCCCCGTCCTGGCCCGGAACCACCTCGTCGAACGCGGGCTTCTGCCCCGGACCCGCGCCCGTCCGCGACTTCCAGTCGGTGGGATTGACCCCCGCGTCGGCGAGGCGCACCCGCACCTCGCCGACGCCGGGCTCCACGATGTCGCGGTCGACTGCGGTCAGGACGGAGGGTGCACCGGTCTCGGTGTAGACGATTGCCTTCATGTGTGGGGCAACGATTCGACCGGGGGGTCCTGTTCCTGAGAGGGCGCCGCTCGAACGTTCACTTGACCGATCGGCCCCCATGGCATGGACTCACGGGCGTGCACGAGACTTCTCTGAACCGCCGCGGCTTCCTCCGGACCACCACCCTCGCCGCAGGGGTGGGCGCCGCGGCGACCCTCACCGCCCGGACCGCGGCGGCGCAGTCGTCGTCCGTCTTCCGACACGGTGTCGCCTCGGGCGACCCACTCGAGGATGCGATCCTGCTGTGGACCCGCGTCACGCCGACCCCCGACGCGACGCCGGGGTCCGGCCGTGGACCGGCCACCACCGTCACGTGGGATCTGGCGCGCGACGCCGCGCTGACCGACGTGGTGCGCTCGGGCAGCGTCGTAACCTCTGCAGACACCGACCACACGGTGAAGGTCGACGTCACCGGTCTGAGCCCGGCGACGACCTATCACTACCGCTTCACGGCGGCGGGCGAGTCGTCGACGGTGGCCACCACCCGTACTGCCCCTGCCGCCGAGGCCGACGTCGCGCGCCTGCGATTCGGCGTCGTGTCGTGCGCCAATTGGGAGTCGGGGTACTTCTCCGCGTATCGCCATCTCGCCGCCCGCCAGGATCTCGATGCGATCATCCATCTGGGCGACTACATCTACGAGTACGAGACCGGCGGCTTCGAGGGCAAGAACGGCGTCGTGCGAGTCCACGATCCAGTGCACGAGATCGTCTCCCTCGCCGACTACCGAATCCGGCACGCCCAGTACAAGTCCGATCCGGATCTCCAGGCCGCTCACCGCGGTGTTCCGTGGATCTGCACGTGGGACGACCACGAGTCGGCGAACGACGCCTACGCCACGGGCGCCGAGAACCATCAGCCGGACACCGAGGGGGACTGGGCCTCGCGCAAGGCCAACTCGGTTCAGGCCTACTACGAGTGGATGCCCGTGCGCGCTGCGGGAACCGCGAACAACCGGCACCTGTACCGCCGACTGCGGTTCGGGACGCTGATGGAGCTGTCGATGCTCGATCTCCGCACCTACCGTTCGAAGCAGGTGCTGCCGTTTCAGGGCCCGGCGGTGGACTCGCCGGATCGCACCATCACCGGCGCCGACCAGATGGCGTGGCTGACGGCAGGTCTGACGTCGTCGCCCACGCAGTGGCGCATCATCGGCAACCCGGTGATGATCACGCCGACTCTGATTCCGCCGCTGGACCCCGAGGCGGCGCGAGGTGTCACCCAGCTGCTCGGGCTCCCGGCCGCCGGAGTGTCCTACAACGCCGATCCGTGGGACGGGTACACGGCCGACCGGCGCAGGCTGCTCGACGCGATCCGTACCGCGGGAGTCGACAACACCGTGTTCATCACCGGCGACATCCACTCCTCGTGGGCATGCGACATCCCGGTCGACGCCGCGGCGTACCCGGCGGCGGGAACGGTGGCGACCGAGCTGGTGGTCACGTCGGTCACCTCGGCGAACATCGACGACTTCCTGAAGGTCCCGGAGCACACGGTCGGGCGGGTGGCGGAGGAGGCGTTCAAGGCCTTCAACCACCACGTCAAGTACGTCGATCTCGACACCCACGGGTTCGGTGTCTTCGAGGTGACGCCGTCGGGCGCGCAGATGGATCACTGGTACGTCACCGCCAAGGAGGATCCCGCGTCGACGGCCTACTTCGGTGCGGGTTTCCGCGTCGGGTCGGGCACGCAGACGGTGGCTCCCGCCCAACCCCTGGCTCCCTGACTGCCGTGACTTCAGGCCGGCTCGAGGAATCTAGACTGTTCCTCCGTGTCGACGCCCAAGATCGTGCTGTTCTACGTGTTCACGCCGCTGCCGGACCCCGAGGCGATCCGGCTGTGGCAGCACACCCTGGCGTCCGCACACGGGCTCACCGGCCGGATCATTGTCTCCCCGCACGGCATCAACGCGACGGTGGGCGGCGACGTCCGCGCAGTCAAGAAGTACGTCCGCGGCACTCGTGAATACGCGCCGTTCGCGGCCGCGGACGTGAAGTGGTCGGACGGCCGCGGCGGCGACTTCCCCAAACTCAGCGTCCGGGTGCGTCCCGAGATCGTGACGTTCGGAGTACCGGACGAGCTCCACGTGACCGCGGACGGCGTCGTGGGGGGTGGTCGGCACCTCGCACCCGAGGAGGTGCACGACCTGGTCGCCGAGCGGGGGGACGACGTCGTCTTCCTCGACGGCCGCAACGCCTTCGAGGCCGCGATCGGGCGTTTCGACGGCGCGGTGGTTCCGGACGTCGAGAACACGCGAGAGTTCGTGGCACAGTTGGATTCCGGTGTGTTCGACCATCTGAAGTCGAAGCCTGTCGTCACCTACTGCACCGGGGGCGTGCGATGTGAGGTGTTGTCCTCCTTGATGCGCTCGCGCGGCTTCGAGGAGGTCTACCAGCTGGACGGCGGCATCGTGCGGTACGGCGAGCGGTACGGGGACGACGGGCTCTGGTCCGGGTCGCTGTACGTGTTCGATCAGCGCGGCACCGTCTCGTTCTCCGACCACCCGGCCGTCATCGGAACCTGTTCACGCTGCGGTGTTCCCACCTCGCGGTACCTCGACACGGACGACGGCCACGGTCGTGGGTTGGCTCTGGTCTGCACCGAGTGCGTCCCCACGTGACCGTGCCGTTGCCGTTCCGCGACGGCCTCGCACCGCTGCGGCATCGGTTGCCCCACGGCGAGCATCCGGCGACCACGCTCGAATACCTGGAGAGCGTGCTGCCCGGCGACGCGTGGCGGGCGACGATGGCGGCGGGGGAGGTGGTCGACGAGCGCGGCCGCCCGTACAGCGAGGACACGGCCTATCGCGCCGGTGCCGTCGTGCACTTCCACCGGATCCCGGAGCCCGAGGTGCCGGTTCCCTTCGAGATGGAGATCCTGCACGTCGACGACGCGATCGTCGTCGTCGACAAGCCCCACTTCCTCGCGACCATCCCGCGCGGGCGTCACATCACCGAGACCGCGACGGTGCGGCTGCGGCGGCTCTTCGACGAGCCGGACATCACGCCGGCCCATCGGCTCGACCGCGCCACCGCGGGAGTCCTGATGTTCACCAGAGCAGCCCGATTCCGTCGGGCGTACCAGGACCTCTTCGTCGACGGGAGCGTGGACAAGGAGTACGAGGCCGTCGCCGGATTCGACCCCGGCCTCACCTTCCCGCGCAGTGTCGAGAGCCGGATCGTCAAGGAACACGGCGTCATGACCGCGCACGAGGAACCGGGTGAGCCGAACAGCGAGACACGGGTGGAGATCATCGAGAGGGTGGGCGACGCGGCGCGCTACCGGCTCTTCCCTCGCACGGGCAAGACGCATCAGCTGCGCCTGCATCTCTCCTCGCTCGGCATCCCGATCCACGGCGACCCGTACTACCCGACGTTCACGTCCGTGGCGCCCAACGACTTCTCGACACCCCTGCAGTTGCTCGCGCGCCGGTTGAGCTTCACCGATCCGCTCACCGGCGACCCCCGCACCTTCAGCTCACGGAGAGAACTCCGGCTCGTCTGATTCCGGCCGGCCTCCGGCCTTCCCGCTACATGAGCCCGTTGGGGTCGTCCACCTCGACGTCGTGGCCGTCGCCGCGCAGTCGCTCGATCAGCTCACCGAGCAGCCGCACCGCAGCTCCGTTGACCGCTCGGGCGGGCTCGAGATCGAAGCCGATGCGTGTCGGCTCGTCCGGAAGGTCGGCCAGGACGCGGTTCATGATGTTCTCCGCGCCGGCGAAGCGGATGTCGCCCTGCAGCTCGTACACCGTGCGGCCGTCCTCCTCACGGGCCCGGCGCACTGCGGAGTGACCGGACGGGGCGATGTCCATCATGTGCAGATCCATGTCCCGCGACAGTCGCTCGAACACCTCGACCCCGCGCACGCTGTTGCCCCGGTCGTCGAGTCGTGGGGAGTGGACGGCGATCCCGAGCTGACCGGGCAGCACCCCGATGATCGCGCCGGACACACCGCTCTTCGCGGGAATGCCGACGTTCGCGATCCAGTCGCCCGTGCCGTCGTACGTCCCGCACGTGGTCATGGTCGAGAGCACCTGTCGCACGACGGCGGACGTCGCCACCCGCTCGCCGCTCTCGGGATGGACACCGCCGTTCGCCATCGTCGCGGCGAGCATCGCGAGATCGGGTGTGGTGACGTCGATGCTGCACTGCCTGGCGTACCCGGTGACGACCTCGTGTGCATCGCACTCGAGGACCTTCACCGAGGCGAGCATGTGGGCGAGCGCCAGGTTCCGGTCGCTCGACTCCATCTCGGCGTCGAACACGTCGTCGTCGATCGAGAGGTCGCGGCCGACGAACGCGGAGTGCAGCGCGAGGATCCGGTCGACGCGATGCTCGACGTCACGCCCCTCGACCAACGAGTGTGCCGCGATGGCACCGGCATTGATGAGCGCGTTGCGCGGGCGGCCGGTGTCGCGTTCGAGCGAGATCTCGTTGAACGCGTCGCCCGACGGCTCGACGTCGATCTTGCGGTGCACGGCGTCGAGCCCACGGTCGGCCAGCGCGAGGGCGTAGGTGAGTGCCTTGGAGATGGACTGGATCGAGAAGGACGAGTCCACGTCGCCGGCGCAGTAGACCGTGCCCTCGACGGTGACGACGGCGACCGAGAACACGTCGGGGTCGGCTTCCGAGAGGATGCGGTTGCCCGTGAGGACCTCGCCGCCGTCCGAGTTCCGGCAGGCGCGCAGCACGGCCTCCAGGTAGTCGGTGATCGGTGACGTCACCGTGGCAGCCACTCGACGTGCGCGCGCCGGAGGATGTCGTCGGGAGTGACGGCGTGCAGTGCGTCCAGGTAGGCGACCGCGAACGAGCCGGGCGCGGTGGCGGTCTCGGCCGCGATGTCGGCGGCGACCGTCGCGTGCGTGTGGGCCGCGATCGTCGCGACTCCGTGGTCGTCGACGGCGGCGCAGTACGCGGCGACGAGAGCTCCGAGCGAACACCCGGTTCCGGTCACCTTCGTCATGAGGACGCTGCCGCCGTGCACCGTCGCGAGTCCGCCCTCGTGGGCGATGTGGTCGATCGCGCCACTCGCGGACACCGCTGTCGAGTAGGCGAGCAGGCCACGTGCGGCGTCGACAGCGTCCGCCGGATCGTCCGAGCTGTCCACGCCGCGTCCGGACCCGTTCCGCTCGTCGGTGTGGAGTCCGGTCAGGCGGTGGAGACCGATGATCTCGGACGCGTTTCCCCGCACGGCTGCGGGTCGGTGCTCGAGAAGGTCGCGGGCGAGTGCGCCGCGCCACGGCAGTCCACCGGCAGCGATGGGGTCCAGCACCCACGGGGTGCCCGCAGCCGCGGCGGCCGCCGCGGTGGCCAGGTACACCTCACGCAGCTGCGGCTGGGGCGTGCCGAGGTTGATCAGCACCGCGTCGGCCACCCCGGCGAACAGCGCCGCCTCGTCCTCGTTGTCCACCATGGCCGCACTGGCACCGGCGGCGAGGAGCACGTTCGCGGTGAAACCCGCTGTGACGTAATTGGTCACGGCGTGGACGAGGGGCGCGCGGTCACGCAGCGCGACGAGCGCGTCGGCCACGGAGGTCGTCGGGTCGGTCATGAGACGGGTATACCCGCTCGGTGCTTCGCGTCACCTCACGCGGTACCGGTGGCGCATGGTCCCCGGTGTGTTGTAGCCTTATCGCAGCTGACAGGTCGTAGTTTTTGTGTGTTCGTGTTCATGCACGCTCGCTGGGAACTTGTAGTTGCGAGCGTGTGCGTCTTTCTGAGGAAACTCGGAGTTCGTCACGTTCAGTGCCGGCCCGGGTTTCACACGGTGTGAAACTCGAAGTATCAGCTGTAGGGAGCAACACCATGACTCAGGGCACCGTCAAGTGGTTCAACGCCGAAAAGGGCTTCGGCTTCATCGCTCAGGAAGATGGACCTGACGTGTTCGTCCACTTCTCCGAGATCCAGGGCACCGGCTTCAAGAGCCTCGAAGAGAACCAGCGCGTCGAGTTCGAGGTCACCTCGGGCGCCAAGGGTCCTCAGGCGAGCGGCGTTCGCGCGATCTGATTTCGGAGTAACCCACCGAAACTTCACACTGGGGCCGGACACCGACAGGTGTCCGGCCCCAGTGGCATGTCCGGGGGTGGGGTCGCACGCAGGTTTTCGGACGGACGCTCGGCGCTCGTCCGACGCTCGGGTTAATGTTCCTTCACAGCCACGAGCGAAACGGAGCACACCCGTGCCGAACACCCTTTCCAGAGCAACACTCTCCACCGTCGCAGTCGCGAGCGCGTTCACCCTGGTCACCGCCTGTGGGTCAGCGCCGGAAGACAGCGCGAGCGGCGGATCCGACTCGGGTGACTTCACCCCGTGCATGGTCTCCGACTCCGGCGGCTTCGACGACAAGTCCTTCAACCAGCTGAGCTACGAGGGCCTGCAGACTGCGGCCGGCGAACTGAACGTCGAGCCGATCACGGTGCAGTCGAACTCCCCGACGGACTACACGCCCAACCTGAACAACCTCGTCGATCAGGGCTGCGGACTGGTGGTCACGGTCGGTTTCGCGCTCGCGGACGCCACCAAGGAAGCCGCGGAGCAGAACACTGACGTCAACTTCGCCATCGTCGACGACTCGTCCATCGAACTGGACAACGTCAAGCCGCTGACCTACGACACGGCGCAGTCCGCGTTCCTCGCCGGCTACGCCGCAGCGAGCTACAGCAAGACCAACACTGTCGGTACCTTCGGCGGATCGCAGTTCCCCACCGTCACCATCTTCATGGACGGCTTCGCCGACGGTGTGAAGTACTTCAACGAGCAGAAGAACCGCGACGTGCGCGTCATCGGTTGGGACGTCGACGCCCAGAACGGCTCCTTCACAGGTGGATTCGAGGCGAACGAGGTCGCGAAGAACACCGCGCAGGGCCTCATCGACCAGAACGCCGACGTCATCTTCCCGGTCGGTGGTCCGATCTACCAGTCCGCTGCCCAGGCCATCCGTGACGCGAACCGTCCGATCGCGCTGATCGGCGCAGACGCCGATGTGTACGTCTCCGATCCGTCGGTGTCCGACCTGGTGCTCACGTCGGTGACCAAGGGCCTCGCCACCAGTACCGAGGAAGTGGTCAAGGCGGTCGGCGACGGCTCCTTCGACAACACCCCGTACGTCGGCACGCTCGAGAACGACGGTGTCGGCATCGCTCCGTTCCACGATTTCGAGTCGCAGGTCGATCCGGCTCTGCAGGGTGAACTCGACACGATCCGCGCGGGCATCATCGACGGATCGATCACGGTCACGTCGCCCTCGTCGCCCAACTGACGATGGCGTCGAACGACACCGCGTCCACGCTCGACAGCAGCCCCGGGCACGACCTGCCGAAGCTCGAACTCCGGGGCATCACCAAGCGTTTCGGTTCCCTGGTCGCCAACGACCACATCGATCTGACCGTCGAGGCGGGGGAGATCCACTGCCTGCTCGGTGAGAACGGTGCCGGGAAGTCGACGCTGATGAACGTCCTCAGCGGCCTGTACCGGGCGGAGGAGGGCGAGATCCTCATCGACGGGGAGCGGCGCACCTTCGCCGGCCCCGGCGAGGCGATGAGCGCCGGGATCGGCATGGTGCACCAGCACTTCATGTTGATCCCTGTGTTCACCGTCGCCGAGAACATCATCCTGGGCAACGAGAAGACGACGTTCGGCGGTCGCCTCGACCTCGACGCGGCTCGTGCGCTGGTACGGGAGGTGTCGGCCCGCTTCGGATTCGACGTGGATCCGGACGCGACAGTGGGCGATCTCCCGGTCGGCGTGCAGCAGCGCGTCGAGATCATCAAGGCGCTCTCCCGCGAGGCCGACATTCTGGTCTTCGACGAGCCGACGGCGGTCCTCACCCCGCAGGAGACCGACGAGCTGATGACGATCATGCGTCAGCTCGCCGAGGCGGGAACGGCCATCGTCTTCATCACGCACAAGCTGCGTGAGGTGCGCGTGGTCGCCGATCGCATCACCGTCGTCCGCCTCGGGAAGGTCGTCGGCCAGGCCGAGCCGACCGCCACCGACGGCGAACTGGCGTCCCTCATGGTCGGTCGCGACGTGCAGTTGCGCGTCGCCAAGGACCCGGCGCAGCTGGGGGATGCCGCGCTGGTCGTGTCGAACCTGACGGTTCCGGGTGCTGCCGGCCCGGTGGTGAACGACGTGTCCTTCGAGGTGCGCGCCGGCGAGATCCTGGCGATCGCGGGCGTGCAGGGCAACGGTCAGACGGAGCTCGCCGAAGCACTGCTGGGTCTGCATCCGGCGATGACCGGTCAGATCACGCTCGACGGTGCCTCGCTGGTCGGTCGCGACGTGAAGTCCGTGCTCGACGCCGGTGTGGGTTTCGTTCCCGAGGACCGCACCGAGGACGGACTCGTCGGCGAGTTCACCATCGCCGAGAACCTCATGCTCGACCGGTCGCACGGCGGGCCGTTCTCCGCTCGTGGCAGCATCGTGCGGTCCTTCCTCCGGTCGTTCGCGTCGGAGAAGGTGTCGGAGTTCGACATCCGCACGCCGAGCATCGACACGGCCGTCGGCAGACTCTCGGGCGGTAACCAGCAGAAGGTCGTGCTCGCACGGGAACTCGGGCGCGATCTGCGTCTGCTCATCGCGTCGCAACCCACGCGCGGAATCGACGTGGGATCCATCGAATTCGTGCACAAGCGCATCGTCGCGACGCGGGACGCGGGCACCCCCGTCATCGTGATCTCGTCCGAGCTGGACGAGGTGTCGGCGCTGGCCGACCGCATCGCGGTGATGTACCGAGGCGCCATCGTCGGCATCGTGTCCGGCGACGCCTCACGAGAAGAGTTGGGACTGCTCATGGCCGGAGGCCACTCCACCGACGCGAACACCGAGGGAGCCGCGTGACCGCGACGGACACCGCGACGCCGCCGTCCACGTCCGAGTCGGTGCTGCGCAAGATCGCCAGTGGCAGTGTGCTGCTGTCCCTGCTGTCGGTCCTGATGGCGTTCGTCGTCGGCGCAATTCTCATCGCCGTCACCGATCCGCAGGTGCGTGAGACGGCGGGCTACTTCTTCTCGCGGCCCACGGACATGCTCTCCGCGATCTGGGACTCGGTCTGGGGCGCCTACTCGGCGCTCTTCCAGGGCAGTGTCTACAACTTCCGACGGCCTCGCTTCGCGGACGGTATCCGTCCGCTCACCGAGACCCTCACCTTCGCCACCCCGCTGATCGCCGCGGGTCTCGGTGTCGCGCTGGCGTTCCGGGTCGGCATGTTCAACATCGGCGGCCGCGGCCAAATGCTCATCGCCGCCGCGTGTGCCGGCTACGTCGGGTTCACCTTCGACCTGCCGCCCTACGTGCACCTCATCGTCGCGATACTGGCCGGTGTCGTCGGCGGCGCGCTGTGGGGCGGCATCGCCGGACTGCTGCGAGCGCGGACCGGCGCGCACGAGGTGATCGTGACGATCATGCTCAACTACGTCGCGTTCTACCTGATCTCGTACCTGCTGCGCACTCCCGGCGCGCTGCAGGCACCCGGCTCCAACAACCCCAAGACGCCCGCGATGATGGACGACGCGATCCTGCCGTCGCTGTTCGGATCGAAGTACTCGCTGCACTGGGGATTCGTCCTCGTCATCGCCGTGACCGCAGCTGTGTGGTGGTTGCTCGAGAGGTCGAGCGTCGGCTTCCGGTTCCGCGTCGTGGGGGAGAACGCCTCCGCGGCCCGCGTGGCCGGCATCAAGGTCGAGCGCGTGTACATCTACGCGATGGTGCTGTCGGGTGCCCTGGTCGGGCTCGCCGGTGTCGCACAGGTGCTCGGTACCGTCACCACGGGTTTCTCCGCGGACATCGACGCCGGCATCGGATTCGACGCCATCACGGTGGCACTGCTGGGGCGCTCGCGTCCGTGGGGTGTGTTCGCCGCCGGCATCCTGTTCGGAGCCTTCAAGGCGGGCGGCTTCGCGATGCAGGCCGCGGAGTCGATCCCCATCGACATCGTGCTCGTCGTCCAGTCGGTCATCGTCCTGTTCATCGCCGCGCCGCCCCTGGTGCGAGCGGTGTTCCGACTACCCGAACCTCGAGCGAAAGGGGTGAGCTGATGAGCACACTCGCCACGGCTCCTCCTGACGCCGGGTCCCGTCCCGCCGCCTCCTGGAAGCTTCCCGTCGTCCTGGGTGTCGTCACCGTCGTCGCGCTGCTGGCCTTCGGGCTGCGGGGCGACAGCGGCACCAGCACGTTCTCCCTGGCCAGTGACAGCGACTTCGTCAGGTTGCCGGACGTGGGGCTGCCCGCGCGCGCCACGTGCATCGCGCTCGTGATCCTGCTCGCCGCCCTCACGCTGGTCAGTGCGGTTCGCACCCGGGCGGGGCAGCGCACACCGGTGGCGGTCACCGCGGTGTTCGCCGTCGCGTTCGTCCTGCTGTTCCTCACGTGGTCCGCGGTGGGCGAGACCATTCCCGTGCCGGGGCTGCTCCTCGGAACCGTCGCCCTCAGCACGCCGCTGATCTTCGGTGCGCTCGGCGGCGTCGTCTCCGAGCGCGTCGGCATCATCAACATCGCCATCGAGGGCCAGCTCCTCGGCGGCGCGTTCGTCAGCGCGGTGGTCGCGACGCTCACCGGGTCGCCGTACGTCGGTCTCGCCGCGGCACTCGTCGCAGGAGCCTTGGTGGGCAGCGTCCTCGCGGTGTTCTCCATCCGGTACTTCGTCAACCAGGTCATCGTCGGCGTGGTGCTCAACGTGCTCGTCGTCGGGCTCACCAGCTTCCTGTACTCCAAGGTGCTGGTCCCCAGCGCCGCGACACTGAACACGCCGCCGCGCTTCCCCCGCATCGAGATTCCGCTGCTCTCGCAGATCCCGATCATCGGTCCGGTGCTGTTCCGGCAGACGGTCATCGAGTACGTCATGTACATCGCTGTGGCGGCCGTGTTCGTCGGCCTCTTCCGCACGCGGTGGGGCCTGCGGTTGCGCGCGGTCGGTGAGCATCCGCGCGCCGCGGATTCCGTGGGTATCGACGTCGCCCGAACCCGCTTCTGGAACGTCTGCCTCGCGGGCGCCATCGCCGGCATGGGCGGCGCGTACTTCACCCTGGGGTCGGTCGGTGCGTTCGGCAAGGAGATGACCGCGGGTGCCGGCTACATCGCCCTCGCCGCCGTGATCTTCGGACGCTGGGATCCCGTCCGTGCGACGTTGGCGGCCCTGCTGTTCGGATTCGCGTCCAACCTGCAGAACGTGCTGGGCATCATCGGCTCGCCGGTACCCAGCGAGTTCATGTTGATGCTGCCCTACGTGGTCACCATCCTGGCGGTCGCCGGGCTCGTCGGGAAGGTGCGTGGTCCCGCCGCGGCGGGCAGACCGTATCCCTGATCGGCGTCCGATGTTTGTCGGGCGCCGACAACAGGGAACCCCCCTCCGTGGACGGTCGTACGGCCGCCCGTGCTCGAAGAAGGGACACCCGGAACTCATGTCACGCATCGCAGTCGTCGGCGGCCACGGCAAGATCGCCCTGAAGCTCGCGAAGATTCTGACCGAGAGTGGGCACCAGGTCACCTCGCTGATCCGCAATCCCGATCAGACCGCCGACATCGAGAAGACCGGCGCCACCGCCGTCGTCGCGGACGTCGAGGCGCAGACCACCCAGGAGATCGCCGGAACCGTGACCGGCCACGACGCCGTCGTCTTCGCTGCCGGCGCCGGGGGTGGCGATGCCGACCGCACGTACGCCGTGGACCGCGACGCCGCCATCCGCTGCATCGACGCGGCGTCCGCGTCGGGCGTCCCGCGGTTCGTGCTGGTGTCGTACTTCGGTGCGGGCCCGGATCACGGTGTCTCCCCGGACGACTCCTTCTACGCGTACGCCGAGGCGAAGGCCGAGGCCGATCAGCACCTGAAGAACAGCGACCTGTCCTGGACCATCGTCGCGCCGTCCGGCCTCACCGATGACGCCGGCACCGGCTCCATCACCACCAAGGAGCAGGGAGCGACGGGTGCCTCGGTCAGTCGCGACGACGTGGCCGCCGTGATCGCCACCGTGCTCGACACCCCGTCCACCGCCGGCCGCATGATCGAGTTCGACCAGGGCGAGACGCCCATCGCCGACGCGCTGAGCTGACTCCCGGTCGGAACGGTCACCGGGTGAGAGGCTGACCCGGTGACCGTTCGACTCTTCGCCACCGATCTCGACGGGACGCTGCTGCGCTCCGACCGGACCATCTCCGCGCGCACCGCCGACGCCATGGCGGCAGCGCGAGACGCGGGGATCGACGTGGTGTGGGCCACCGCCCGTGCTCGGCACTCCGTGCACGAGTTCGCCGAGCAGAGCGGTTTCCGCGGAATTGCGGTGTGCGCCAACGGCGCCGTCCTCATCGATCTCGCCGACGGGACACCCGTGATCACCGAGACGGTGGGGATGGACGTCGCCGTCGGCCAGGCCGCGGTCGACCGGGTGCGCGCCCTCGTACCGGGAACCGTGGTCGCCGCGGTCGGACCCACCTCGTTCGTCGCGGAGACGGGATACGCCGCGTTGTGCGTGTTCTCCGACCATCACCGCGACCCGTCCACCATGGACACTGTCGTGGGTGGTGATTTCCCGTCCGACAGCGACCGGCCTCCGGCCTTCCCGTGGTTGCGGGAGGACATGGTGAAGATCGTCGCCCGCCACGCCACCGTGCCGAGCGGCGATCTCTACCGCGCGTTGCTCGCCGGCGGTGTCGACGATGTCTCGGTCACCCATTCCGGCGCGCCCTACGTGGAGATCGCCGCGCGCGGAGTGTCCAAGGCGACCGCTCTGGCGGCGCTGTGCGAGCGCCGCGGAATCGCACGGCGGGAGGTCGCGGCCGCCGGCGACGCACGCAACGATCTGGAGATGCTCGCGTGGGCCGGCACCGCGATCTGTCCGTCCAATGCCATCCCTGAGGTGCAGGCTCTCGTCGATCGGGTGGTCGCGAGCAACGACGACGACGGCATCGCGGAGTACCTCGAGGAGTTGGCACACCCCCACGTCGGTCAGGGTTAGGCTACCCTCAGCTGCATGACCGACGCAGCGACCAGCGAGCAGACCAAGGGCTGGCAGGGCACGGTCCTCAAGCTGATGGGCGGCTCGGACGTGCTGCTGACCGTCCTCGCGGCGGAGGACGTCACCCCGCACTACCGTCGGTTGACGGTCTCCGCGGGTGGACTGTTCACGCGTAAGCCCGTGCATCCCACGATGTGGTTGCGCCTGTGGTTTCCCACCGACGACGGCAGTGCCTCGCTGCACCACCGTGCCTACACGGTCGTGAACCCGGACCCCGAGAACGACCGCTTCGACCTCGAGTTCGCGCTGCACGACGGTCCGGCCGCGCACTGGGCACGACGCGCCGCCCCCGGCGACACCCTCGAGGCGACCTTCCAGGGCTCGAAGTACGCGGTACCGGACCCGCTTCCCGCCGGGTACCTCATCGCGGGAGACAGCGCGGCACTTCCCGCGGTGAACTCGTTGCTGGCCGCTCTGCCCGACGATCTTCCCGTCACCCTGTGGCTCGAGACCGTGCACGACGGCGACGACGCGCTCCCGCTCGCGGCGACGAGCGCCACGCAGGTACATCGAGTACGACGGCGTGACGGCGGTGCCTCGATGGTGGAGGCCGTCTCGGCCGCAGCGTTCGACGCGTCCCGCCACGCCGCATGGGTCGCGTGCGACACGGTCACGACGCGCTCGATCGCGTCGATCCTGAAGTCCGACTACCGCGTTCCGCGCAGGTCGGTCAAAGCTCAGGGGTACTGGATTCCCTGAGCGTCACGCACGACGGGGGCTGTCAGGGACGACCGTGATACGTCTTCGCCGCGGTGGTGGACAGCAGGGCCACGATGACGAACCCCATCAGGCCGTTGACGATCGCGGAGCCGAACGCAGCGGTGATCGCTCCCGCGGCGAGGAACGGCAGCACGATGATCGCGACGACCACCAGTCCGGCGATCCAGCTGAAGAACGTGTTCGGTGACGGCACCGCCTGGAACAGCAGGAGCATGAACGCTCCGGCGAGGATCGCGGCGAGGGCGCCGTACACACCGGCGATCCAGGGATCCTCCAGTCCGTACATCCAGAACACGCTGGTTCCCGTTCGGTTGTAGACGGCCTGGACGATCGCCGTGGCCACCCATCCTGCGATGAACGTGGTGATGGCGGTGGCGACGACTCCGCCGATGAACGGGCCGACGTCGAACTTCAGTCCGGACGATGCGGGCTTCTGCGGCGCGTAGCGCTGACCACCGGGCTCGGCGTAGGGCTCCTGCCGACCGTAGGCCCGAGTGCGGTCGTCGTAGCCGTAGTTGCCGACGTCGCGGTTGTCGGAGTCGCGCGGGTAGCGATCGCTCATCTGCCCAGTCCTCTCGATCGGCCGCGCACGCGTCAGCGCCGCAGCGTTCAATGGCCCAACCCTAGCTGCGTGTACCCGTCACCGGTGGTACCGCACCGGCCCGTCGGATCTCGTCGTCGAGCGCCGCCGCGATGGTCTGGGCCGTGGCGGGCAGCACCGCCACCACGTCGGTCGCGTGCACCAGGTAGCGCCCGTCACCGAGCGCGTCGATCCACCGTCTGCCGGCGATCGCCTCGAGCGGGCCGTCGCCGCCGTGTCCCACGACGATCTCACCGAGCCCCTCCCGTGGCCCGTCGAGGATGTGGATCACGCGATCGCGGTCGGTGTCGCCACGCGAATCGTGCAGGTGGGACGACGGAGCGCGGACCACGTCGTCGCGGGACACGGACGACGGCGTCACCCGTCCCGCGCGGCGGTGGGGCAGCGCCGCCGTGAGGGTGTGGGTCATGCGCTCCGGTGGTACGGCGTGGACGTGGACCGTGCCGCCGGTGTCGGAGGTCGGTCGCGGGTCCTGGACCACCACGACGGCGAGCGGGAAGGCCGGAGGCCGGTCGGAATGGAGCGGGATCGCGGAGTACGAGGTTGCGGCTCGGATGCGCACGCGTCGATCGCCCGACTCCACCCCGCAGGCGGTGACCTGGAGTCCGGGTCCGCCGAGCAGGGACGCGGCGGCCAGCAGCGATCGGTCGCCGAGGCGGCGGCGGGCGGCCTCGCGTTCCGCACGCAGATCCGCGGCTGTGCGGGCGCGCGTGGTCCAGGAGAAGGGGAACGGCACTCGATCGCGGCCGATCCGGTCGAGGAGTACGGCGAACTCGAGTGACGTGAGGTGCCACGAGGCGACCCCCGTGGGAGCCGCTCGAACGATCACCCGATCACCGGGGGAGCGACGAGTGGGAGCTCCCCGACCAGGCGGTCGCCGTTGTCCGCCGTGACGAGGTACCCCGCCGTGGTGTGGTCGCCGTCCTGGTCTCCACCGGCGCGGCTCCCCGGCATCATCGCGCCCGGTCCGTAGGCCGCCGCGCGGGTGCCCGCGCCGGAACCGCCCGCGCCGGAACCGCCCGCGCCGGCTGAGGTCGCGCTCTGCAGGACGGGGCCGGTGGTACCGCCCGAGGGGCCGCGCCCGGACGAGGATCCAGGACCGAGTGTCCGCGCGCCCGGCCCACCGGATCCCGCCGACGACCGCTGCCCTGCCGTCCCGTACCCGGCGGGGGTCGAGCCGCGCCCGAAGCCTGCGGGTGAGGTCACGGCAGGCCGGGACCCCGACGGGCCGACCGGTGCCGTGCTCACGGGTGCGACACCGGGCGGCGGAGCTGCGCCGTTCGAGGTGCTGCTCGTGCCTGCTCCCGCGGAGTTCTGGGCGGCGGCCGCAGGCTGTGGCCCTGCGACGGGCGTCGAGTCGCCGACTGACGCCGCCGTGGTCGGTGCGGGACTCGTCGCGAGCGACGAGAGTGCCGTCGAACCGAGCGATGCGGCGTCGACACGTCCGCGCATGCCACCGGCCGCCGAGGACGAGGAACCCGACGCGGACCCGCTCGCCGGATCTCCCGGCGGCGTGAGCACCGGCACGCCGTGATCGGCTCGGACGGCGGTGGGGACGTAGGTGCCGTTCATGACCGCCACGGCCTCGGCGCGCCGCTCCTCCTCCTCGGCCATCATCGCGGTGATCGACCCGGCGGCGCCGACGGGTCCGAGGAACGCGGCCGTCATCGCGGTGCGCGCCCAGTCCGAGGGCGTGAACGACTGTGGGGCGGGCATGGTGGCGCGGGTGAGCGCGAACCCGTCGCGGGACTGCTCGAGCTTGCCCGCGACGATGTCCATGAGGTCGAGGGTGCGCAGCGACTCGGTGCGGTACGTCGTGATCGCGGCGAGCGCGGAGTCGGCCGCGGCGCCCTGCCAGTCGGTCCCGAGCACGGCGCCGAGGTCGTTCCACAGGGTCCACACCAGTGCGGTCGCCCGGGTGTGGGCCTCGCGCCACATCGCGGCACCGGAATCGAGGAGCTCCGGCGTGAGTTCGGTGGTGTACGCGAACATCTCGGGGTGCGACATGCCGTCGAACGCCTCCGGGACCACGACGCTCGCGCCGCTCGCCGTGTCGCCCACCCTGGACCTGTCGACGGCCTCGCGGGCGACCCGGACGGCGTCGTCGGCGTGGAACTCCGCCGTCAGTCGTGCCGCGGACTCCGCCGCGTCGCTGTCGTGTCCCGTCGCGAAGTCGACCATCTCCGACGCCGCGTCCGAGATGGTCTCGCCCGCGGCACCGATCACCCCCGTGATGTCGAACCCCATGTTCGTGTCCTCCCCGACCGCGGTGCCACGATCCCCGTGACATTCGACGCGCGGACCGGCCGCACGGTTCCGCGTACGGTTGACGCGTCTCTCCCACGCGCGGCGATGCTCCTCGAGAGATCGCCGACGCTCCCGACACCGAAGGAACGTGCACCATGTCGGACCACTCAGTGCCGGGCGAGGTTCGCGAGAGCACTCCGTCCGGCGGGCCGCCCGTGGGCCGGCTCGCCGTCGTGACAGTCGTTCTCGCGATCCTGTTCGGGACGCCGCTGTGGACTCTCGCGTTCACCGGCGCGGACTGGCCGATCGCCGCGAGGATCATCGCGACGGTGGTCGCGGTCGGTGCTGCCGCCGCACTCGTGGTCGGCATGGCGAACGGGCACGGCCGGGCACACTCCGACCGGTGGGCGCGCATCGGGGACACCCTGCTCGGACTGGTGTGGATCGCGTTCGTGTGGTCGATCATCGGGCTCGTCGTACGGCTCGGGCTCGGCGTCGTCGGGGTCGACGATCCGCTGCGATCGCGCATCGTCGCCGGCGCCGTGCTGGCCGTCATCGTCGCGTTGGCGGTGTGGGGACGACGCGAGGCGATGCGGCTGCCGCGCACGAAGCACGTGACGGTGACGCTCGATCGACTCGGCGCCGGACTCGACGGGCTCCGCGTCGTCCTGGTGACGGACACGCACTACGGGCCGATCGAACGGTCCGTCTGGTCCTCCGACGTCGTGGCGGAGATCAATCGCCAGGACGCCGACATCGTCTGTCACGTGGGTGATCTCGCCGACGGGTCGGTGGAGCGTCGACGTGAGCAGGTGGCGCCGCTGGAACGGGTGCACGCGAAGTCGGCGCGCGTCTACGTGACGGGCAATCACGAGTACTTCGGCGAGGCCCAGGAGTGGCTCGACCACATGACGTCGCTGGGCTGGGACTCGTTGCACAACAGGCACATCACCGTCATGCGCGGTGGCGACAGGCTGGTCGTCGCCGGGGTGGACGACAGGACCGCGCGCGGGTCGGGCGAGGTGGGTCACGGCGCGGATCTGACCGCCGCGCTGACGGACGCGGAACCGTCGCTGCCGATCTTCCTGCTGGCGCATCAGCCGAAGCAGATCGACGCGGCAGTGGCGGCGGGAGTGGATCTGCAGGTCTCCGGGCACACACACGGCGGGCAGATCTGGCCGTTCGGATTGCTCGTCCGACTCGATCAACCGGTCGTCCACGGCCTCAGCCGACACGGCGCCCGCACGCAGCTCTACACGAGCCGGGGCACGGGGTTCTGGGGTCCACCGTTCCGTGTCTTCGCACCGAGCGAGATCACCGTGCTGACGTTGCGGTCGAGCTCTCTGGTGTGACAGTCGTGGCGGCGCCGACGCCGGCCACCGCGTCCGCCCAGTGCCCGGAGCGGACCAGGGCAAGGGTGAGGAGGAGCCGGTCGTCCGGCGCGGTGATGGATCGGCCGGTCAGTTCCTCGACCTGATGAAGCCGATAGATCACCGTGTTCCGGTGGCAGTACAGCAGTTTGGCGGCGTTGGTGGGTGAACCGTCGGTGGCGAGGACGTGCGCCAGAGTTCGGAGCAGTACCTCCCGCTGCGCGGGCGGGTGTCCGTTCAGCGACCCGAGTGCGTGGGACACGACCAGATCCGAGATCTCGTCGTCGGCAGACATGACGATGTGGGGCAGTCGGTCCGTGGCCACCGCGGCGGGAGTGTCGCCGGCGCCGATGGTGGCCGCCGTGCGCGCGGCAGCTCGGTACGCGGCGGCGAAGGTCACGAGTCCGTCCGTCGACGCGGCGATGCCCACCGGTCCGACCGCGCGTGCGGCGAGAGCCTCCGCCACCGAGCTGAGGTCCGCCTTGGCCGGGCACACGACGCCGAACTGGACCCCGTCGCGAATGTGCCAGTGCGACAGTGATGTCACGCCGTCGACGGCGTCCTCCGGTGAGGTCAGGGGTGGGTCACCTCGCTCGGACAGCGGGCCCACCACGCACGCGATCCGATGCTGTGCGGTGAGCCCCAGTGTGTTCCGCGCATCGACGACGAACGCGGGATCGGCTCCGCGCCCGTCGCGCAAGCCGTCGAGAACGGCGAGGATTTTCGTGACGTCGCGCTGCTGCATCCGTGCGGTCTCACGCCGGTACGAGTCGACGAGAATCGTGTTTTGCGCATCGAGTGCGTGCCACAACCGTTGGCCGGCGACGAGAAGCAGTCGCGGCTCGAGCAGCCCGGGATTCGCGCCGCGAGCGTTGACGAGTTCCTCCCACAACGTTCGACTACCGAGGGTGTACGCCTTGAGCACGAGTTCCATGGGGATGCCCTGGCGCGCGCGTTCGCGACCCGTGCGCCGCCACACCTCGGTGTTGTCCTCGCTACCGTGCTGCGTGCCGCTGAGCTTGCGCAGCCCCAGACGGATGTGTTCCCGCGTGCTGCGACGGACCACGGCCGTGATGTCGGAGCCGGCCTGGAGATAGTCGGGGTCCTGCTCGAACAGGGCCAACGTGATGGAGTCGGCGATGGCGTCCGCCTCCGGGATCAGCGTCGCCCACGCGCGTTGGATCGCGGCTCGTTCCTCCGCCGACAGCCGTCCGCGGACAGGATGCAGCCCCGATCCACGGCCGATCGACGGCGACGCCATGCGCGCATTTTTGCGCACAGCGCCCGACGGTTCGAGCGGTTTGACCGAAATTGGTGCCCGCGGCATGACCCTTTTCGTGCGCGGAGACCATATCGCCGACTGTGCGGAGTGACCATAGTGAGTGCCACCGAGATGTGAGGTGGGCCACTGTGTCAACGATCGAGACCATGACCGAGTCCGTGTTCGAGCTGTCGTCCGTCACCGTGTCGTTCGGCGGCATCGTCGCCCTGTCGGACGTCGGACTCGATGTCCGACGAGGCGAGGTCGTCGGAGTCATCGGACCCAACGGGGCGGGCAAGACGACACTGTTCAACGTGGCGTGCGGCCTCGTCGCGCCGCAGTCGGGCACCGTGACCCGGAACGGCCGGGTGGTACGCCGGCTGAAGCCGACCGCGCTGGCGGCGCTCGGTATGAGCCGCACACTGCAGGGCCTCGGGCTGTTCGACCGGATGACCGTGGTGGAGAACGTCATGGTCGGTGCGGACCATCTCGCCCGGACCTCGATCGTCGCCGGGCTGCTCGGACTCGCTCGGAGCGGGGCCGACACCGCCGCGATCCGCGACCGGGCTCTGGCCACGTTGTCCGAACTCCGCATCGACGAGTACGCCGACCGGTACCCGCCCAGCCTGCCGTACGCGGTGCGCAAACGCGTCGCGCTCGCGCGGGCGCTGGTGGGGGAGCCGACGTTGCTGCTTCTCGACGAGCCGGCGTCGGGTCTGTCGAACGCGGAGATGGACGAGCTGGGTGAGCTGGTCCGCGGACTCACCTCGAGGATGTCGATCCTCCTGGTCGAGCACCACATGGATCTGGTCATGAGTGTCTGTGATCGGTTGGTGGTCCTGGACTTCGGGAAGGTCATCGCGCGCGGGACACCCGACACGGTGCGCGAGGATCCCGCTGTGCTCGCCGCCTACCTGGGGGACGAGGTGGACCGTGATGCGTGACGTCGTGCGGGACGAGGCGACCCGCGACGCCCTGACCGTGTCCGATCTGACGGTGCGGTACGGCGCCGTCACCGCGCTCGACTCCGTGTCGCTGAGGGTGCCCCGCGGCGCGGTCACCGCGGTGCTCGGGGCCAACGGTGCCGGCAAGACGACCCTGCTCCGGACGATCTCGGCGCTGCACCCGCCGGTGGCCGGCCACATCCGGATGGGCGAGGTCGACCTCGTCGGAGCGAGTCCGGAGTCGATGTCACGGCGTGGACTGTCGCACGTGCCCGAGGGCCGCGGGGTCATCGTCGAACTCACCGTGGAGGAGAACCTGCGGCTGGGGGCGTTGGGCCGCAACAGGTCCGCGGCCGCGGTGGGGATCGACCGCGTGCTGTCCATGTTCCCGGCTCTCGCGGAGCGTCGGGCGTCGACCGCGCACACGCTGTCGGGCGGTGAGCGACAGATGCTGGTGATCGGGCGCGCCCTCATGGCGACCCCCACGATCCTGCTGCTCGACGAACCGTCGCTCGGGCTCGCTCCCCGCGTGGTGGCGCAGATCTTCCAGACGCTGCGTGACTCGGTCGACTCGGACGGCCTCACCGTCGTGCTGGTCGAGCAGAACGCCCGCAGCGCGCTGTCCATCGCCGAACACGCCGTCGTGCTGTCCCTGGGGACGGTCGCGCGGGAGGGTCCGGCGGCCGACCTCGTCGGCGACGAGGAACTCCGCCACGCCTACCTCGGCTTCTGACCACCCTCACGAAAGGACGACAGAGTGCAACAACTGCTCACCATCGTCATCAACGGAGTGACCAACGGGATGGTCTATGCCGCATTCGCTCTGGCACTCGTGCTGATCTGGCGCTCGACGCGCATCGTGAACTTCGCGCAGGCGCCGATGGCGATGATCACCACCTACGTGGCGCTCGTCGTGGTCGATGCCGGCTACTCCTACTGGGTCGGCTTCGCCGCCGCGCTCGTCTCCGGCCTCGTGCTCGGCGCGCTGATCGAGCGACTGATCATCCGGTACGTCGACAGCGCGTCGCACATCAATCCGGTGATCCTCACTCTCGGTCTCTTCATCGTGATCCACGCGGTGGCGGCACTGGTGTTCGGCAACCAGTTCCGGTCCTTTCCCGCTCCGTTCGGCCTCGACGGTCGGCGCATCGGGTCCGTGGACGTGGCGCTGACGGGCAACGACATCTACAAGGTCGTCGCGGTGCTGGTGGTGCTCGCCGCGCTGGTCGCGCTGTTCCGGTTCACCGATCTCGGACTCACGATGCGCGCCAGTGCTTTCAGCCAGGAGGTGTCGCGCCTGCTGGGAGTGCGCGTGGGTCGCATGCTCACGCTGGGATGGGCGTTGGCCGCGGTGGTCGGGTCGGTCGCGGGTCTGCTCATCGCCGGCGGGTCGCTGGTGCACCCCGGCTACATGGACTCCGTCGTGGTGTTCGGATTCGTGGCCGCCGTGCTCGGCGGTCTCGACAGCCCGGTGGGCGCCGTGGTGGGCGGACTGCTGATGGGTGTCGGGCTCAGTGCGGTCAGTGGCTACATCGGGCAGGACCTCGTGTCCTTCGCGGCGCTGGTCATCCTCATCGCGGTGTTGTTGTTGCGTCCCAACGGATTGTTCGCTGCCGCGGCAGCGAGGAGGGTCTGACATGACCGTGACGACGACCGACAGGCCCACCCCCTCACCCGCACGCTCGCGCGTCGCCCGCGTGGTGTCGACTCCGGTGCGGCGGCACCTGCTCGGCGCTCTGCTGGCCCTCGTCGTGGTGATTCTCGTGCTGGAGAGCGTCAGCACGTTCCGGCAGAGCCAGCTGACATCGGTGGCGTATCTCGCGATCGCCGCGGCTGGACTGACCGTGCTCACCGGACTCAACGGTCAGCTCTCCCTCGGGCACGGTGCGTTCATGGCGGTCGGCGCGTACACGGCGGCACTGATGTTGCGGGCGAACGAGTCCGGCTGGTCGGTGCCCCTGGTCCTGATCGCGGCCACCGTCGTGGCCGGTCTGGTGGGGGTCGTCGTCGGGGTCGCCGCGGCGCGATTGCACGGGCCCTACCTGGCCGGCGCGACGTTGGCGCTCGCCGTCGCGGTCCCTGGTCTCGCTCTGTACTTCTCGGAGTACCTCGGGGGCGAGCAGGGTCTCATCGTGCCCAGTCCCGACGTGCCGTCCGCGCTCGACGACATCGCCTTCTTCGTCACCGGGAACGAACTGACGTCCACGAAGTTCGTGGCCTACGTCGGGTGGTTCCTGCTCGTGCTGGTGTTCTTCCTGCTGGCCAACGTGTCGTCGAGTCGCGTCGGACGGCGTTGGCGCGCCGTGCGTGACGACGAGGTGTCGGCCGAGATCGCGGGGATCGACCTCGGGCGGGCACGGGTGCTGGCCTTCGTGGTCAGTGCCGCGTGTGCCGGTGCCGCCGGGGCGGTCATGGCGATGGCCTCCCGCATCGCCGCGCCGAGCGGGTTCACGCTGGTGTTGTCCCTGACCCTGCTCTCCGCTGTGGTCATCGGCGGACTCGGTTCGCTGACAGGCGCTCTCATCGGTGCCGCGCTCCTCACCTACATCCCGCCGGTGGTGACCAACCTGGGCCTCGACGCCGGGTTGAGCAGCCTGCAGGCCGCGGAACTCGCGCCTCTGGTCACCGGCATCTTCACCGTGGTCGTGATCCTCTTCGCGCCACTCGGACTGGTCGGCACGGTCCGCGGTCGTCTCGTACAGCGTCGTCTGAAGAGAGAAGGAGTTCGATGAACAGGATCCGAACATGGGCGCAGCGGGGCACCGCTCTCGCTGCGGCCGTCGTACTGGTGGCCTCGTGCGGCGCGGGTGGCCGTGAAGAGTCGGAGGAGTCCACGGAGGGCTCGACCGTCGGGATCACCGACACCTCGGTGAAGATCGGTGCGCACTATCCCCTGACGGGAGTCGCCGCTCCCGGGTACAGCGAGATCCCCACGGGCGCCAAGGCCTACTTCGACTACGTCAACGCCGCCGGCGGGGTGAACGGTCGGCAGATCGAGTACCTCGTGCGTGACGACGCGTACGACCCGACCACCACCACGCAGGTGGTCAACGAGCTGGTCCTGCAGGACGAGGTGTTCGCGATGGTCGGTGGTCTGGGCACCGCGACACACAGCGCGGTCATCGACTTCCTCAACGAGGAGGGCGTCCCCGATCTGTTCGTGTCCTCGGGCGCGATCATGTGGGGCAACGATCCGGCCAAGTACCCCAACACCTTCGGGTGGCAGCCCGACTACCAGGTCGAGGGCAAGATCATCGGCGACTGGGTGCAGAAGAACCGGCCGGACGCCAAGGTGGGCCTGTTCCTGCAGGACGACGACCTCGGCCGCGACAGCGAGGCCGCGGTGCGCCAGTACCTCGAGAATCAGATCGTCGGCGTCGCCCGCTACACGTCCGGCAACACCGACGTCGCCCCGCAGATCGCGTCCCTCCAGGCGGCGGGTGCCGATCTGATCCTGGGCTTCAACGTCCCGTCGTACACGGCACTGAGCCAACTGGTCTCCCGCCGACTGAACTACACGCCCGAATGGTTCTACAGCTCCATCGGTTCCGACGTGGACCTCGTCGGGTCGCTGCTCGGACGCTTCTCCCAGGGCGCGGTGACCGACGGCGCCTCGTCGCTCGAGAACATGATCTCCCTCGAGTACATCCCCGGCATCGACTCGCCGGACAACCCGTGGACGCAGTTGTGGCAGAAGGTGTGGGCCGCCGACGGAACCGGTGAGGAGCTGACCAACTACCGCATCTACGGCATGAGCCACGCCTACGCCTTCGTGCAGGCGCTGCAGGCCGCGGGCGAGAACCCGACCAGGGAGTCGATCGTGGCGGCGCTGCAGTCGCAGGGCAAGGACCTGCCCGGCCCTCAGCTCGCCCCGTTCCGCTACTCCGAGGACAGTCATCTCGGTATCTCCGGTGCCAGCGTCTACAAGATCACGAACGGCAAGCCGGAGAACCTGACCCCGGTGCTGGTCACGGACATCGGCGACTCGGCCGTCGAGGAGTACACCGGTGAGGAGGCGACCCCACCGGAGAGCGGGATTCCGGACACCCAGCCGGCCGGATGACCCGGTCGGCGGGATGACGGTGGCGGGGGCGTCGACACGCCCCCGCCGCGGGTCAGTGACGCTCTGCCGACCCCCACGTCCAGTCCTTCACCTCGGGCATGTCCTCGAGATGCTCGACGACGTAGGACCGGTGACGTTCCAACTGGTTCCGACAGTGATCGGCCAGATCGGCACTGTGTTCGGGCACGCGTCGCGCACGTCGCAGCGCGTCGAGGACGAGGTGGTATCGGCTCATCTCGTTGACGACCACCATGTCGAACGGCGTGGTGGTCGTTCCCTGCTCGCGGAAGCCGTGCACGTGGAATCGGGAGGCACCGGTGCGTCCGTGCAGGAGTTCGTGCACCGCGCGCGAGTAGCCGTGGAAGCCGAAGACGACGTCGGTGTCGGCCGTGAAGAGGTCCACGAACGTCTCCTCGGGCATGCCGTGCGGGTGGTCGCGCACCGGCATCAACGCCATCAGATCGACGACGTTCACCACCCGCACCCGAAGATACGGAACCCATTCGCGGAGCAGTTCGGCTGCGGCCAGGATCTCCTGTGTCGGAACGTCGCCGGCGCTCGCGAGCACGATGTCGGGACTGTCCGGGACCTCGGGCCGACCGGCGGTGCTCGCCTCGGTGCCCGCCCACTCCCAGATCGACGCTCCCCGCGCGCAGTGATCGTGTGCCTCGTCCAGCGTGAGGTACTGCAGGTGCTCCTGCTTGTCCACGACGATCAGGTTCACGTGGTCCCGGCTGCGCAGGCAGTGGTCGGAGATGGACAGCAGTGTGTTGGCGTCCGGGGGCAGCCACACGCGCACCACCTCGGGGGACAGCGGGATGGCGGCGTCGATCATGCCGGGGCCCTGGTGGCTGAAGCCGTTGTGGTCGTTGCGCCAGCACGTGCTGGTCAACAGGATGTTCAGCGACGCGACGGGTTCGCGCCACCGCAGGTCGCGGGCGTGCTGGAGCCACTTGACGTGCTGGATCATCATCGAGACGCTGACCATCGCGAACGCCTCGTAGCTCGCGAACAGTCCGTGCCCGCCCGCGAGCAGGTACCCCTCCAGCCATCCCTGGCACAGGTGCTCGCTGAGCACCTCCATCACCCGTCCGTCCGCAGACAGCGCCGTGTCCCACTCGGTGGTGGGCAGTTGCCAGCAGCGGTCGGTCACGTCGAACACGGCGTCGAGACGGTTACTGGCCGTCTCGTCGGGACAGAAGAGCCGGAAGGATCCGCCGCCGTCCTCGGTGGTGTTGCGCGAGTAGATGTCTCGGAGCAGCTCGCCGAGCACCTTCGTCGTCCCGTGGAACGTGGTGCCGGGTGCGGGTATGTCCAGGGCGTACGTGTCGAGGGTCGGAATGGTCAACGGTGTGAGGAGTCGTCCGCCGTTGGCGTAGGGCGTCGATCCCATGCGCTTGTCACCCGACGGGGCGAGGTCGGCCAGCTCCTCGACCAGGGTGCCGTTCTCGTCGAACAGTGTCTCGGGCCGATAGGACGACAACCAGTCCTGCAGGAGTCGGAGGTGCGCGGGATTGTCGCGCACTCCGGACAGCGGAACTTGGTGCGCCCTGTTCGTTCCCTCCACGAGAACCCCGTCCACCTCGTGCGGACCGGTCCATCCCTTGGGTGTGCGCAGCACGATCGCCGGCCAGCGCACGCGATCACCGGACCCGGAGCGGGCGGCGCGCTGTGCCTCGCGGATCGTCTCGTGTGCGTTCCTGATCGCCTGTTCCAGATCGCGGAACACCTGGTGCGGATCGTCGCCCTCGACGACGACGGGTGCCCAGCCCTGCCCCGAGAGATACTGTGCGACATCCTCGTCGGAGGTCCGGCCGAGGACCGTCGGCCCCGCGATCTTCGCACCGTTGAGGTGCAGGATCGGGAGCACCGCGCCGTCGCGACGCGGGTTCAGGAAGGCCGGAAGCTTCCACGACGCCGACAGCGGCCCGGTCTCCGCCTCACCGTCTCCGATGACGCAGGCGACCGTGAGGTCCGGGCGGTCGAAGGCGGCACCCGCGGCGTGCACGAGTGCGTAGCCCAGTTCGCCGCCCTCGTGGATGCTGCCGGGTGTGGGCACGCTGACATGGCTCGGAATGCCGCCGGGCGAGGAGAACTGGCGGCACAGCACTCGCAGTCCCTCGGCGTCGCGGGAGACCTTCGGATAGATCTCGCTGTACGTGCCCTCCAGATACGTCGACGCGACCAGTGCGGGACCGCCGTGGCCGGGACCGGTGACGTAGAGCCAGTCGGTGTCGGTGCGGCGGATGTGCCGGTTGAGAATCGTGTAGATCATCGACAGGCCGGGGCTCGTGCCCCAGTGCCCGAGAAGCCGGGGCTTGATGTGCTCCGCCCGTAGCGGTTCCCGGAGCAACGTGTTGTCCTGCAGGTAGATCTGCGCGACGGTCAGATAGTTCGCCGCGGCCCACCAGCGCAGGTCGAGCTCCAGGTCGTGATCCTCGTACGGCATGTGCGGTCCTCTCCCGACCGGGCGGCCCCGCTCGTCGGCAGTGGCCTACCCGCCGTGCGCGGTTCCATGCAGGACGGCCGTCGCGAGAACGGCAGGGTGAGCCCGTCCGGCCCACGTGCCGACCAAGGCGTCGCGATCAGCCGGGTCGTCCAGCGGGACGCGATGCAGGGTGAGCACGGCGGTGCCGACGTCGACGACGGTGTCGGTGCCGCGGGTGTCGACCGACGGCGCCTGGACGTCGGGAACGTCGGCGCCGGCCTGTCCGGTTCCGTGGACGAGTGCGGTGACTTCGCGCTCGGGCCCGGGCTCGGAGTACTCGAACGCCGCCTGAGTTCCGCCCGTGAGAACGGTCCGCAGCAGCGTCGCCAGATACACCGGATCGTGCGCCGCGTCGTGAACGTGGCGGGTCCCGAGCACGCTGTGTTCCATGGTGGTGATCAGCGCCGTCTCGGCGCCGGGAAGCGGTGCCGATCGGTAGGTGAGAGGCACGTGCAGGATCGTCCCGTCGGCGGCGCGGAGCAGGTGCGACTCCAGTCCCACCTCGCCGTCGGGATCGTCGAAGCGGTAGGCGTCGACGACCTCGAGCGTGCCGACGTCGATGCCTGCCGCCCACGGCTGCAGCGGAACCCACTGCCGCAGCAGGTCGATCTTGGTGGGAACGATGGTCGCGCGATGAATCAGGGCCACGCCGCGCACGCTACGCCGCGGTGTCAGTCCTCGGCGGAGGTCTCGGCGGCAACGGTGCCGAAGATGTCCGCGCGTCCCACGCCGTCGAGTACTGCGTGCCGGAGCTCGGGTGGCACCAGCAACACCTCTCCGCCGACGAGCAGTCCCTGGTCGATGAACGCTCGGAGCTTCGCGGTCACCAACTCCGCCGTCCGCTTGTCCTCGCCCTCGAGGTCGTCGTAGTTCTCGTCCAGGTTGCCCTCGGGCGGGTCCGGCGTCATGGCGGCCAGGATCGCCTGGGCGACGAAGCTGTCGGCCACCGAGGCGGAGACGTCGATCTCGTCGTCGGCGGACAACTGCGCCGTGACGTGCGCCGCGACGACGGTGCGCAGAGCGTCCGCCTCACGCGCCCGGACGTTCGCCGCGAGTGGTCCGGGAGCGGCGCCGGCGTCCGAGATCTCCACCACGCCGGACGACACGGCGGTGGTCCAGGCGTGGGCGAGTTCGGGCACGTCGGCGGGCATCTGGAACGTCGACGCGGGCACGGTGAGCCCCAGCGCGGCGGCCACCTCCTTCGCGTCGATCGGCCGACCGGTGCTCGACCAGGCGAGCAGGGCGTCGACGTCGCGGACGATCGCGAGCTCGGCCAGTGCCGCCGACTCCGCGTCCGCAGTCACCTCGGGCAGGGTGATGTCCTCGGGCGTCAGCGTGTCGGGGACGCCGTCGACGAAATCGGTGAGGTCCTCCATGCAGTGCTCGTAGTCGGCGTCGCTGCCGCTCCAGATGTCCTCGTCGTCGAGGAACGTCAGATAGGACAGGGCGC
Source organism: Rhodococcus sp. NBC_00297 (assembly GCF_036173065.1). Lineage (NCBI taxonomy): Bacteria > Bacillati > Actinomycetota > Actinomycetes > Mycobacteriales > Nocardiaceae > Rhodococcus > Rhodococcus sp. NBC_00297. The sequence goes on from NZ_CP108041.1 coordinate 3,213,460, forward strand.
TGAACACGAGGTGGAGCGCGGCGTCCTCGCTCGCCTCGGTGTTCTGCGCGAGGACGGATTCGGCGGCGTCGAGAACGAGGTGGGCGTCGTCCGGGGTCCAGGCCGTGGGGGTGAATCCCTCGTGGACCCGGGTGAGTTCACCCAGGAGCGACTCGACGACGCGACGCGTCGGCTCGACGTCTCCCGCGCCCTCCTGAGCGGCCATCCACGTCACGAAGCGAGCGAGCACCCGCTCTGTCGTGGACGCCGTCGGCCCCGAGGTCTGTCGGCGTCGCCGCGCCGCGGTCTTGGCGGCGCGCTTCTGCCCGCGGTTGCCCGGTCGGTTGGATCCCATGCGCCGACCTTAATGCGGTCACCGGTCCGGTCGTCCCGTCAGGTCGACGCGGGCTGTGACCCAGATCATGTGTCGTCGGCGCGCGCTTCTCCGTTCTCTGTACGACTCACCTTCATACGAATACGAGCGCGCCCGGTAGGGGCAGCGTCGAAAGGAGTGCATCATGGCCGACTTCATCGAGAAGGCTCAGAACAAGGTCGACGAGGCCGCAGGCGCCGCGAAGAAGAAGGCCGGAGAGGTCACGGGCGACGATTCGCTGCGTACCGAGGGTGCAGCCCAGCAGACCAAGGCGGACGGCAAGCAGGCCGCCGACAAGGCCGGTCAGGCTGTCGACGATGCCGCAGGTGCAGTGAAGGACAAGGCCGGGGACGTCGCAGACAGGGCGGAGAACGCGGCGAACAAGGCTTCCGACAAGGCCGACGAGGTCGCGGACAAGGCTGTCGGCAAGGCGAACGAGGTGGCCGACAAGGCCGGGGACGTCGCGGAGAAGGCGGCCGACAAGGCGAACGAGGTCGCTGCCAAGGCGCAGGACAAGGCCGGCGAGGTCGCCGATCGTGCCAAGCACGCCGCGGACAACGTCGCCCAGCAGGTGCGCAGCTTCGACGCGAACTCGTCCGACGTGAAGAAGGCCTCCGCAGTGAGCGCCCCCGTCATCGCCGCCGTCGTCGGTGCGATCGTGGCCGTCGTCGTGGTGCGCCGTCGGCGCAACGCCCCGCGCCGGGTCGCCCAGAAGCGACTGTCGGTCGCGCAGAGCTTCGGTCAGGATCTGGCCGAGACGGTGAAGCACAAGCTCGACCGCTGATCACCGAGAGATATCCGGGTCAATGCTGCGGACTGTTCGTTCGAACGAGGGGGCAGCGTTGATCTGATCACAGTGCACCGTCACCACGGAGCACAGTGACCACCATCCGAATGGGGCGTCTGCACGGGGGAGGCGCCGCATTCGTGTGTCCGGACACTGCCGACCGGTTCCGCGGGAACCGAACATGAGTCCTGCCCGTCCATGCCTGCACACGCCGCCGACGACCGGTCGCCGGCGCCGGGCGGGGGGAGCACGGCATGGAACACACGGCTGTCGACGCGGCGACCATGGTGGACGCGGCCAGGTCGTTGGGCAGGGTGTCGCTGGATCTCGAGCGGGAGGTCGCGGAGGCCGCCTCGGTCGTCGCCGCGGTGTCCGCCTCGTGGCAGGGCCTGGCGGCGACGGCGTTCGTCGACGGGTGGGGCACCGTTCATCACGGCGCCCGGTCGGTGGTCGCGGCGCTCGAGGACTCAGCGGGTCGACTCGAGATCGCAGCCATTGCCTATGCGGGACAGGACGACGCGGCCGCGGCCGCGATCGCGGGTGCGGTGTGACGGGCTACCGAGTCGACCTGGCCGAACTGGATGCCGTGGTCGTGAGGCTGACGCGGTTGGCCGAGGCCACGCGGGTCGCCCTCGACGACGTGTCGGTGCGGGTGTCCGCCCTGCCGTGGGAGGGCACGGCGGCAGAGGCTCATCGCGCCACGCAGAGCGCATGGTCGGCTGGGGCTCGCGAGATGGCGGTCGGTGTCGAGACCATGAGAGACGCTGCGCGCCGGGCACACTCGTCGTACACCGCGGCCCTCGAGTCGAACAGCCGCATGTTCGGGCGCGACTGATGGCGCCCCCGGTCGTTCTCGACGTGTCACCCGAGGTCTACGCCGAGGCGGCTCGGTCGGTGTATCGCGCGGACGAGATCATGGCGAGTGCGGTGAACGTCCACCACGGTGCGTCGCGCGCGTGGGCCGCGATGGCGGGAAGCGACGCCGCGGGTGAGCAGTGGGGCCGGGCGTACGACGGATCCGTCGTCGATCTCTCCCGCGCACTCGCCACGACGTTCTCGGCGACGTCGGTGCTGGCGCGGCTCGTCGATCAGGCGGGTGCGAATCACGTTGCGGCGGAGTCGATCGCGGTGGTTCCGAGTACCCCGCCGCCGGCAGGGCGGGCACCGTCCGCCGCGCGGCAGCTCGAGTACCCGAGCGCGGTGGGTGACCTCGGCCCGGGGCTCCAGGGTGCGGTGGAGCTGGCCGACGCGGTCGGCGTGCCGTGCCCCAACGGCGATACCGACGCACTGCGGGACGCGTCGAGCGCGTGGATCGTGCTGGGGCAGGCGATGCTCGACGCACGGTCCGAGGTGCTCGGTGCCGCGGCCGATCTGGGTGCCGTGAACGTGCCGGAGCGGGACGCGATGGTGCGGGACCTCCGTCGACTGTCCGAGGCAGTGGAAGCGGTGGCGGGTGCGTGCTCGGGGCTGGCCGCCGCGTGCCACGACTACGCCGAGCAGCTCGAGAAGACGCGCCGCGACATCCGCGACCTGATCGAGCAGTTCGCAGTGGAGGAGGCGGCGGCCGTCGCGGTCGGTATCGGGTTGGCCTTCGTGTCCGCGGGACTGTCGGCCGCGGCGGGAGCGGCGATCACGGCCGGTCGTTTCGCACGTACCGCCTCGAGAGTGCGCGCGGTCATCGCGGCGCTGCACGCGTTCGCTCGGATGCGGCGCACCGAGACGTCGATGGCGACGGTGCGACGAGCTGCCGACGACGTGGAGGATCTGACCACTCGTGTGCCCGTCGGCCTGGACGACGTCAGTGCGGCGGAGCGTGCTGCCGGTCCGCCGCCGGCAGGGTGGTCGTCCACTCGTGCGCTCGACGACCACTTCGCGCGCCACGGCGCCGACGTGGGTGCACGGTCGGCCGACGAGTACGCCGACCTCGCGGCGCGGTTCCGCACGGAGGGCTCGCATCAGGTCAAGGTCGGCCCGGACGGCACCGTGCGGATGTACGACCCGGAGACCAACACGTTCGCGTCCTATACGCCGGACGGCACCACCAAGACATACTTCAAGCCCGGATCCGGTGCGTCGTACTGGGACCGCCAACCAGGAGTTCCGGAATGACCACTCACCTCTGCCCGGTCTGCCACTACCCCGGTCTCGCGGACCCGCCGTGGTCGGAGGCGGGCCCGTCGTACGAGATCTGCCCGTCGTGCGGCTACGAGTTCGGTGTCACCGACGACGACCTGGGGGTGACGCCCGAGTCCTGGCGCCGGCTGTGGATCGACCGCGGGCATCCGTGGAGTTCGACGGCACCGCCGCCGCCCGGCTGGGACGGCGCACGGCAACTCCGGCGCTGACTCTCCAGTGTCAGGGGAGTAGGTGCGAGTACGCGGAGCACGTGGAGGCGACGCCGATGTAGACGAGTCCGTCCGACTGCTCGTCCGACCATCCGCGCACTCGCGTCCGGTCGGCGGTGTCGGCGAGGATGTCGACTCCGGTGCGTCCGACGGCGAGGTCTCGGCAGATCGAGGTGACCGAGGTGTCCATGAAGGCGGCGGTGTCCGGGTCGGTCGGGTAGCCGGCCATCTGCATGATCTCGGCGAAGGCGTCGAACGGTTCCTCGGCGGCCTGCTGGGCGAGGGGAGCGATCTGCACCGCCGGGGTGTCGAGGACGACGGGCGTGTCGACTGCGGTGACCGGCGCGGCGGGTGCGGGGGCGTCCGAGGCACTGGCCGTGGCGGGGGCACTGTCGGACAGCACCATGGTGGTGGTGGCTGCGCCGGCGAGCACGGTCACTGCGGCGCCGATCACCGCGATCCGTCGTCCGGTGCGAGTCGGTCGCCGATGTGCTGGCATCACGTGTCCTCGGTTGGTGGGTCAGTCGCTGACTTATACCCATTTCCGAGCAGAATGTTACTGGAGTCTCACAGGAATCAGGGAGGACGCGCGCATGGAGAAGGTGACGGCCCGGACTCTCGGGGCGTGGGTCATCACGGTGAATCCCCGCAGGACCGACGTCGCCTCGTTGCTCGCCGACGGGCACGCGGGCGGTGACTGGTGCGTGGCGCCCAACTACCGTTCGCGCCTCATGGCGGCCGGTCAGCCCATCCTGCTGTGGGTGAGCAACCGATCCGGCGTGCACCCCGCGCGGGGATTCTGGGGCGTGGGGACCGTGCTCGGCCCCGCTGTCGACATGCACGATCCCGACGATCCGCGCCTTCACGTTCCCACCGAGATCACCACGCTCGGCGAGCCCGTGACGGCCGCGGAGTGCGCCGGGACGGCCGGGCTGGACCGACTCGAGATGCTCCGGTCGCCCCAGCAGTCGAATCCGTCCGTGGTTACCGCGGGCGAATGGTCGGTTCTTAAACCCTTCGTTCGGGCCAGGTCGTGAAGTCGCCGACAACGCTCGGTTCTGAAATGCGCAAGGCCGCTCCGACACGTGCTGACTGCAACAGCTATTTAGTACCCTGGCCCAACTATCTCAATGGCACCAATATTCGGGGGGAACTGAATGCTCGCCGAACCCTCGATCATCTTTCGGTAACCCTCATCGACTGTCGGCGGGGGGAAGAGGCCGAAGGGGCTGAGGAGGAGACTGCTTCCTAGCCAGTCGAGCGCTTTCGCCAAAGGAATTCGGAACGCGCCTAGCGATATGCTCTGTTGAGATTCCGAGTGCCGTATTAGTAATCCGTGCTGCGCGTGTGGGCGCAAATATACCGACGGTACTGCCGTCCGTAGATCAATAACTCTAGCGCCGCTAGTGTACTTGTCCAAGCCGGGTGTGAGTGCATTGTTGGCCTTGCTAATATTCAGGTCTACGCGCTTGACTCCATCAATGGTCGTGGTAATTAAGTAAACGTGGTCGTCACCGGACCGTGGTGTCTTCTTGACTATATGCGTGTATCGATCCGTGGTGACAAAATCGTGACACGCGAACCACAATGCTACCCAGATATTATCGACCACATCAATCCACCCTGTTTTTATTCCGTAATGTTGGAACAATGGTTCGACGGCATATCGACGCATTCCGGATGTCAGCAAAGAGGACCCGTTGCGGGAGTGGTCTCGGATGCGGGGGACCTGCTCAGGGCAGTTGGCTGCAGTATGATGGTCATGCGTGCATCTCCACTCGTATATCGAAGCTATGAACTCGCTGAGTATTCTCGTCAAATTCGACGAATGGAGTTTCTTCTGTGAGCGATAGAGGCTGGGTAGCATTCGTCCGCCGTGTAGTTCTCCCTGGCCGCGGAGGTACGTGGCTCCTTCCTGTTGCGACTTGATGTACCCAATCGCTTGCACAAGTTGCGGAAGTTCATTGACTGAGAAAACGCCGATAGGCGATTGCGACTCGTCGAACTCCGCATCCATGCATATTTGGCCACCCCCTCCAATGCCTCTGTATTCCTTTTCTTGAAGCCATCGATATGTCATAATGATCCTTGATTTCATCCTGGTTGCCGTAGACTGAAAGCCTAGCAACTGCAGTGGCGTTCTTGCCGGAATATCGTCGCCGTCCCTGCGCTGATGTGCCGCCCGTCTGGCTACCGAGTGGTGCTCGTTCTTGGGAAGAGGCTAAGTGTTTCAGAGTCCCATGCTGGTGTTAAGGTGGTCGTGGGCGTTTCGCTGGACGATAGTACGCAGCGCCCATTCTGAGTAGCGACATGTTAGAAATTGACTGTGAGCGCTCCACCTAATAGTGGCTGGCGAACGTCTCCTCGGTGCCTCGGTGCCTCGGTGCGAGGTGTGGGGTCTAGAACGGATGGCGAGTGTGAGGACTATGCCCGTCCGCGCTGGCACGTAGACAAACAGCTGGCCGCGCTGGCTGGATGCAGGCTCGATTGGCTTCTGCGGGCGCAGACGGTTGTTGACAAGTTCGTGAGGATCACGGCGTAACGGTGAAGGACGGTCGTGCGGTGACCGCCGAGGAGATCATCGCCCACGTCTCGGGTCGCATCGCCCCGTTCAAGATCCCCAAGCAGGTGCGGTTCATGGACGAATTGCCGCGTAACCAGAGCGGCAAGCTGCTCAAGCGCGCGCTGAGGTGATCGAACCGGCGTTCGGCGTGTTACCTGTGTGACTGGTGTGACTGGTGGTACTTCTGACACCGAGAGCTTCCGCGTGTCGCGGTAGCCGAATCGGTCGGGGAGTGCGGTCATGCAGGTCGGTAGACGCGTTGCGCAGATTCTGTTGGTGGTGGCGACGGTGATCGCCACTCTGTCGGTGCCGACCGCGTCGGCGGCGAGTCCCTATGTCGGGCGTCAGGGCATCGGGCTCAACGGCATCGACTTCCGGAGCAGCTCGAGCGCTCAGCAGGCGCAGGCGACCCGGGTCGCGGGCACGGGCGCCAAGTGGGTCCGCATCGAGATCGACTGGTGGTACGTCCAGGACGGTGGGCCGACCGCCTACAACTGGTCGGGTCCGGACGGTGCTATGGCGGCGGCCAAAGCGAAGTCCCTCAACGTCCTGCTGCTCATCCAGAAGACACCGCCGTGGGCTCGGACCACCAGCGACGGCAGCACACCGCCCACGAACCCGGACGACTACGCGACGTTCGCCGCCAAGGTCGTGAGCAGGTATGCGCCGCAGGGGGTTCGGTCGTTCGAGGTGTGGAACGAGCCGAACCTGTGGATGTTCTGGGCTGATCCGGTGACGGGTAAGCCGAATGTGCAGGGTTACGTCGATCTGCTGAAGGCGGCCTACCCGAAGATGAAGGCCGCCACCACCAGCACCATCAGCATCGTGGCCGCCGGACTGTCTCCCTACGGCACCACGGGTCAGAGCCCGGAAGGGCACGCCGTCTCACCGATCACCTACCTCGATCAGATGTACGACCTCGGCGCCGGACCGTACTTCGACGCCGTCGGCTGGCACCCGTACACCGCGCCCGCGTTGCCGAACGACACTGCCGACTGGAACGCGTGGTCGCAGATGAGCGTCGACTTCACCAATCCCGACGGCACGATCTACCAGAAGAGCGCGCGCACGATCATGACCGAGAACGGCGACGCCGGGAAGCTCATCGTCATGACCGAGGCCGGCGCCGCCACTGCGGGCGACCCGAGCGTCAGCGAGCAGGTACAGGCGACGGCCTACCGACAGGCCGTCGACAACCGCCTGTCCTACTCGTGGGCCGGGCCGATCTTCTTCTACGAGACCACAGACCGCGCCGCGATGACCGCGGTGAACCCCGACAAGGAGAACTACTTCGGGGTCTACCGCTCGAACGGGGTGGCCAAGCCGGCGGTGACCGTTCTCAAGAGCGTGCGCTGAGCTCACTCACACCCGACGCCGTCTCCGTCGCGGTCCAGGTGCGAGCCGTAGCCGGGGTCGCCCACGCGGACGGGCGCCGCGCCGGCGTTCCGAGCCGCGGTGCAGTTCGTGTAGTACGTCGATCCGGACGACTCGGGAACGACGGCCGGCGCGACGTACGGAGCCGGTGCGGGTACCGGCGCGACGAACGGCACGGGCGCCGGGACGTAGGCGCGGTCGACGTCCGGCACCTCGACGTACGGGGTCTCGACGTACGGGGTCTCGACGTACGGCACCGTCGTGGTGGGCGGCGGTGCGTACACGGTGACGGTCTCGGGAGTGGTCGTGACGGCAGTGGTCGTCGACGTCGTGGTGGTCGGCCGCGGGGTGGTGGTCGTCGCGCGGGGAGTGGTGGTCGGTGCGGCCGACGTGGTGGTGAGGGTGGTCTGCGCGCTCGCGGCGACGGGTTCGGGTTCCTGCATCAGCCCCAGTCCGACGACGGACAGGCCCACGAAGGCGGCGACAGCGGCCGTGATCTTGCCCTTGTTGCCCTTCTTGCGGGCCTCGATGTGGGGCGGCTGGAACGGCGGCGGATACGCGGTCATGCAGGTCCTCAGGTGAATGGCAGCAACGGGTCACACCACACGTCGCGCGGGGCGCGCGTCACGTTACAGGCTGGTCGGTTTCCGCTGGAACGCGCTGCTCAGGGCAGTGTGGTCAGAGTTCGGACCACGTCCGAAGAATGCAGGACATCGGTGACCACGCGATCGATCCGCCCGGCATCCTCCGCGCCGACGAGCCGTTCGATCTTCTCCACTATCTGCGCGTGATCCAACGGGAAATGGTCGACGTCGCCCACCGGATCCGGTGAACCGGCCGACACGGTCTCGCCGGAGACGAGAACGATGTCGACCTCCGCGGCGCGTCGGTCGGGCAGCAGCGCCGTGAGCGCGGGCGACGACTCGACGTCCACCCGTGCGCTGAACTCCTCCGCCGCACGGAAGGTCGCGCTGCCGGGCGTCAGGGTCTCCACGTCGATGCTTCCGGCCACCACCGCGGCGGACACGACGAACGGCAGCGAGAACATCGCACCGAGCCGCGTCGAGGGGTGCCGACCGAACAGGGGTTCCGCCAGCGCGTGGGTGCGGACGCGCACGCTCGCGATGTCGGCGATATCCAGGTTCGTGCGCAGAGCCTGCACGATGTCGACGGCGGCGTGGGTGTAAGAGCAGCTGGCATGGCGCTTCGCGTACCCCTGATCGAGGGCGAACGTGCCGTCCGGCGCGGGTGCGAGCTTGTCGGCATCGAGAGTGCCGACGATGTCCCCCAGAGTCGTCGCCGCCGCGCCGCTGTTGTGCACCAGTCCTGCCGAGGACAACCGCGCGGCGTCGAGTCCCGCACGGACGGCGCCGCCGATCCACAGGTTCCGGGCGAAGTTGCCCGCGAGCACCACGGCCCACGGTGCGACGTGCACGAGCGCGGTCGAGGCGTCGATCGCGGCCGCCGTGCGCTCGGCGTCGAGATCCCACACGACGGCAGCGGCGGCGGCGGCGCCGGTCGCTCCCCAGTGTCCGTGGGTGTGCCACTTCGGGTCGCGGGTCAATGCGGCACCGAAGCGGGTGGCCACCTCGTAACCGGCCACCACGGCGGCGACGAACCGGTCGCCCGACACCGGCTGTGCGCCGAGGCGGGCCGCTGCGACGGCGGCCGGAAGCACATGGGCGGCAGGGTGACCCGCCGCGTACTTGTTGCCCTCGTCCAGTTCGAGGCAGCACGAGGCGATCGCGTCCAGGTAGGCCGCCGTCTCCACGCCGGTGCGGGCGCCGCGACCGACGGTGGCCGTCGTGCCCGGTTCGGTTCGCCACCGCGTGAGAAGCGCGGTCAGTTCCGGTGTCCGCGCTCCCGCCAGGGTGACACCCAGAAGGTCGAGCAGCACGGTGCGGATCCGACTCTCGTACGCGGTACCGGTCGCGGGTAAGTCCACGCAGAAACGCGCCAGATCGTCGATGCGTAGTCGCACCTGTTCCGCTGAAAGGAACGTTACCGAGTCGGTCATGCGACAACGCTAGGACTGACGCTCGTGCTGGTCAATACATCTGCCGGACAAGATCAGGGCTGCTAGGGTCGGCATCGACAACAGTCAGGCACCCCGGTGTCTCCGGTGTCGATCCGCTCAGCGGAACAGTGCGCACCGTGAACCCAGTCCAGAGGAGAGAATCGAGCCATGTCGGACAGACTTCTCGAGGCCGTCACGGCCGGTGTACGCACGGTCGATCTCGGACGCCAGCTGCGGGTCGGTATGCCGCAGTCGCCGAATCACCCGCAGTTCTGGCACACGCTTCCGCGTCGGCACGGCGACATGACCCGGTCGGACGGCGGCAGCGCCGCGAACGACATGATCACCACCGGAACGCATGTCGGCACCCATATCGACGCGCTCGCCCACGTCTCCCACGAGGGGAAGATGCATGGCGGTGTCGACGCGGCCGAGGCCGGTGTCGGCGGCAAGTACGTCGAGCTCGGTGTGCACACGATCGCGCCGATGATCCGCCGCGGCATCCTGCTCGACATTCCGGCCGTGCGCGGAATCGAGCGGCTCGAGGGCGGCGACGAGATCACGGTCGACGACCTCGAGTCCGCCTGCGTCGCCCAGGGTGTCGAGGTGTCGGCCGGCGACGTCGTGCTGATCCGCAGTGGGTGGGCGCAGTTGTTCGACGAGGGTCAGCCCTATGTCGGTGGTCCGTCCGGGGTTCCCGGCGTCGGCGAGCCCGGCGCGCAGTGGCTCGCGTCCCGAGAGGTGCACGCTGCGGGCGCCGACACCATCGCCTTCGAACGCCTCGCGCCGGGCGGTGGCCACGCGCTGCTCCCCGCTCACCGAGTCCTGCTGGTGGAGAGCGGCATCTACATCATCGAGGCCCTCGATCTCGAGGAGCTCGCACGCACCCGGACGTACGAGTTCACCTTCGTCCTGGTGCCGCTCAACATCTTCGGCGCCACGGGATCGCCGGTGCGCCCCCTCGCGGTGGTGTCGGCATGACCGAGTCCACACTCGCCCGCACGCTGGCGGAGTTCGCGGTGGAGCACTCGTTCGACGATCTGCCTGCCGACGTGGTGGACAGCATCGGGCTCCGCGTCCTCGACACGCTCGGGATCGCGATCGCGGCCACGGAACTCGACACCAGTGCGATGGCCACCGCGTGGGCGCGGGAGCAGGGCGGCCGGGCCGTCGCCTCGGCCGTCGGCGTGGAGGAGAACCTCCCGCCTACCCTCGCGGCCTTCGTCAACGGGGTGCTCGCGCACTCCCTCGACTTCGACGACACCCACCTGCCCTCGGTACTGCACCCCAGCGCGTCGGTGGTACCGGCCGCACTCGCCGCGGCGCAGCAGCACGGTGCCTCCGGCCGGGACCTTGTGCGCGGCATTGCGATCGGCCTCGAGGTGTGTGTCCGCCTCGGCATGGCGGGTTTCGATCCGGAGACGAAGAACTCGGTGTTCTTCGAGAACGGGCAGCACGCCACGTCCATCTGTGGAGCCATGGGCGGTGCGGCCGCTGCCGCGGTGATCGGCGGCGCCTCGGCCGACGGCATCGTCGACACGCTCGGTATCGCGGCGTCGATGGCGGCCGGCATCATCGAGGCGAACCGCACCGGTGGCACGGTCAAGCGCATGCACTGCGGGTGGGCGGCGCACTCCGGCGTGTCCGCGGCCGGTCTCGCTCGGCACGGCATCACCGGACCGCCGACGGTGCTCGAGGGCAGGTTCGGATTCTTTCAGGCGTGGCTGCACCAGAGCGGACGCGCCGCCGAGATCACCGACGGCCTGGGCAGCACCTGGGCCGCGCCGGGTCTCTTCGTGAAGCCCTACCCGGCCAACCACTTCACGCACGCGGCTCTCGATGCGGCGGCGGCGTTGCGGAATCGGGGCATCACGCCCGCGGACGTCGAGCGGTTCGTCCTCGGTGTCCCCGCTGCCAACCTCCGGACCATCGGCGAACCCATCGAGGTCAAGCGCACCCCGCAGACCGGGTACATGGCTCAGTTCAGCGGACCCTACGCGGTGGCGGTGGGCATGCTCGGTGGCGGTGGACTCGGTGCGGTACTGGACGACTACACCGACGAGAAGGCCACGTCGACGGAGCGTCGCGACATCATGGCACGCGTCGACGTCGTCCCGGACGCACAGTGCGACGCCATCTTCCCGCACCAGTTCCCGGCCGTTCTCACGGCGCATCTCAGCGACGGCACCACCGTCGTCGAAGAGGTGTTGACCACGCGCGGCGGACCGGAGTGGCCGTTGTCGTTCGAGGACGTTCGAGCGAAGTTCACGGCCAACGTCGACGGCCTGCTGAGCGTGCAGGCAGCCGACGCCTTCGCAGCGCAGTGCGCCGGCCTCGCCGACCTCGAGGACCCGGGCGTGCTGTTCGATTCGATTCGTACTCTGGGGAATTAGAGTCGGACGCGGGCCAGGATCTCCCGGGCGCCGCGGACCACGGCCTCGTCGACGAAGCGTCCGTCGTCGTCGACCGTGGGCCCACCGGCCGCCCGGTCGAACAGGTCGACGAGGCGCTCGGCCCGGCGCACGTCGTCCGCCGCCGGTGTCAGGGCATCGTTGATCACGGGCACCTGACCGGGATGCACCGCGGTGCGGGAGCGGAAGCCCATGTGCACGAAGTGCGCGGTAGTGGTGACGAATGCGTCGAGGTCGCGGAACTCGGTGGAGGTCGGTGCGATCGGCGCCTCCAGACCCGCTGCTGCGCAGCCGATCACGATGTCCGCGCGGATGGCGTCGACCACGTGCTCGGTGTCCGCCGCGCGGGTGATCCGCAGATCGGCCAGCAGGTCCACCTCGCCGATGCCGACGGTCACCAAACGGGAACTGCTCGCCAGGTCGGTCAGGCCGCGCAGGGCGGCCGCGGTCTCCACCAGACCCACCATCGCGATGTCCGCGTCTCCGAGTCGCTCGTCCGCCTCCGCGAGGGAGGCCGCCCCGCACTTGGCCACGATGATCCCGGTGACGCCGGGTCGCGCCGCCGCGGCGAGGTCCTCGGCGAGGAACTCGGGTGTCACACGAACCCACACCTGCGCTCCACCGTCGCGCGGACGGTCCAGCCACTGCGCGACATCGCTTCTCGCCGTGTCCTTCTGCGCGAGTGGGACCGCGTCCTCGAGGTCGAGGATGACGGCGTCGGCCGGTCCCGAGACGGCCTTGTCGAACAAGGCGGGCTTCACGGCCGGCACGTAGAGGAACGAGCGCGGCAAGCGGCGGGTCATCGGGCGGCCCGCGCTTCGAGGCTCTGCGTGATCGCGCGCGCGGCGGCCAGCACCTGACCGGCGTGCGCGACGTGATCGTCGTCGGCGGTGGAGGAGTAGCGGAAGGCTGGTCCGGAGGAGCTGACCGAGCCGAGCACGTGGCCGGCCGCGTCGAAGAACGGGGCGGCGATGGAGGCGGCGCCGGTGTTGCGCTCGTTGATGGAGGTCCCGTAGCCGGTGTCTCTGATCTCCTGGAGCCGGGCCAGGAACGTCGTCTCGTCGGCGTCCGGAGCGCTTCCCCGCAGCTCCTCGAAGGCTTCGTGCGCGTAGTGCGGCGGAAGGAACGCGAGGATGGCGCGGCTCGAGGCGCCGGAGTGCAGCGGGTACTGCGGGCCGATCTCCACCACCATCTTCACCTCCTGCGGGCTCTCGTACTGGTCCAGGTAGACCCGCCGATGCCCCACCAGGACGGACAGTGTCGCCGTCTCCAGCGTCTGAGCGCGCAGCCGCCGGAGGATCGGCGCGGCGATGGAACGGACGTCGAGCTGGCTCCATGCCTTCGTACCGAGTCCGATGGCCGCCGGGCCGAGGGAGTAGGTGGACTCGCCCGCCACCGGCTGCACGATCGAGCGCGATGCCAGGGACTGCAGGATCCGGTGCACCACAGCCTTGCTCAGGTCCAGGCGGCGCGCGAGCTCCGTGACTCCCAGTGCCCGGTCGGACTGCGCGAAGGACAGCAGGACGTCGGCCACCCGATCCGCCGATTCGGTTCCCGTCGACGCGGAGTCGGTGCCGGTCGAGCTGGTAGTTGCGGCCATGGGGCCAACCTTCCACATTCGCTGAGTACGTGCGCGGCTTCGGCGCGTTCCGCTGAGCGAACCATACCCGTAACAAGAAAGTCATCAAAGAGCCTGTTCTGACCCAGTGATGCGTGTAATACTCAGTACTGCAGGGAATAGCCACCCACTAAGTGGTGCGCTGAGCGGAACACAGGCCGTGTCCTTCGGTCACACGGTTTCCCGAGACTCGGCGCCTCGATCGGCGCGGAAGGCAGATCCAATCATGAGAAAAGTCGTAGGCGTGCTCGCCGCAGTGGCCCTTCTGGGCACGGCTGCGTGTGGATCCTCGTCCGGATCGGACGGTTCGGGTCCCATCAAGATCGGATCCGTGCACCCCACCACCGGTGCGCTGGCCGGTGTCGGTGGACTGATGAACGACGGTGCCGCACTGGCCGTCGAGGACATCAACGGTGCCGGCGGCATCTCCTCGCTCGAGGGGCGTCCACTGGAACTCGTCACCGGTGACAGCCAGGGCAAGGCGGAGGTCGGCCAGAGTGAGGCGCAGCGTCTGATCGACGACGGCGCGGTCGCCCTGGTGGGCACCTATCAGAGTGACGTGACGCAGAACGTCGCATCGGTCGCCGAGCGCTCGCGAGTGCCGCTGGTCATCGACGTCGCGGTCGACGACAAGATCCTCGACCAGGGTTACCAGTACGCGTTCCGTATCCAGCCGAACGCCTCCAGCATGGGTACCGACGGCGCCAAGGCGCTCGCGGCCATCGAGGAGCAGACCGGCCAGCCGATCGATCGCGTGTCGTACCTGCACATCGAGGGCTCGTTCGGTGACAGCGTGTTCGACGCCTTCGAGAAGGAGGCCGCGAACCAGGGCATCTCCTCGGTGCAGGAGATCACGTACCCGGCCACCAACTTCTCCGACGCCACGACGCAGGTGCGCGAGGCCGCGGTCTCCAACCCCGACGTCATCGTCGCGACGGGCTACTACCCGGACGGTCTGCTGATCGCGAAGGCCGTCGCGCAGTTGAATGTCGACGTCAAGGGTGTCTACGGCATCGCCAACGGCGCCTTCGACGACAGTTCCTTCCCGTCTGCCGCCGGCACCGCCGGTGAGGGTGTGCTGTCCGCCAACTACCACTTCGATGCCACCAGCGATCGAGTCAACGACATTCGCTCGCGCTTCGAGGAGAAGTACGGCCGTCCGATGGAGACGGCGGCGATGCTGTCGTACCAGGCCGTCGAGGTCATCGCGGCCGGACTCGAGGACGGCGCCGACGCGGATCCGGAAGCGTTGCGCGAGGCCATCTCCGGGGTCACCATCGACGACCCGCTGCTCGCCTTCTCCTGTCCCATCCAGTTCGACGAGACCGGTCAGAACTCCAACGCGACGGTCATCGTGATGCAGGTGCGCGACGGCCAGGTCACCCAGGTCTTCCCGGACGAGTTCGCCACCGAGGCCATCGAGTTCCCCGCGGGAGCGGGCCGGTGACGGTCGTCGCCGAGAGCGCGGCCACGGAGAAGACCCGGCGCGCCGTGAATCCCGGCGTCGCCGTCGGGGGAGCGCTCGTGGTGATCCTCGCCGTCATCTTCTTCGTCGGCGGCAAGGACCAGGGTCTGGTCGGCCAGGCCATCGTGTCCGGTCTGCTGCTCGGCGGGGTCTACGCGCTGATCTCGGTCGGCCTGACACTCATCTTCGGTGTGCTCGGCATCGTGAACTTCGCCCAGGGCGCGATGCTCACCCTGGCGATGTACATCGTGTACGCGCTGTCGACGGCAGGGTTGCCCGTCTACGTGGCAACGCTTCTCGCGGTTCCCGTCATGTTCGTGTTCGGCATGATCGTGCAGGCCACCCTGCTCACCAAGCTCACCATCGGCGGGAGTCACGAGGGTCCGCTACTGGTGACACTCGGGTTGTCGTTGCTCATCATCAACGTGCTCCTCATGGTCTTCGGTGGTCGGCCCAAGTCGGTCGAGGCGCCCGTGGACGGATCGATCTCGATACTCGGCACCGTCGCGGCCTGGCCTCGGGTGCTCGCGTTCGTCGGTGCCGCGGTCGTGGCCATCGCGCTGAAGTCGGTGCTCGAACGCACGCGCCTCGGGTTGTCGATCCGCGCGGTGGCGTCGAACTCGGAGGGCGCCAAGCTCGTCGGAGTCGACATCGGCCGCGTCTACGCGCTGACGTTCGGTATCGGCGCGGCTTGCGTGGCCGTCGCCGGCGGACTGATGACACCGTTCACGTCTCTCACCCCGTCGGTGGGCGAGCAGTTCACGATTCTCGCCTTCGTCATCGTGGTGCTGGGCGGTCTCGGCAGTGTCGTCGGAGCCATGGTCGGCGGCATCGTCATCGGTCTGGTCCAGACGGTCGGCGCCCTGTACCTCCCCGGTACCGGATCGCTGATCCTCGTCTTCGCCGTGTTCGTCATGGTGCTCTTTCTCAAGCCCGAAGGTCTGTACGGAGGACGCCGATGACCACCACGACGGATGTCTCGACGGACTCCGCGTCCGACACGCGGCTGAAGGACTCCTGGCTGCGACGCCAGTTGCTCACGCTCGTCATCGGATTCGTGGTCGTCGCCGCGTTCCCGCTCGTGCTCGGCGAGCAGGCGCAGACGGTCGCGGTCCGGACGCTGATCTTCGCGATCATGGCGGTCGGCTGGAACCTCATGAGCGGCTTCGGCGGCATGTTCAGCTTCGGTCACGCGGCGTTCTTCGGCATCGGCGCGTACACCGGTGCGTATCTGCTGGTGGAGCACGGCATCTCGCCGTGGATCTCCATGCTCGTCGGCGCCGTGGTGTCCGCCGCGGTGGGCACCACCATCGCCTACCTGTGCTTGCGCTACCGGCTGGCCGGGTCGTACTTCGCCCTGGCGACGTTCGCCTTCGCGCAGATGTTCCTGCTGCTCGTGCAGAATCTCGAGGTCTTCAACAAGACCGAGGGCTTCAACGTGCCGATCCTGCCGCGCGATTCGTGGTGGATGCTGCAGTTCGAGAAGGGCAGTGCCAACTACCTGTGGATCCCGTTGGTGATCCTGGCGCTCGCGGTGCTGGGCACCATCTTCTACGTCCGGTCCCGCCCGGGGCAGTACGTGCAGGCGATCCGTGACGACGCCACCGCGGCAGCCTCTCTCGGTATCGACACGATGAAGTACCGGCTCATCGCGGTCGCGGCGAGCTGCGCCCTCACGGCCGTGGCCGGCGTGTACTACGTGCAGTACTACTTCTTCGTGGGCCCCGAGCAGGCGTTCGGATCCGCGGTGTCCGTCGAGGCCATCGTCCCGGCCGTCATCGGCGGCATCGGGACCATCTGGGGACCGGTGCTCGGCGCCGCGGTCATCGGGCCGCTGTCGGAGCTCATCAACGAGCTGCTGCGCAACCCGCCCGCGTTCCTCGAGTTCCTCCAGGGATCCATCGGACTCGACGTGGCGGTCTACTCGGTGATTCTCATCCTGATCGTGATCTTCCTGCCCAAGGGGATCTTCGGCACGATTCGCGAGAGGTGGCGCAAGTGAGCGTCCTCAGTATCGAGAATCTCAGCAAGTCGTTCTCGGGCATCCACGCGGTGCGCGACGTCAGCATCGACGTCCCGGACGAGCAGTTTCTCGGCATCATCGGCCCCAACGGCGCCGGCAAGACCACCCTGTTCTCGCTGTTGGCCGGCGAGCAGCCGCCGACGTCGGGTCGCGTGATCTTCGACGGCACCGACATCACGGGGTGGCCCGCGGACCGCATCGCGCGCGCTGGGTTGGTGCGTACGTTCCAGTTGATGCGGCCGTTCGAGTCGATGTCCGTTCTCGAGAACGTCACCATCGCCGCACTGTCCAAGCGTAAGTCGCGGAAGGACGCGCGTCGGCACGCTCTCGAGGTGCTCGACCGGGTGCAGCTCTCCGACCAGGTGGGCGGGACTGTGTCGACGATGTCGACGGCCGGACTCAAGCGCCTGGAGCTGGCCCGCGCTCTTGCCATGGAACCGCGGGTGGTCCTGCTCGACGAGGTGCTCGCGGGACTCGTTCCGGCGGAACGTGCGCCGATGATCGAGCTGCTGCGCTCCCTGCACAGCAGCGGGCAGACCGTCCTGTTCGTCGAACACATCATGGCCGCGGTCATGGCGTTGTCCGAGCGTCTGGTCGTCATGCACGAGGGCGCGGTCCTCACAGCGGGGGATCCGCGCACCGTCATCGAGGACCACCGCGTCGTCGAGGCCTATCTGGGTGAGGAGACCGCATGATGCTCGAGATCGACGATCTGCACGCCGGCTACCGGCGACTGGAGATCCTGCACGGTGTCACGATGCATCTGGAGAAGGACGAGATCGTCTCTCTCATCGGAGCCAACGGCGCCGGCAAGACCACGACGCTGCGCGCCCTGTCGGGTCTGGTCACGCCCAGCAAGGGCCGCATCATGTTGGACGGCAACGACATCAGTGGCAACCGCGCCGATCGCATCGTCCGGTCGGGGCTGGTGCACGTCGCCCAGGACCGCGCACTCTTCGGTTCGCTGCCGGTCTCCGAGAACCTGGAGATGGGCGCGTACACCCAGAAGCGCGGGTCCACGAAGGAGTCGCTCGACCGCGTCTTCGATCTGTTCCCCATTCTCGCCGAGCGGCGGACCCAGCGCGCGGACACCATGTCCGGCGGTCAGCAGCAGATGCTGGCCATCGGCCGCGCCATGATGTCGAAGCCGCGTGTGCTCACGCTCGACGAACCGTCCGTCGGCCTGGCGCCGAAGCTCGCCGCCGAAGTCCTCGAGGCCATCGTGCGGATCCGCGAGACCGGGGTGACCGTGCTGATCGTCGAGCAGAACGCCGCACAGGCACTCGCGATCTCCGACCGCGCCTACGTCATCGAGAGCGGATCCATCGTGCTCACCGGTACGGGAGCCGAGCTCGCCCACGACGATCGCGTCAAGGCTGCGTACCTCGGCATCTGATGCCGCACCTCTCGTCAGGAGTTTCTTCGTGCGATTGCTCGCATACACCCCCATCCATGTCGACTTCGCCGAGTTCCGGCGACGTCAGGAGCGGTACGACGCACTGAGCCCGGTGGGCGTGTCCGTCGTCCTGCGCAATATCGGTCCCGATGCTCCGCGCGCGCTGGACACCGAGGCCGACGTCCGAGCGTCCGAAGTGGCACTGGCCGCCGCCTTCCGCGCGTCCGATCCGGACGAGTTCGACGGGTACCTGCCCGACTGCGTGCTCGATCCGTGTGCGGAGGAGGCGGACAGGTTCGAGCGTCCCCTGTACGGACTGACGCGACTCACCGCGTCGTTCTACGCCTCGCAGGGCCACCGCCTCGGCGCCCTCGCCCGCAATGCCGCCATCGCTGCCGAACTCGACCGCCGCGTGGCGGGTTACGGCATCCCCGCCGAGCCGACCGTTGTCATGGACCTGTCGTTCGACGACATCGCGGACTCGCGGGCCTGGGCCGACGCGGTCACCGTCCACGCTCGTGCGCTGACATGTTCGGTGGCCATCAACGCGTGCTCGGCAGTCGATCTCACCGGGCCGCGAACCTCACCGCTGGTCGTGGATCCCACGGCCACCGCCCTGCGCCTGCTCGCACTGCGCGACGAGCTGGAGCCGGCATCGTGAGCGCGGACGGACCCGATCTGATCGTCGCCGGCGCCGGCGGCGGACTGATCGCCGCGCTGCGTGCCGCCGAGCACGGACTCGACGTGCTGGTCGTCGAGGCCAGCGACCACTTCAAGCGCGGCAACAACACCGCGATGTCGACGGCCATGATCCCCGGCGCGGGGTCCCGCTGGCAGCGTGAGGCGGGCATCGAGGACTCCCCGGAGACGTTCGTCGAGGACGTACTCCGCAAGACGAAGGGCGCGGCCGACGCAGAGCTCGCCGGAGCCCTCGCCCGCGTGAGCGCGCCACTCGTCGAATGGATGGCGGATCACCTCGAGGTGCCGTTGTCGCTGGTCACTGATTTCGCCTACCCCGGTCACTCGGCACTGCGCTGCCACACCGTCGAGGGTCGGCACGGAAGCGTGTTGCTCGAGCACCTGGTGCGCGCGGTGACGGTGGAGCCGCGCATCGACGTTCTGGCACCGGCCCGGCTGACCGACGTCCGCGTCGACGACGGTCGCGTCACCGCCGCGGTGATCACGCTCCCGGACGGGTCGACCGAGACGATCCCCACCGACGCGGTGCTGTTGGCCACCAACGGGTACGGCGGCGACCACGAGCGGGTCGCCACCCACGTCCCCGAGATCGCGCATGCTCGCTACCACGGCAGCGAGCACTCCCGCGGAGACGCGCTCACCATCGGTGACCGTCTCGGCGCCGCGACCGCGTATCTCGATGCGTACCAGGGGCATGCGGCGCTGTCGAAGAAGGCCTCGACCCTGGTCGGGTGGGCCACCGTCATGCACGGGGGCGTCGTCCTCGACCTCACGGGACGACGCTTCGGTGACGAGACGACGGGCTACTCCGAGTACGCCGCCCATCTCGCGGCCCGCCCGGAGTCCGAGGGCGTCATCGTCATCGACCGCGACATCCACGACAAGTGTCTGTCGTTCACCGACTTTCGTCAGACAGTCGATTCGGGCGCCGTCGTGTGGGCGGACACGCCGGCCGAGCTGGCCGACGCGCTGGGGCTCCCCGCCGATGTCGTCGTCGACGAACTCGCGGCCGTCGAGAGGTACGCACGGGGTGAGGCGTCGGACCCGCACGGGCGCACCTCGTTCGAGCACGAGCTCACCGGGCCGTACGCGGCGATCCGCATCGTCCCCGCGCTGTTCCACACCCAGGGCGGCCTCGTCGTCGACGGGAACGCTCGGGTCCTGCGACCCGACGGCACCGCGATCGAGGGACTGTTCGCCTCCGGCGGCGCTGCGATGGGCATCTCGGGCCACGGCGCCGCGGGGTACCTCGCCGGCAACGGATTGCTGCCCGCACTCGGACTCGCTTATCTGGCCGCAGATGTCGTGGCCGGTACTCATCACTAGAGAAGGATTGTCATGACGAAGCTTCTGATCACCAATGCCCGAGTCGTACGTCCGGGCGCCGATCATCCCGAGGACGGCGAATTCCTCGACCTGCTGATCGAGGACGGGAAGTTCACCCGCATCGAGGCGGGGATCGATCCGTCGAGCGCCGACACCGTCGTCGACGCCGCCGGCAAGGTCGCATTCCCCGGAGTGGTGGACGCGCACCAACACTGGGGCATCTACAACCCGCTGGGTGAGGACGCCTACACCGAGTCCAGGGCCTGCGTGCAGGGCGGTGTCACCACCTCGCTGTCCTACATGCGCACCGGTCAGTACTACATGAACACCGGTGGTTCGTACGCCGATGTGTTCCCGACGGTGCTCGAGGCCACCGAGGGCAAGCCGTTCGTCGACTACGCGTACCACCTCGCGCCGATGTCGAAGGAGCACATCGCCGAGATCCCCTCGCTCATCACCGATCACGGTGTGACGTCGTTCAAGATCTTCATGTTCTACGGCAGCCACGGGCTGCACGGGCGCTCGACCGACCAGAGCGAATTCCTCATGACGCCGGAGGGCGAGCGCTACGACCTCGCACACTTCGAGTTCGTCATGCGCGGCATCCAGGCCGCACGGGAGCAGCTCGGCGACAAGGCCGATCACATCTCGCTCTCGCTGCACTGCGAGACCGCCGAGATCATGAGCGCCTACACCAAGCTCGTCGAGGAGGAGGGAACGCTCACCGGCCTCGCGGCGTACAGCGCCTCGCGTCCGCCGCACTCCGAGGGGCTCGCGGTCACCATCGCGTCGTTCCTCGCCGACGAGACGCAGCTGCCCAACGTCAACCTGCTGCACCTCTCCTCCCGCAAGGCCCTCACTGCCGCCATGCGGATGGCGAAGGCGTTCCCGCACGTCAACTTCCGTCGCGAGGTGACCATCGGTCACCTGCTCGCCGACATCGACACCGCCTACGGACTGGGCGGCAAGGTCAACCCGCCGCTGCGCCCGCGCGACGACGTCGAGGCCCTGTGGGAGCACCTGCTCGGCGGCGACATCGACTGGGTGGTCAGCGATCACGCGTGCTGCAAGGACGAGAAGAAGTTCGCCGAGGACCGCGGCGACATCTTCGCGGCCAAGTCGGGATTCGGCGGCGCCGAGTACCTGCTGCCGGGACTGGTCAGCGAGGGCCGCAAGCGTGGACTCAGCTGGCGCCGCATCGCGGAGCTGACGTCGCTCAATCCCGCTCGTCGCTACGGACTTCCG
Source organism: Rhodococcus sp. NBC_00297 (assembly GCF_036173065.1). Taxonomy (NCBI): domain Bacteria; kingdom Bacillati; phylum Actinomycetota; class Actinomycetes; order Mycobacteriales; family Nocardiaceae; genus Rhodococcus; species Rhodococcus sp. NBC_00297. Next base: position 3,235,081 of record NZ_CP108041.1, read on the forward strand.
GGCAAGGGCGAGATCGCCGTCGGTATGGACGCCGACCTGGCACTGGTCGATCCCGATCACACGTGGACGGTGCGTCCCGAGGATTCGGAGTCCACGCAGGAGTACACCCCCTTCGAGGGCTTCGAACTCGGCGCGAAGGTCACCGACACGTTCGTGCGTGGCCACCGCGTACTCGACAACGGCGCTGTCGCGGGGGAGCCCACCGGCCGCTACCTGCACAGGCCCTACAAGTGACCGGGCCCCTGGAGGGAATTCGCGTTCTCGACGCGTCCACGATCCTCGCCGGTCCGCTGGTCGCCCAGATCCTCGGCGACTTCGGTGCCGACGTCGTCAAGATCGAGCACCCCACCAAGCCGGACGGTATGCGTGGGCACGGTCTGGACAAGGACGGGCACCCGTTGTGGTGGACGATGGTGAGCCGCAACAAGCGCGGCATGACGCTGAACCTCGGCAAGCCCGAGGGGGCCGACGTCTTCCGCAAGCTCGTCGCGGACGCCGACGTGGTGGTGGAGAACTTCCGGCCGGGCACCCTCGAGAAGTGGGGCCTCGGTTACGACGTGCTGTCCGAGATCAATCCGGGTCTGATTCTGTTGCGTGTCACCGGTTTCGGCCAGACCGGTCCCTACTCGACAAGGCCGGCGTTCGGCACTCTGGTCGAGTCGATGAGCGGGTTCGCCCACCTCACCGGCTCGGCCGACGGACCGCCGACGCTTCCCGCCTTCGGTCTGGCGGATTCGCTGGCCGGTATCGCGGGATCGTCGGCGGTCTCGATGGCCCTGCTGCACCGGACGAAGACGGGTAAAGGCCAGCAGATCGATCTCGATCTGCTGAGCCCCATCATGACGGCGGTCGGGCCCGGCATCATCTACGCCGACCAGTTGGGCATCGACCAGGAGCGCACCGGTAACCGGTCGAGCAACAACGCGCCCCGCAATCTCTATCGGACCAAGGACGAGCACTGGCTGGCCATCTCCACCAGTGCCAACTCCATCGCCGAACGCGTTCTCCGCCTCGTCGGTCACCCGGAGGTTCTCGACGAGCCGTGGTTCGCGACGGGTCGTCAGCGCGCGGCCCACGCCGACCTGCTCGACGGATACGTCGGTGGGTGGATCGCCGAGCGCACGCGCGACGAGGTGATCGCGGCCTTCGAGGAGGCCGGCGCGGCGGTCGCCCCCGTCTACAAGCCGAGCGAGCTGCTCGACGATCCGCAGGTCAACGCCATCGAGATGGTCACCACAGTCGAGGACGACGCTCTCGGGCCGGTGCGCATGCAGAACGTCATGTGGCGCATGGGGGAGAGCCCTGGCAGCATCCGCCACACCGGACGTCCGCACGGCGCGGACACCGACACCGTGCTCGCTGAGCTCGGTCTCAGCGACGACGAGGTGCGCACCCTGCACGAGACCGGCATCGTCTGACCGCTCGAGTGGGCACACTGGTGTCCATGACGTCAGCACACAGTGTCGCGAAGGATCTCGGTCGACGGCTTCTCTGGTGGGGCGGCGGCAGTGTCGCGGTCGGTGCCGCCGCAGCGTTGGGCGGCGGCTCTCCCGCGGTCCGTGCTTTCGGCATCCAGACCGCGGGCTGGGGTGCCATCGATCTCGCCATCGCCGGGATCGGGGCGGCCCGGTCCACCGAGGTCGCGGCCGACAAGCTGCGGAAGACCTTGTGGATCAACACCGGACTCGACGTCGTCTACGTCGCCCTGGGTGCACATGTCCTGTACCACCGGCCCACCTTCGGCGGGAGGGTGACGCCGCAGCAGTCCTCCGGGCACGGTGCCGCCGTCGTCGTGCAGGGTGCGGCTCTCCTGGTGCTCGACAGCGTGCACGCGAAACGCTTGTGACTCAGGACTCGGCATACCGTCCGGTCCGAGGGGCACACTGGACTGGAGTCCGCGGACCGACGTGGGCCTCGTGGCCGGTGCGTCCGTCGGGGGCGCACCGGCCGCCCTCATTGCGCGGCTGAAATACCCACCATGTAATTCTCATTTGTCAAGTACCGACACGTGCTTTTGTTGCGGCGTGCCCACTTTTCGGTAACACTCACCACATCAGTCACATGAGTCACGTGAGTCACACAGTCGATCGGTGGGGGTCGGAGTATGCGAGCACGAAGTCGGCAGATCGCGGTGGGGGCCGCGCTGACGTTGGTGGCCAGCGGTCTGGGTGTGCTGTCGGCACCGGTCGCGTCCGCGGAACCGTGCGGTGGTCTCGGTGGCCCCGGCTCGTCACTGCTGGGCGGCTTCTTCGGTAGCAGCGGATCGAGTGGCGGCGGGGGCAGCAACCCGCGCGGGACTCAGCAGCCGCTCGCCCCGATCCGCAGTGGGAACACACAGTCCGTGGGGTGGGTGACCGGACCTCTCAGCGCCAACAACACGTACGACCGTTTCGGCATCTCGGGTACCGATCTCGGCATCAGCTGGGACAACGGCGCAGGCCAGACGCTCATGGCGTTCGGTGACTCCTTCGGCAACTGCTCGGTGAACGGGCAGCAGTGGCGCAACAACCTGCTGCTGCGGTCCAGCGACGACAACCTCTCCGACGGCATCACCGTTCCCGACGCCGTGCCCGGCGACAGCGCGTCCGGCTCCATCGTCCTGCCGGCGACGCCTCGGTACGCCGAGCAGATCGTCCCGACGCTGCGGTTGCCGGAGATCGAGGTGACCACCATCCCGACGGCCGCCATCGCCATCGACGGTGTGCAGTACCTGAACTACATGTCCGTGCAGAGTTGGGGAGCGCCCGGCCGGTGGGTCACCAACTTCTCGGCCATCGCGACGTCGAGGGACAACGGGCAGAGCTGGACGACGGACCCGATGACCATTCGCGTCAACAAGGGCGTCACGATTCCCGGTGTCGCTCAGGTCAACGAGGCCAACGGCCGATTCCAGATGAACGCATACGCCAAGGGTCCCGACGGCTGGCTGTACCAGTTCGGAACGCCCAACGGCCGTTTCGGTGCAGCCTTTCTCGCCCGTGTGCAACCGGCGGACATCCTCGACCTGACGAAGTACGAGTACTCCACCGGTGATGTCGCGCGCCCGTGGTCGACCGATGTCGCCGATTCGAAGAAGGTCGTCGACGAACCGGTCAGCGAGCTCAGCGTCTCGTGGAACGCGTACCTGAAGAAGTACGTGATGCTCTACGGCGATGAGAACCAGGGCTCGATCGTCGCCCGCACCGCCACGGATCCGCAGGGACCGTGGAGCCCGATGACAACTCTGCTCGGGCGTGCGGAGACCATCGGCGGCGTCTACGCCCCGTACATCCACCCGAAGTCGAGCGGGCGTGACCTGTACTTCACTGCCTCGCGCTGGTCCGACTACAACGTGATGCTGTTGAAGACGGATCTCGATGCGCTGAAGTGACGGCTACTTCGGCGTGATGTGTTGTGCCGCTTCGCTGTCGGTGGACTCGTAGTTCCGACCCATCTCGGTGAAGGTGTCGGCGAGCGACGACGCGATCGCGATGTGCGCCTGAAGCAAGGTCGACAAAGACCCCGGCCCACCCACCGCGAGCTCGGAGTACTTGCGCGCCAGCGCCAGGCCGGAGGGGAGGGTGCCGAAGCCCTGTGCGAAGTCCTGCACTTGGATGGTCGACCTCACGGCGGTGATGCCTTCGGCGAATTCTGCGCACGCACGGGCACATCGCTCCGCGGCCTCCGTGGTTATTTCGAGCTCGTTCAACCCTGTCACGGTGCCCCCGTCATGGTGGTGTCGCGCTCTCGAGAGCGCCTGAAATGCGCCTGGCTTCTGCGCAGTAGTCGCCGACAGTTGATGGATCACCCGCGTTTCTCACGGCGAACTCAATTGCCCCTGCGGTCGATGCGTACGCGATGTGGCAGGCCTCGTCGAGAGTTCCCGGCAGTTGCTGGAAGCTGAGCGCTGGGCGCCCGCCTATATCTATATCCTCTGGGTTCACGGATCGGCTGTCTCCGCGGAACTCTGATATCGCTGTGGTCGTCGACGAGATGGTCAGGACGAACCAGTCCTGCCGGAACGAGCAGTACCGCCAATGACTGTTTCCCTGATCGAACTGACCCGAGTCGACAATCTCCGCGTTCACGCCCGCAGCCGCCACGGCGTCACTCGGAATGGTGCACGGATCCCACAGCTCCGCGACGGGTTCGCCCGAGACGCCGGGGGAGCAGGCGCCGCAGAACACGAGCGCAGCCACGGCCACCCCACCTCGAATCCATCGCACTCGAACTTGGACGCGGTCAGCGGCCTGGCGGTTCCCATGCGGATCCGCGCGGGTTCTGGTCAGCCGCGCGCGGTCCAACCGGCGCGGGTGTCCGAACGGTGCTCGGATCCGCCGTGACCGCTGGCCGCGCAGCTCCCAGCACTGCGCGCAGGCCACGGACTTGCGCGTACTGCTGCACGGTGCGCGTCTGCGGCGCCGACCGACGCGCCGATCCGCGCGACCGTCAGCACCCCCGCTCACCACAACCGGCGCACCCGACCGGAGCGTGCGCGGACAAGCGAGCACCACCATCCGCTCACCGCCCAGCACCGTGCGCAGGCCACGTCCAGCGCGTACTGCCGCGCAGTGCGCGCCGGCACCCACCCGCCCCGCACTTACCCGCACCCACCCGCACCGCACCCACCCGCACCGCACCCACCCACCCACCCGTTCGCCCCCGCCAACCCCACACCCCCGCCCACCCGGCCCGGTAGCGTCGACACGGTGATCTCCGCCGAGGACTGCGCCCGCGCACTGCGCCGCGCGGGCCTCGACGACGTGCTCACCGATGGCACGACCCGCGCCGCCTATTCGTCCGACGCGTCGCTCTACCGCGTGCACCCGCTCGTCGTCGCGCGGCCCCGTCGCACCGAGGACATCGCGGCGGCCGTCGCGATGTGCCGCGAGACCGGGGTTCCGCTGACCATGCGCGGCGGCGGCACGTCCGTGGCCGGCAACGCGGTGGGTACCGGGGTTGTGCTCGACGTCAGTCGGCACCTGAACCGGGTGCTCCACGTCGACCCCGAGGCGCGCACCGCGACTGTCGAACCCGGCGCCGTGCAGTCGGTGGTGCAGAAGGCAGCGGCGCAGCACGGGCTCCGGTTCGGTCCCGACCCGTCCACCTTCACGCGCTGCACCGTCGGCGGCATGATCGGGAACAACGCGTGCGGCTCGCGCACTCTCGGCTACGGCCGGACCTCCGACAACGTCTCCGCGCTCGACGTGGTGACGGGCAGCGGGGAGCAGCTGCACCTGCCGAGGGACACCACGTCTCCGACTCTCGATGCGCTGCGGCAGATCGTCGCCGGCGGACTCGGAACCGTCCGAACGGAATTCGGCATGTTCGGCCGCCAGGTCTCCGGCTACGCGCTGGAGAACCTGTTGCCGGAGAACCGTTTCGACGTCCGCCGGATGCTGGTGGGCAGCGAGGGCACGCTCGCGGTCACCACTCGCGCCACCGTCGGCCTGGTGACGGAGCCGGCGTTCCGCATCCTCGTCGTTCTCGGGTACCCGGACATCGCCACCGCCGGTGACGCCGCGCCCACCGTCCTGACGTTCGCGCCCACGGCGTGCGAGGGCATCGATTCGCGCATCGTCGACGTCGTCCGCGAACGCCGCGGACCCCATGCGGTTCCGCCGCTTCCCGGCGGCGCCGCGTGGTTGTTCGTCGAGGTCGTCGGCGATACCCGCGAACAGGCCATGGACCGAGCCGACGCGGTCGCACGCGGCTGCGGAGCGGTCGACTCCCTGGTGGTCACCGACGCGGAACGCGCCGCTCGGCTGTGGCAGATCCGAGCAGACGGCGCCGGACTCGCGGGGCGCAGTCCTGCGGGGTTGCCCGCACACGCCGGGTGGGAGGACGCGGCGGTACCGCCGGCCTCGCTCGGCCGATACCTGCGCGACTTCGACGACCTCATGACGCAGTACGGGGTGACCGGGCTGCCGTACGGGCACTTCGGTGACGGGTGCCTGCACGTGCGCATCGACCTGCCGCTCGACAAGCCCGGTGGGACAGGGGTGTTCCGCCGGTTCCTCGTCGACGCCGCCACGCTGGTGGCGCGGTACGGCGGGTCGTTGTCCGGTGAGCACGGCGACGGCCGTGCGCGCAGTGAGCTCTTGCCGCGGATGTACTCGGCGGACGCACTCGCGTTGTTCGGTGCCGTCAAGCATGCGTTCGATCCCGACGGCATCCTCAATCCCGGCGTGCTCGTGGATCCTCGACCTCTCAACGTGGATCTCCGCGTCCCGGCCGCGAAGCCTCGGACGCTGCTCGCGATGGCCTACGCCGAGGACGGCGGCGACTTCAGTCAGGCCGTGCACCGGTGCACGGGCGTCGGCAAGTGCCGCGCGGACACCACCGGCACCAGCGGGGTGATGTGCCCGTCGTACCTGGCGACTCGGGAGGAGAAGGACTCCACCCGCGGGCGCGCCCGGGTACTACAGGAGATGATCAACGGCACCGACGTCACCGGCGGGTGGCGCTCGCCCGAGGTGCACGATGCCCTGGATCTGTGCTTGTCCTGCAAGGGATGTGCCTCGGACTGTCCGACCGGTGTCGACATGGCGTCGTACAAGGCCGAGGTGCTGCACCAGAGCTACCGACGTCGGCTACGCCCTGCGGCGCACTACTCGCTCGGGTGGCTCCCGCGCTGGGCTGCTGTCGCCGCTCGGGCGCCGCGCGCCGTCAACGCCGCGGCACGGCTTCCGGGTGTGGGTCCGCTGGCACTGCGGGCGGCGGGCATCGATCCGCGTCGCTCGATACCCGAATTCGCCCCGACGACGTTCCGGCAGTGGTTCCACGAATCGCACCGGCCCACGACCGGTGATCCCGTCGTGCTCTTCGTCGACTCCTTCACCAATCACTTCACGCCCGAGGTGGGCCGGGCGACGGTGCGTGTGCTCAAGGCGGCGGGCTACCGGCCGCGGCTGACCGAGAAGCAGCAGTGTTGCGCTCTCACGTGGATCTCGACCGGTCAACTGGACGCCGCGAAGCGCATCCTGGGACGCACCGTGGACGCCTTGACCGAGGCGTCGGACGGCGGTGTTCCCATCGTGGGTATCGAACCGTCGTGCACCGGTGTACTACGAAGCGACGCAACGGAACTGCTCGGCAAGGAGCGCGCCGCACAGGTCGCCGAGGCCACCCGCACGCTGGCCGAACTGCTCACCGAGCGCGGGTGGGAACCGCCGTCCCTGAACGGCCGAGAGGTAGTGGCGCAGCCGCACTGTCACCATCACGCCGTGATGGGCTGGGGCGCAGACGCGACTTTGCTCGAGAGAGCGGGCGCCGATGTGCAGCGCCTCGGTGGTTGCTGCGGGCTCGCCGGGAATTTCGGCGTCGAGAGGGGGCATTACGACGTCTCGGTCACCATCGCCGGTCAGCAACTTCTGCCGGCGGTGCAGTCGGCGGCGGACACCGCGTCGATTCTGGCCGACGGCTACTCCTGCCGTACCCAGCTGTCCGATCTCACGGATCGCCGCGGTGAGCACCTCGCGCAAGTGTTGGCGAGCGCGTTGCCTGATGAGACGGAGTGACGTGTAACACTCGTCGAGGTGGGGTATGCCCTGCCGAAACAACCGTCCTGGGGGGACATCATGGCTTTCGATCTGACGCTCACACCGGCCCAACACGAGTTGGTCGTTCGTGCTCACGACTTCGCCGAGAACGTGGTGCGGCCGGTCGCGCAGCACTACGACAAGGAGCAGGAGTTCCCGTGGCCGGTGCTGCAGGAGGCGGCGCGTGCCGGCTTCTACTCGCCGTTGTTCTACCGCGACCTCATCGGTGACCCGACAGGGCTCTCGCTGCCGGTGTTCATGGAGGAACTGTTCTGGGGTTGTGCGGGAATCGGTCTCGCGGTGGTGATGCCGGCGCTCGCGCTGTCGGCCATCGGCCAGGCGGCGACGCCGGAGCAGATGCTCGAATGGGCACCGCAGTGCTTCGGCACCCCGGACGATCTGAAGTTGGCAGCGCTCGCCATCTCCGAGCCCGAGGGCGGCAGCGACGTTCGCAACCTGCGGACCACCGCGCGGCAGGACGGGGACGACTGGATCATAGACGGCCACAAGATGTGGATCGGCAACGGCGGCATCGCGGACGTCCACGTGGTCAACGCCAATGTGGACCCGGAACTCGGTCACAAGGGCCAGGCCCTGTTCATCGTCCCCGGCGGGACCCCCGGACTGGAACTCGTGCGCAAGCTCGACAAGCTGGGGTGCCGTGCATCCCACACCGCGGAGCTGAAGTTCAACAGTGTCCGCATCCCCGGCGCCAACCTCCTGGGCGGCCTCGACAAGCTCGAGCACAAGCTGGCCAAGGCGCGCGAAGCGGAGAAGACCGGAATCAGAGGTCGCTCCGCCACTCTCGGAGCGCTCGAGCAGACACGACCGATGGTGGCCGCTCAGGCACTCGGAATCGCCCGTGCCTCCTTGGAGTACGCGACGAAGTACGCCAACGAGCGTGAGGCGTTCGGGTCACCGATCATCGACAACCAGGGCATCGCCTTCCCGCTGGCGGATCTCGCGATGCGGATCGACGCGGCGCGCCTGTTGACGTGGCGCGCCAGTTGGATGGCGGCCACGGGTGTCGCCTTCGAGCGCGGCGAGGGGTCGATGGCCAAGCTCGCCGCCACCGAGGTCGCGGTGGCCTCCACCGAGCGGGCGATCCAGACGATGGGCGGGTGGGGCTACATCACCGACCACCCGGTGGAGAAGTGGTACCGCGACGCCAAGCTGTACACCATCTTCGAGGGCACCAGCGAGATCCAGCGCGTCGTGATCAGCAATGCGATCGCGCAGCAGGACGGCGCTCCGCCGCTGCACGTACAGATGGATGCCGACGGGTCGGCGCTCAACAAGGCGTTCGGCCGCGGAACCGAGACGCGCACGAAGGTGATGGACAAGGCGATGGCGGCCAAGGACAAGGTGCCCGAGCCGGTCCTGCGCGGTGCCATGAAGTTCCTGCAGCCACCCAGCCGGAAGTAACCCGACAGTTTCGAGGACCGTGCGTCGGGTACTGCCCTGCGCATGGTCACCTCGGAACGCCCACAAGGCGTCGTGCCCGACCGCGGAGTCGCCCTGCCCGGCATCGTGCTCGGTGTGGGCCTGGGCGGTTTCGTCGACGGAATTCTGCTGCACCAGATTCTGCAGTGGCACCACCTGCTGAGCAGTTCGGGCGACGACAACATCGGCCTGCAGCCTTATCCCGTCGACACCGTCCACGGCCTCCAGATAAACACGCTGTGGGACGGCGTCTTCCACACGGTCACCTGGCTCGCCGTACTACTGGGTCTCGGACTGCTGTACTCGCGTGTCACCGGATCGCGCGGGCGGGTGTGGGCGTCGCGAGTGCTGTGGGGGTGGGTTCTGGTCGGGTGGGGCCTGTTCAACCTGGTCGAGGGCATCGTCGACCACCACCTGCTGGGAATCCACCACGTTCGCAGCGGTCCGAATCAACTGTGGTGGGACCTCGGCTTCCTCGCCCTCGGTGTCCTCCTCATCGCCGGCGGCTGGCTCATGCAGCGCAGCGCACGTCGATCGCGATGATGCTCGCGCACGACACCCATCACGGCAGCGGTGGTCTCGGACCGGTCGTGATCCTCGTCGTGGTGGCAGCCGCGTATGTCGTTGCGGCGGAAAGCTGCAGGCATGAGCCGCGGGGATGGAACCCGTGGCGCACGGTGAGCTTCCTCGTCGGCATCGGGCTCCTCGTTCTCGCCGTGGTCCCCGCACTGTTGCCCTACCCGGACGGCGACTTCCGCGGCCACATGCACCAGCACCTGCTTCTCGGCATGTACGCGCCATTGGCGCTGGTACTCGGTGCCCCGATGACGTTGGTGCTGCGCTCGGTGTCGCCGCCGAACGGCCGTGCCATCGGCCATGTCCTGCGCTCGCGGCCGGTGCACGTGATAGCGAACCCGATCGTCGCGCTGGCCCTGAATCTCGGCGGTCTCGCGCTGCTGTACTTCACCCCGCTCTACGTGGCGACGACACACAGCGCGACGCTGCACCTCCTGGTGCACCTGCACTTCTTCCTCGCGGGGTGTCTGTTCGCGTGGGTCATCGCCGGCCTCGACCCAGCACCGCATCGGCCTTCGGTACCCACCCGACTCTGGATACTCGGGGCAGCGATTCTCGGCCATGCCGTCCTGTCGCAACTCATCTACGCGGGACTCCTCGTCCAGATCCCGGTTCCCGCCGATCAGCGCCAGGGCGCCGGTGAGCTGATGTACTACGGCGGCGACATCGCCGAACTGCTTCTGGCGCTGGCGCTTCTGCTCACCTGGCGACCGGCACGACGTCGCGAAGAAACGCCAGCTGGTCGGCGATGATCCGGGGGAAGAGCGGCTCGACGTACGGGTCGAAGTGACCACCCTCGTAGGTCACCACGGTGGCGCGCGGGATCTTTCGTGCGGTGCGCAGCGCGACGTCCGTGGGAGTGATGGCGTCCTCGGTGGCGATCTGGACGAGGGCGGGGCACTGAATGTTCGCGGCGGTCTTCCCCGGTGAGTACAGGCCGATGTGGAGCAGGATGCGGGCGGCGACCGTCTCGGGGTAGTCACCGGTCTGCAGTCCCGACGCCTCGAGAAGGCGGTCACGTCCCACCGCGGCATCGGGCGACACCATGGCGGCGACGGCACCCGGTTCGCCGATCGAGTCGATGTAGCGAGGCTCGCGGCCGAGCAGAGCCCGGATCTGGTCCGAGAGGGCTGCCGGTGCGAGACGCAAGGTCTGGCGCAGGCCGGCGGAACGCACGGCGGCGATGCCGTCCACGTGCGGGACCTGCGCGATGATCGCGGCCAGTCGTTCGCCCGTGCCCGCCAGGGTGAGGACGTGGCCACCGCCGAAGGAGGTGCCCCATGCGACGACGCGGTCGGGGTCGACGGCGTCGAGTCGCCGGGCGAAGGCCAGCGCGTTGCGCCAGTCCTCGAGCTGTCTGCGCACGTCCAGGAGCTGCCGTGGGGTTCCTTCGCTGTCGCCGAAGTGCCGGTAGTCGAACATCGCGACGACGTAGCCCGCCTGGACGAACTGGTCAGCGTAGGCGGGGAGGCGCAACGCGCGCACCGATCCGAAGCCGTGGGCCATGACGATGATCGGCGCGGAACCGTCGAGCCCGGCAGGTCGGAGGACCGAAATCGCGCAGCGATCGGAACCGGAGTCGAACCACAGGTCGTCGCGAACGGTGTCAGGCATGCGGGCTCCTCTTGATTGACGTTCAAGAAAACGTAGCAGCGTCTTGATCGAGCATCAAGATAGGGTGACCGCATGCCTCGGAACAGACGTCCGCAGGATCGAGCGGAGAAACGGGCCGAGATCGTCGACGCCGCGACGGCCCTGTTCGTCGAGGCCGGATTCGACGGCACCCCGCTGAGCCGGATAGCGCAGAGCGCCGGCGTCACGCCCAACACCATCTACTGGTACTTCTCCGACAAGGACGAACTGCTCGTCGCCGCCCTCACCGAAATCACGGCTACGGCGTTGACGCGCTTCGCGGAGCTGGAGGTGACGTCACCGCAGGAACGGCTGACGTGGGTGGTGACCGAACTCGAGCGCTACCACCGGTTGGTGGACACCGTTCACGCCCGCGCTGCGGTGTCGGCTCCGATCGACGAGTGGCACAACGGTTTCCATGCCATGGCCGATGCGCTGGTCGCGGAGGAACTGCGCCACGTCGGCGTCGCCGAGGAGCGGATTGCCGCGCGGACCAAGGTCGTGGTGTTCGCCGTCGAGGGCATGCTGACGCATCCGCAGAGCGCTGCAGACAAGGCTGCGATCGTCGACGCCCTGTTCACCTAGACGACCGGGGTGCCCTGCCGGGGCGCTCCTCGGCAGGGACTTCCCCCGTGGACCGGCACCGCGAATGCTGGACACCAGCACCACCGACGAGAGGAACCGCGCATGCAGATCACCCGAAGCTCGATCGCGACCACCAAGGGTCCGGCCGACTGGTTCACCGGCGACGTCTACATCGACGCCGTCGCCGCAGCTCCGGCCCCGTCGCGGGTCTCCGCCAACCTGGTCCACTTCATGCCGGGGGCGCGCACGCACTGGCACCGCCACTCGCTGAGCCAGACAGTGTTCGTCACCGAGGGCGTCGGTCAGTGCCAGCGGCAGGGCGGGCCGGTCGAGGTCATCCATCCCGGCGACCGCGTGCTGTTCGAGGCCGACGAGGTGCACTGGCACGGCGCCGCACCGGATCGCCTGATGGTGCACCTCGCCATCAACGAGGGCGACGACGAGCACGACGTCGTCGTGTGGATGGACCCCGTCACCGACGCGGAGTACACCGCGCACGAGTGACGATCAGCGGGGGAGTCGTCCCTCGATCCGCTCCACGATGGCGGGCCAGATCTCCGACCGCGGGTCGACGACACTGAAGTGGTCTCCCGGGCCCTCGACAAGGGTGACATCGTCACCTGCGGCCGATGCTGCGGTGACGTACTCGCGGCCGATGTCGTTCAGGTTCGGATCGTCCGACGCCGCGACCACCACGATCTGCGGAACCCCGAGTGGCAGTCGCGCTCTGGGGGACGACTCCGCGTGAGCATCCGTGTACCGCGAGCCGAGGGCGGCACGCACCGCGCCGTCACCCAGGCCGCGGTCGTCGGCGACCTGCAAGTCGAGGACTCCGGCGAGGCTCACGGCCAAAGCGGGACGGGCATCCGCGGCGCAGCGCAGCGCGAGCTGACCTCCTGCCGAATGGCCGATGACGGCCTGCGCACCAGCGTGCTTCAGGGCCGCGGCGACATCCGCCGCCGTCGTCTCCCATCCGTGCTCGTCGGGTGTTCGGTACTCGACGTTCCAGGTGGTGTAGCCGCGGTCGGCGAGATCGATCGCCGCCGCATCGAGCGAGTCGAGACGCCACGGTGCCCGCCAGTAACCGCCATGGATCAGGGCGACGACGGGTCCGCCGGTGCCGCGCACCTCGGCGAACTGTTCGGGGTGCGCCCCATACGACTCGACGGTCGCCGGGTGCAGTCGGTGATGGTGAATCCTGTCGACGGCGTAGCGCAGCCCGCCGAGTCCCCGTCCGCGAATGTGGGCGTGCAGGCCCGCCGAGAGGTCCGCGGCCACGTAGCCGTAGTCGACACGCACCACACACCGGTCACTCGCCTGCGTGCCGACGCGTCCGCCCGCGGCCGGGACCACGATGACGTCGCCCGATGCGACCGACGGATCGTCGGACACGTGCACTTCCCCGGTGGCGCCGCGCGCAGCGAGCGCGGACTGCACCAGGTCGGTCACCGTGCCGAGGTCTCGAACGGCGTCCGGGTGCAGGACGACGTCGATTCGTTCCGAGGACTCGCTCATCCCTCGAATCTACGTCCTAGGCTCGGGGGAATCGACGGAAGAGGAGCAATGGACGAGCGCGCCATCGAGAAGGACATCGTCACCGATTTCCGCGAGCGGATGAGTTACGGGGCGTACCTCGATCTCGACACTCTGCTCAGTGCGCAGAAGCCGGTGAGTGTCCCGGAGCATCACGACGAGTTGCTGTTCATCATCCAGCACCAGACCACCGAGCTGTGGTTCAAGCTCGTGCTGCACGAACTGCTCGCCGCACGCGACGCGTTCGACGCCGACGACCTCGGGTTCGCGCTGAAGTGCGTCGCTCGTGTCAAGCACATTCAGAAGACGCTGACCGAGCAGTGGTCGGTGCTCGCGACACTCACGCCCACCGAGTACGCGCAGTTCCGTGGGTTCCTGGGAAACTCGTCGGGGTTCCAGTCCGCGCAGTACCGCGCGGTGGAGTTCGTGCTGGGCAACAAGAACGCGGCGATGCTGACGGTGTTCGAATCCGACTCTACTGCAACCGATCTACTGACTCGTGTGCACCGGGAACCCAGTGTCTACGACGCCCTGTGGCGGTGCCTGGCCCGCGCAGGACTCGACGTTCCGGAGAGTGCGCTGCGGCGAGATGTCACCGCGCCGTACGCGCGCAACGACGATCTGATGCCACTGATCACGCACGTCTACGAGAACCCGACCGAGAACTGGGCCGCGTACGAGGCGTTCGAGGAATTCGTCGACCTGGAGGAGAACTTCCAGCTCTGGCGGTTCCGGCACATGCGCACGGTGCTCCGTACGATCGGGCACAAGAGCGGCACCGGCGGCTCCAGTGGTGTCGGCTTCCTCCAGCGCGCCCTCGAGTTGACGTTCTTCCCCGAGTTGTTCGCCGCCCGCACCGAGATCGGACAGCCATGACCGCAGCAGACCTCGACGCACGGGACCCCCTGCGCGAGTACCGCTCTCGCTTCCACACCGACGACGCCGATCCCGTCGTGTCCTATCTCGACGGCAATTCGCTCGGTCGGCCGACGACGGCGAGCATCGAGCGTGTCTCGACGTTCATGACGCAGGCCTGGGGTGGCCGGCTGATCCGCGGGTGGGACGAAGAATGGTTCGAGCTGCCCATCACGTTGGGCGACACGCTCGGTCGAGTGGCCCTGGGTGCAGCACCCGGGCAGACCGTCATCGGTGACTCCACCACCGTCCTGCTCTACAAGATCGCGCGCGGGGCGGCGGCGCTGAGGCCGGGCCGGACCGAGATCGTGCTCGATCGCGACAACTTTCCGACCGATCGCTACGTCCTCGAGTCCATCGCGTCCGAACTCGGCCTGACGCTGGTGTGGATCGACTCGGACCGGCGGTCGGGCGTACGGACTGCGGACATCGCCGATGTCGTCACCAAGCGAACAGCTTTCGTGCTTCTCAGTCATGTCGCCTACCGCTCGGGCTTTCTCGCGGACGCGTCCGCGGCGGCCCGTGTCGCGCACGACGTCGGCGCCCTGGTGGTGCTCGACCTGTCGCACTCGGTGGGATCCGTGCCGCTCCGTCTCGACGAGTGGGGCGTCGATCTCGCCGTCGGCTGCACCTACAAGTACCTGAACGGGGGTCCCGGCTCGCCCGCGTTCGCATACGTCCGCGCGGAGCATCTGCCCGAGTTCCGGCAGCCCGTATGGGGATGGATGGGGCGTGCCGACGCCTTCGCCATGGAGCAGGGATACGTCCCGGCCGAGGGCGTGCGACGCGTCATCAGCGGCACCCCGCCGGTGCTCGGCATGATCGCGATGCAGGACACGCTCGCCATGATCGGCGAGGTCGGCATGGACGCGATCCGCGCGAAGTCGGTCGCTCTCACCGAGTACGCGCTCGAGCTGGTGCGCTCGGACCTGGTGCCACTGGGCGTGGAGATCGCCTCGCCGGAGAACGCAGACGAGCGCGGGGGACACGTCACGCTCGATCACCCCGATTTCCGCGAGGTCACGGCGCGGCTGTGGAAGCGCGGTGTCATCCCCGACTTCCGAGCCCCGAGCGGCATCAGGCTCGGACTGAGCCCGCTCAGCACCAGCTTCGAGGAGGTGCGCATCGGCGTTCTCGCGATCGCCGAGGAGCTCCGGCGCTGACACCTGGCACCACAACACGACCGGTCAGATGGTTATGCTCTGACGACTTTGTGGCTGAGGGGGTCCGGTGGGGGTCGAACGTGCGCGTATCGGAATGGTCGATGATCACGAGCTGACCATCCGGGGGTTGCGGGACTCCCTCGCCGATCATCCCGACCTCGACTTCGTCGCGAGCGCCCCCACGGTCGCCGAGCTGTTCGACGCGACCACGGACCTCGATCTGGTGATCCTCGATCTTCGACTGCGTGACGGATCGTCGCCGGTGTCCAACGTCGAGGCCATCCGCGCCCGCGGTCTCGACGTGCTGGTTCTCACCTCGGGCGAGGATCCATTCCTGGTGCGCTCCGCCGCCCGCGCCGGTGTGCTCGGTGTGGTGCGCAAGTCCCAGCCGATCGACGCGGTGGTGGACGCCGTGCGGAGTGCAGCCCGGGGCGAGATGGTGCCCACCATCGACTGGGCGGCGGCCATCGACGGGGATCCCGACCTCGCCGCGGTGGATCTGAGCCCGCAGCATCGACGGCTCCTCACGCTCTACGCGGCCGGGGAGACCGCCACGCGGGTCGCGTCGACCATGGGTATCTCACCCGAGACGGTGAACGACTATCTCGGCCGCATCCGGCTCAAGTACGCCGACGCCGGCAGGCCTGCCCCGACCAAGACCGATCTGTACAAACGGGCACTGGAGGACGGGTGGTTGCCGTTTCCTCGTCGACGCAGGAAGTCGTGACGACGGCGGAGCGCAGCGCGGCCGATCAGATCCTCACGATGTTCGGCCGCTTCATCGGCGTGGGCTACGTCTTCTACCTGCTCGTGTCGATTCCGCTCATCCGCGATCTGGAGGGGGTGTCGGCGTCCTGGTGGACTCCGGTCGGGCTCGTCCTGTTCTTCGGACCCGGACTGGCGTTGGGCGCCGCGTCGTTCGGCCGGCGGGGTCAGCGTGCGCTCCGGCCACTGGCGGCGGCCTGCGCCGTGGTCTTTCTGCTCGGGTTGCTCACCTGGCCGCTCGGATGGACGGGCGAGACCCTGCCCGACGGGAAGGCTGCCTGGTTCTCCCTCTTCCCTGCCCTGGCCTCTCTGGGGGCTGCGGTGTCGATG